>JAHEMQ010000022.1 GCA_024643555.1 Crocinitomicaceae bacterium | reverse complement strand
ATAAAAACAGTTAACTCCTTCGAAATCTCGAAGGGGGTAAAGAAAAGGATTGAAAATCAAACTTGGAATCAAACTTCTTCTTTCTATCTTTAACCTGTTTTTAAGTTAAATGATATGAAAGTTCAAAGCGTTGTCGCTGGTACCTTTTTGTCTTTTTTGATGCTTCTTGGATCGTGTACCGTTCAAAAAAGATTGTATCGTCCGGGTATGAGTATTGATTGGAAAGGAAATACGCTGCACGCCAAGGCTAGTTCGACGGAAGAATCAACACCGGAAGCTGATCCTAAAAAAGCAAAACATCCTTCCGCTTTGGTTGCGATTGAAAATGAGTCGAATCAAGCACTTGTTTCGACGCTCGCGCCGGCTAGCGAACAAATTTTAAAGGAACCAAAGAAGCAAGATAGTGGGGTCAAAAGCAATCCTGAAAACGCAGTGACCGCAGAGCATACTGGGAATGTCCGGGTACAAATTGCTAATCCTCGAGCAGTTCCATTCATCGCTCAAACGAAATCGAAGAAACACTATCAAAGGACAGCGTTTCAAAGCAATGATGCCTTGGACACATTGATTTCCATCCTTGGAATTATCCTACTCGCCGGAATTGTCGGTTTATTGGTTATCGGTGTCCTAATCGGATTCGTATTGCTCCTTATAATTTTCTTGTTTCTACTTTTCCTTTTACTTATTGGCTATTTGATTTATGTATTTGGTTTAGCGCTGATGTAAAAATATGCAGTAGAAATAAGCAAATCTTCTTTTACCAAAGAACCCTGATTTTGATGGCTGAATCCTACTCCACTTTCCTATACTTCAAGACACATATCCAACGTTTCAATGTGATTGCATTGTTCACTTCGTACGAACGTATCTTAGGGTTGCTAGAAAAACAATAATTAATTTAAGTATTTAGTATTGATCCTAGAAAATCATTACAATCTAATGAAATTCAATCGAATAGCAGAAATTAGTGTATTTTAGTAATTATAATTTGTTGAATTCGGTAGTTTGACTAAAAATCAAATACTATATTCAATAGCATTAAAAGCTTAATTATCCATGAGCATCACCCATTTGCTCTTCTTGTTTTTCGTTTTTCTAAGTCCAAGCATGTACGCACAAGATTGGGGCTGGATGATTGACAGCGGTTTTGCGAGTGAGGCGAAATCGGTGGCTTACGATGCATCGGGGAATTCGTACGTTTGTGGACACCTCACTGCAAATAGCATCTTTAGTTCAAGCATTCAAGTTTCCAACATTCAAGGAGGAAGTGATGTGTACATTGCTAAATACAGTCCAACTGGTATGATCTTGTGGGTGAAACACTTGACTGGAAATGGCTTTGATCGCGCCACGGATATTGCCATCGGACCAGATAATTTCCCAGTGATTACTGGCACCTTTACGAATCAACTAAACGCGGATAACTTCAGTATCAATACTCAGTCTAATTCGCAGGATGTATTCATTTTAAAAATAAACGACGCTGGTCAATCACAATGGTTAATTCACGAAGGTGGATTAGGCCCTGAAATTGCCAATGGAATTGCTGTCGATCAACAAAACAATGTCCTGATTACAGGGAATTTCACTGGTTCATCACTTCTTCAAGGACAGTCATTCACAAGCTTAATCGATCCATTTACCAACTTGGCAAGTTCCGATATGTTTGTGGCTAAATATTCACCCACCGGAAATCCTACTTGGGTAAGAATTGGCGCAAGCACAAAAAATGACAAAGGAACTGCAGTGGCGGTAAACAGCCAACAACAAGTGTTCGTTTGCGGACAATTTTCTTCCAACTTTACATTTGCCAATACAGCCATTTCGAATGTCAATAACAATGTTGGATTTCTAGCAAAACTCGACAATGCCGGATCTTTTTTGTTTTTAGAGACCATGAAAGCAGGATCGGTACTTCCCAACGACCTCGCTATTGGAACAGACAACCAAGTCGTGGTTTGTGGCGATTTTAGTTCCACTATGACCTATTCGAACCCAGGAAATACCATCAGTAGTTCATATAGTGACCGCATTTTCATCCTTAAAACGAATGATTCAGGCGTTTTTCAATGGTCCAAAACATTTGGATCCAATAATCCCTTAAGTGTTAAATCACTTGCCCTCAATGCTTCCAATGAGGTCTATTTAACGGGGTTTTTCAATTGCTCATTTGACGAATTGCGAAATCTTCCCGGAAATCACGACGGTATGTGGAATTCACTTGGATTTGGAGATGTATTCACGATTTCATTGCATGCGAACGGTACTTTAAGTTGGAGTAAACAGGCTGGAAGTCAAAAAGATGACCTTGGACAAGGAATTGCAGCTTTCGGAAATCTAAACCCTGTATTTGTTGGGTTTCATTCCGAGCAACTTTTTTTTCCAAGTTCTCCCATCGTGAATTTGTTGTCAGCCCAAGAATTCACGGCCTTGACCTATGAATCGTCCACCAACAATTTCCTACTTGACGCCTCAGTAAAAACTGGATTTATCACCAATTGTTTAGCTGCTGATAATAACAACTTGAATTATTTTGTCCAAAACGATTCATTGATAGGCGCCATTAACGAAGGTCTGGACACTTTTATTTTTTGTGGGGTTGGTGATTTAGATTACAGTGAGTACAACAATCCTGCGAATTCGTTTTTCAATCCATTGTACACTTACAATTGGAGCAATTCCTTGACCACCCCGTCGATTAGCGTTAGCAGTTCAGGATGGTTTTGGGTTGAAATGGAACGTTTGGATCAGTGTAGTGGTATGTTGGACTCTATTTATGTCGATATTCATTCTTTTCCGACTTTACCACTTTACTCGGATACGCTCAATCTCTTTGTCAATGAACCTGGGGAGAACTATGCCGAATACCTCTGTCTTCCTTCAAACCTTGTGTTCAATTTTACCAATCTTTGTGCTGGCTGTTCCCTCAATGTCATTGGACCGAGTGTGAGTGGTAGTGGATTAGGTCCGTATGAAGCCAGTCAATCAGGTGTCTATTTTGTTTCCGTATCGGATAACATTTGTGAGCAAAATGGAACCATCAGCTTAGATTTGACGGGCCCAACTCCTACGGTTCCACCAATGGCCCCTACGATTTTACCCGGAATGGATACTGTGCATGTTTGTAATAACATCGTGACTTTTTGGCTAACGGACAGTTTAACAAACCCACAACTTTTATTGGCTCAATCCTTTCAAGCACCCTTTGAAGTTGCAGTTGCGGAATGGGTCATCAATGGAACGAGTTCAGTTTTGTATAATTCGAATGCAAATGCAGTATTGGTGAATACTCCTCAATGGTTTTATGTTTCCGTCGACTTTTGGGTAGGATACCTCGGAAACTGCGATACCGTATTAACAAATTATGTCGTGACTGACTCCTTTTATGTGATTCCATTCATCCCGAATATTCCACCTCCTATTTTGCTTGGAAATTCCTCGATTTGTCCGGGAGATTCCATTGTATTAAGCGCAGTGAATCCACAAATGGGATTCAATTGGGAACTGACGACAGCCCCTATTGGCGGAACCGGTATCATTTGGGAAAGTCTAGATGGGGATAGTATCGCGGTGAATGCTGGTGGTAACTATGCCTTTGTTGGTTATTTTACTGACCCAGTATCTGGATGTCCCTATGAATCTGGAGCCTCCATTTTCGTGGAATATTTGGCTCCTCCAACAATAAGTATCAATCCTCTGGATGGCTTGCTCTGTCCAGGAGATTCGATTTTACTAAACGTGCCCAATAACTTTGTGACGTATGAATGGATTGGACCCAATGGCACACTTCCGAATACAACATCATTTATTTATGCATCCGAAGATGGAAGTTATTACTGCGTCGTGCAAGATGCTGGAGGATGTCAATTCACGAGTCCTAATGTTCAACTCATCTCGTTTACTAGTCCATTTATTCAAGTGGCCCCTTCCAATATCCTCTGTGGAAATAACACCATCGAAATAACAGCCATTTACAGCGGAAATCCGAGCATTACTTGGTGGCCCAATCCATCGAATAGTAATTCGATTCAAGTAACACAACCAGGATTCTATGGTGTTATTATTGAGCAATGCGATTTATTTTTTTACGATACGGTTGAAGTCATTGATGGGACTTTTCAAGCTGAAATTAGCTGTCCGGACACCATGCTTTGTTATGCCGAGTCGACACTAATTTCAGGCTCTTTGACGAATGCCAATTACGAATGGTTTCCAGCGAGTGCGAGTTCCACTTTTCAATTAAATGCAACTGCCTCCGGAGACTATTTTGCGGTCGTGACAAATGAACTTGGTTGTCAAAGCACCACCAATTCCATTCATATTGGAACTTACCCAGAAAACACTCCTCCACCGGATTTTTCCGATACGATTTGCCTTCACGACAGCATCGTTTTAAGCGATGTAAGTGGTTTTTCCATGAACTGGTATGACCTAGACACCAATTTACTCGACAATAGTTCAACTTTCACCTTGAATAACGTTCTACAAAACACCACTCTTTTAGCAAGTTATGTTAGTCCGGAATGTCCAACTGTATTCAGTTCATCCACTATTTTCATCTTCGATTCTTTAATGACCGATGTTCTATCTGGACCAAGTGTTTGGTGCAATGAAGGTAGTCTTCCTTTACATTTCAACCAAGAGGCTCAAACTTGGTTTGAATGGTTCAATGGCGATAGCACTCACACCGATATTACCATCGATGCTCCAGGAATTTATACCATACAATACGGTCGATGTGCCGAACAAAAAACCGATAGTTTGGTAATTAGCGATGGAAGCATACACTATTCATTCCAAGCCTCTGATAGCGTCATCTGTACCAACAGTGAAAACGGCAACTCTTTTATTCAATTAAGTTTTACTCCTGCGAATTTGGACATTCAATGGAATGTTCCATTTAACGCAACTCATCCAAACTTGTTAACTGTCAATGTTCCTGGCATCTATGTCATTCAAGCAACCAATTCCGTTGGTTGTTCTGTCAGCGATAGCATCGAAATTTTGGGAATGGATTGTACACCCGTGATTCCAAATGTCGTGACCCCAAACGGCGATGGAATAAATGATATTTTTCTCATTGACCACGCTTTGAATCAACCGCACAATCATTTGATTATCTTGAATCGCTGGGGAAATGTCATGTACGAATCGTCCCCTTACTTGAATAATTTTTGTCCATCAACATTTATCGATGGAACCTATTTCTACCTTTATTATCCAAACGAGCAGGACCAGCCAAACGAATTTCAACAAGGCTTTTTCGCCGTCATTTCAAATCAATGATTTCCTTAGCTATTCTGTACGATTAAAAAATAAAGTGGCATACCAAAGGTAATGTTCAAAGGAAAGGTCAGTCCAAGTGCCATTGGTAGATAAAGTCCTGGGTCTGCTTTCGGAGCGGCAAGTTTCATGGCAGCAGGAACAGCAATATAAGAAGCACTCGCAGCCAATACAGCAAATACAAAACGATTCGCCACATCAGGTGTAACAAATTGAGATACAGCAGCTACGACGCAACCATTTATGAGTGGAATCACCAAGGCAAAAACACTGGCAAACCAACTATAATGTTTGAACGCATTAAACCTCCTCGCCGTTACCATTCCCATCTCCAACAAGAAAAGCGCAAGAAATCCTTTAAAAATATCCGTAGTAAACGGTTTAATGCCATCCGCTTGCTTTGAATCGGCAATCATACCAATGACCAAACTGCCAATGATCATGAGCACACTTCCATTCGTAAACGAATGTTTCAAAACTTTTCCCAGATTGAATGAAGGATGAGTTGTATCAGTTTTATCAAATCGGTTCATTAGAATCACTCCTACAATAATCGCTGGTGATTCCATGAATGCCATAACCGCCACCATGTGTCCACCTGCGCTCAATTTTTGCATTTCTAAAAAGGACATGGAAGCCACAAAGGTAACTGCACTCACCGATCCATACGCAGCTGCAATGGCTCCTGCATCGTATACCGACAAGCTTCTTTTTAAGATGAAAAAAGTATACAGCGGAATGAGCGATGCTAAAAGAACACCAAAAATGAGCGATGACAAAATTTCAGTCGACCACGGACTATTCGCAAGCTCCTGCCCTCCCTTGAAACCAATAGAGAACAATAAGTACAAGGAAATAAACTTACTGGTTGACTCAGGAATTTCGAGGTCACTTTTGACGAGTGCAGCAATGATTCCAAGCACAAAAAAAAGCAAGGTTGGATTCGTTAAATTGTTGATTAAAATTTCAAATTCCATGTGTCCAATTTTAAAGGTGAATGCGTTTACTTGCTTGCTTTTTTATTTTTCCATAAGGTTCCGTTGACGAACGAAATAGAGAGCATGGCACTGATTAAAGCAGCGATACCAATCATTTTAGTGGTCAATTGATCTTCTATAAAAAAAGCCAAAACAATCAGACCGAAGGCAAGTAAGAAGGATAAAGTAAAAATGAAAGTTGTTTTCATGTGATGTAGATAAAGTGAATACTCTGTTTTTTAACTCGCTGCAAAATTGAACATACATTTTCATATATTTTTATTTATATTTGATATGTTTATCATTAATTTAATTTATGCATTACACATTAAATCAACTTCGTATTTTTTTAAAAGTGGTTGAACTTCGTAGTATTACCAAGGCTTCCGATGCACTGCACTTAACACAACCCGCCGTATCAATCCAATTAAAGAACTTTCAAGATCAATTTGAAATACCATTGATTGAGGTACTAAATAAAAAGATTTATGTGACTGATTTTGGTAGTGAAGTTGCCGGATCGGCACAGAAAATCATGAAGGAAATAGAAGGAATTCAAACAAAACTGCATGTTTACAAAGGAGAATTAAGTGGAAAACTGAAGATTTCCGTCGTTTCCACAGGAAAATACATTGCCCCTTACTTTATTTCTGATTTCATTCAAGCGAATAGAAATGTAAACTTAGTCATGGACGTCACGAATAAAGCGAAAGTAATTGAAAGCTTGGAAAATAACCTTGTCGACTTTGCCTTGGTAAGTGTCCTTCCTGAAAAACTAAACATCGAAAAGGAGGAACTGATGTCTAACAAGCTTTTTCTGATTGGCAACCAACTCATGCGTACACCAAAATCGAGAAAAGCAAGCAAGGTATTATTGGACTTACCTTTCATTCAACGTGAAAAAGGCTCAGGTACAAGATTCGTGATTGAAAAATACCTGCAAAAATTAAATTTACCGATTCAAATGAACATGGAATTAACAAGTAATGAAGCTGTGAAACAAGCACTCATTGCCGGACTAGGATTTTCCATTATGCCGCTCATAGGAATTAAGAATGAATTGGAGAATCAACAGTTAAAAATCATCCCAACAGACGGCCTTCCATTAATCTCCACCTGGCATTTAATCTGGTTAAAGGATAAAAAATTGGATCTCGTTGCAAAAGCATTTCTGAAACATATTCAAACAAATAAACAGCAAATTATCTCTGAGAAATTTGATTGGTATGAAAAATACTAAGGATGGATGAAACGACCTGTTTTCAGCGGACCATTTTCACTTGAAAGTCGATAAAAATAAAGCCCTGAAGGAAGGCTCACCAAGTCAATTTCACCACTTCCTATTATGTTTTTTTGGACTATCAAATTTCCAACTGCATTGATCAGCATTAACTCATTTTCTTTTCCTTCTACTCCAATGTATACCAGTTTTTTCAACTGCGATTGATAGTAGACATTTCGTTTTGTTTGATCCATTACATCCTGCCCCGTAGTCTCATCTGCTCGAACTACTTGAATATCATCGACAAAAAAATATGCTATTTCAGTGGGACTGTTTTCCACATTTTGAATCAAGGTATTTGCATTGGAAGTAAAATTTCCAATGGTGAGGTATTGAAAGGCTGAATCTGCAATGAAGGAAAAATTTACTTGCTGCCAATCGCTGTGATAGAATATGGCGTTATCCGAATATTGGGGAATCATGAAGTCCATTGGACTCGTTCCAATTTGTTGGCATTGATTGGTGGAAAAAGCCATTCCAAAATGATTTGAACCACAACCGCCATAATTCCCATTGTACATACCATTGGATAAATAGAATTGAACATTGTACGTTGCTCCAACTACCAAAGGAGAATTTAATGCATGTGACAGATATTCTCGAAAATTTGTAGAAAGTCCGTGATACGTAATGAGTCCCATGATAGCGCTTCCACCATGAGGAGAAATGGTTGCATAAAATGAATTTGGTAATTGCACCAAACCGGAACTATTGATATGAAAATAATCTGGACTTCCTCCGCCTCCTTGGTTGCATTTGGACCAACCCGTACATAAATCGGATTGCATCACATTCGTTGGAAACGAACCATTGGATTCAAATCCACCGTTATCGAGTAAATTTTGAGCCCAAGTACTGTTCACCAAAAAAATGACCACCCAAAATTTATTTCTCATCTTCAATCCGGTTAATTCGCTGTGTCCTTTGTTTCACATATTTCAATTGAAATCTGGGCCACTTATTCACCAAAAAAAATCACCCCTGCGGTTTCTCCACTTTCCCATCCGCATGTTTGGCGAAGCGTCCCTCTGTGGCTGGGTGCACTTGATCGTAACGCGACCATGGCCATCCGCCGAATTGTGTTTTCTGATAATCGTCGAACGCTTGATAGATTTCTTCTTTGGTATTCATCACAAATGGTCCGTGTTGCACCACTGGCTCACCGATTGGACGTCCTTGCAACACTAAAACCTTCGAAGTCTCCGCTTGATTCTTAAGGATAATCGAAGAGCTTGGATCTACTTCTACAGCGTGGTAATGAGGAATCACTTGCCCTGACATATTCAAACCATTTCCTTCGTAATAAAACAAGGTGCGATTGACACCTGTTTCAGTTGCGGGCAAGATCCACTCCGCATTTGGCTCCATGTGGATATTGTAAATGGCGACGTGGTTGTTTTCATCTGCCGCCCACGAATTTGGAGGAGAGCTCAAGGCCCGATGTTCATTTAGTTTTCCCACCAACACTTCAATGTGGCTTTGGTTTCCTTGTACATCTTTCGCATCAAACTTTGGAACGGATTCCGACCAAATCATTTTAAAATGTGGCTGCACCATTTTACTTTTTTTCGGAAGATTCAACCAAATTTGAAAGAGTTCAAGCGGATTATCCTTATCCTGATTTAGCAAAGGAAACATTTCTGAATGTTGAACTCCTTTTCCGGCGGTCATCCATTGCACATCTCCGTTTCCGTAACGCCCCGCTGCACCTAAGGAATCAGCATGATCTACCAGTCCAGTACGAACAACGGTAATCGTTTCAAATCCACGGTGTGGGTGTCCAGGAAAACCCGGGACGGTGGAGCCGTGATACATGCGAAAGCCATCTTTCACAATGAAATCTTGTCCCATGTGACGACCATCGAACAAACTGGGATCAGGTCCAAGTTGTGCATTTCCTTTTGGAAAGAAATCTTCGTGATGCACACAAAATAAAAAGGGATCCGCGGTTTCCCATTGGAATCCGAGTGGACGAATGCGGGTAATTGGATTGGTGATTGGATTTTTCATGTCTTCTTTTTCTTTGGACCACGATGCAAAAGGCAAAGCAACCAGGGAGGAAATCCCCAATCCTAACCTCGTAATAAAGTTTCTTCTTTCCATGCGTTAGCTGTTTGTCTACTCAAAAATAATTGATTTCTAGGAGGATTACACTTAACAAACGTTAAGATTTACCCATTCTTTTTAAACCACTCCACTAACTCGTTGAAGTGATCTTGGTGTTCCTCCATCCATTTAGCCGAGACCTCGTTGAATTGTTGTGAAATGTAATAGCAATAAGCGTCGAGAACCGTTGAATGCGCGAGCTCATCGAATAAGGGAATGTAAAATTCCCAATACAAGCCTTTGTTCTTTTTCTTTTTAAGTTCACCCATCACGATGAACATAGACTTCGTGTTTTCGATAAACATTTCTTCCGCCGTTTTATCCTTATTCTCTTCCAAAGTGCTACTTACTGACAACATAGAAAGCATCAGTTCAGCGGAAGAAAATTCTGGGTCCGCATTTGGATCTACGTAAATATTGATGGTGTTTTCTTCTCCTTCTTTTCGTTGGACATTTCCACCCATTTGTTTCATGAGTAGCGCATATGCCTTTTCAGAACGATTACTCGTTGGTTCTAACAGCAAAAAGTAATGCAAAGCCAATATGCTTTTCACTTTCATTCCTTGGTCCGCGAGCACGTACCCGAGTAGCATGTGACTACTTGCATGGGATTTTTTCGTTTCGATTCCGTGTTCAATGATTTCTTGTGCTTTTGCCAAGTCGCCCATTCGGTAATAATCCATTCCTAAATTGTAGCACAGCAAATGATTGTAACCAAACTTCTTGATGCCTTTTTCGAAAAGCTTGATTGATTCTTCCGTTTGTCCTAGTTCGTCCAGGCAGGATCCTTTGATCAAATAGGCAGCTAGGATATTTTTACCATTTGCTTCGATGGCAACTTCACAGTAACTTAATGCCGCTCGGTAGTCTTTCATTGCCACATAGGTCAGGGCCAATTCGTAATTCGCTAATTCGGATTTACTGTCTATTTTCAGTGCCTTTTGATATTGCTGAACGGCCGCATCGTAATTGCGGCTATCGTAATATTTCACTCCTTCGGAAATGTATTTATCAAACTCAGCTGATTGACTAAAAGAAAAGAATGGAAGAAAAAAGAGGAAGAATATAATGGTTTTCATGCAGATTGATTTAGGATAAAAGTATGAAAAGGATTCATCTCTTCCTAAATTCCACAAACCGAATTAAATCTCCAATTTAAATTCCGAGGTTTTATGGAAGACTAAATCTGGATAATCTTGTTCAGCCATTTGCAACAAGAACGGTGTTTCAGCAAGAAAGACTACATTGTCATCTTTATCTGTCGCCAAGTAATTGGACTTTGCACGCATGAAGCTTTGCAATTGCTCATTATTATCTGTTG
>JAHEMQ010000021.1 GCA_024643555.1 Crocinitomicaceae bacterium | reverse complement strand
CACGAGGAACTGGCCAAGCAATTGCGCGAGTTAGAAAAACGCCACGACCGAAAATTTATAGGCATCGAACAAGCTTTGACCTATCTTATGCACAAGGATCAAAGAAAAGTGAGTCAGGAAAAGAGACCAAAAATAGGCTTTAAAGAATATGTAAAAGAAGATAAGAAAATTTTGAGGACGCAATTTGTGTCCTGAAAGAAAGGGTGAACCTACGCACAAATCAATCGCCTTAAAGAAACAGTTTAATCAATTGTTTTCTGGAAAGAAATACACATTTAAAATTTGTTTAAAGTAAATAATAATTTACTTTTGTAATGAAAACTTCTGAAGCATTTCGCATACTTCAAAAAGATGGCTGGTATCCAATTTCACAGAGGGGGTCTCATGATAAACTTAAACATGACTTAAAAGAGGGTTTAATTATCTTTTCTAATCACGGTTGTCAAGAGTTAGGAAAAGGATTAGAGAAAAAACTATTCAAGCAAGCAGGAATTAAAAGATGAAACCGTTAAAGAAAAAAATTGAAGTCACCGTTGAAAAAACGAAAACAGGATATTCGGCATATGCAGAAGAAATGAGTGTCTTTAGCACTGGGGAAAACATTTCAGAGCTTTACACGAATTTAATGGAGGCATTAAACTTTGCATATGAAGAGTTAGGATATGAAGTTAGTATTGACAATATTAAATTAAATTTAGATTTAAAACTGTTTTTTCATTATTATAAAGTGTTGAATGCTAATTTTTTGGCACAGAGAATCGGAATGAATCCAACACTTTTATCACAATACGTGCGCGGTAAAAAACATCCATCGACAAAACAAACCGATAAGATCATTAAAGGAATTCAAACAATAGGTAAAGAGCTGTCAGAAATTAATTTCGTTTAATCGATCCATTTAAATCATCCTTAATGAAACGAATAGAGCTAAAAAGGAGTGAATCTCAATTGTTAAGGAGTAGAAGCCTCCTGATTTTTTTCATTTTATCGCTTTTTCTTAGTTTGATTCTACTTTCATGCTCCGATCCATCTTTTCAAAACAAAACAGTTCTCCTGCCTAGTTGTTTTGTGACAAATCCAAGAGCTCAACTATTCGATACGCTTCCGGAAAATGTAAAACCCATTTATGGGTATCGATTTATGATTTCTGGTGATTTTGATGGAGATGGAAAACAAGAGAATTTAATAGAGCATTACCATTCTGGATTGACGAGAAAGGAAACCAATAAGTTTTATTCGAATCTAGAAAATTTGGGGAATCTCGTTGCTTTGACCATTGCCAATCAACCATATTCCTTTTTATTGTCCACCAACAAATCCATTGACACCTTACACATTTCTTCAAATGAACAATTATTGGGAATCAGCTACTTGAAAAATGAAGGTGATTTAAACGACGACGGAACTGATGAAATTTCTTTCGTGAAGGATTATGCTGATTGGTCAAGTATGAATACTTGGATTATCATGACTTATAAAAACAAGCAATGGATTGAACTTTATTCCTTTGAAATCAGGGATTGGCAGTTGCCGGAAATTCCATATAGTAATAATCAATATGGATTATTCGGTGTCGATAAGAAAAACGTCACGACCAATTGGAAAGAAAACAGGAAAATTGAAAAAGAAATGTTGGCTTTTGAAGGATTGGTGAGAAAAGTCAAATCCAATCAAATTGAAATCACGTGCATGGATCAAGAAGCAATGCTCGTAACCAAGGTCGTGAACTTAAAATAAATTCTGTCGTTTGCCGATTCACCTCCTATAGTAAAGAACGAACGTTTCTTTTGACAGAACTTCAAATGAAACATTATGAAACAGGTTTTACTGTTAATGAGCCTAGGAATCATCGCATTTTCTTGTACAAAGGAAAAAGTGCCAACATCGGTTCAGAAAAGCTACTACCAATCACATGGAAATTTCTTGGTCTTACAAGTTGGGGATGAATTGGAGGGGGCTTATGAATGTCAATTATCGACTACGGTTTTATCAAATGATTCCTTGCCTTTAACTTGGAACTCTTCGGTTGGAGGAATCGATGGAATGGAGATTCAGTCCTATTTAAAATACTTTCCAAATCAGGACACCATCGTTCAATTTGTCAACGAGCAGCTTGACTATCATTCGCCGTTGATTGACACCAGCATACTGCAAAAACTGACTGTTTCCATTCCTTATAATCCATCTGATTTTCAGGTTATCGCAGGTTCGAACAATGGAAATGCTGCAACGATTTGGTCGAAAATTTCCAATTTGGACATCGTGAAATCCTATCGTACGTCTAATCCAATAGCTAAAATTGGCATTCAAAGAATCGTCGAAAAAGTGTACGATCCACAATATGGATTCAGTGTTCCAATAGAAAAATACTTGGTATTTCTGGTGAATTAGCATGACTCTCATGGTTAAAAAGCGCTAATAAACAATTGAAAAAAAAAGCTAGTTTAGATTCTGATGACCGTAAATAATAATATATTCTGGCTCCTTTGGTAATTATTTTTTAATCAGTTTTATACTACTTTTCCTGTTTTCAATTTGCAAGTAGTAAATGCCATTAGCCAAACTTGAAAAATTTTGGTTTGATATATTTTTTCCTGAATAAACAACTTTTCCATTACTTTGGTACAAAGTACATTTATTATGTAAGAAATTCTCTGGTAAATAAAGATAATCTTCAAATGGGTTTGGGAAAATTCGAATTGGAGCTTCTGTAAAATTTGTGGTGGACATTGGAAGGTCACAAGGCGCAAAACCATTATAGTTAAGCTGAGTTGATCCAGTTGGTGTGTCATAATGAAAGGAATAAATTGATCCATTCCATGAATACTTAGTTGCATAACCAGACAGACCATTTAACTTATAAATTACATCATACCCATTACTTAAATTGTTTAGTTGACAGGAGGTAATCAAGGCACCGTTCAAGGGGGTCCAATTTTCAGTTCGTACTGGATTAGCATGCGCTTGGGGTACTAATTGAAACGTCGCATCTTCAGTGACTTCACCTGCAAATTGAGCAATCATATACGGGGCGGTTGGTGTTCCATGATAATGGTAATTTCCTGCGAAAAAATGACCGTGATTTGCATCCAATGAAGCCATGGATGTTCCATCAGGTTCTAGACTTCCGAAAACAGGAAAACCATCAAACGCATATGCAATAGGCAAAGTAGAATTCGTTTGATTGTATAAATGTAAAGGTGCCGTGTGATAGTGATAATCGTCACCCTTGCCACAATGACCGCCGTAATTATCCAATTGACCATCTAACAACGCATCTACTCCAGTATTTGTATATGGATTAAAAATCGGAACGCCGTTTATGGCAATAGCAATGGCACCTCGTGTAAAATGAGATTGATTGACCGGAAGTGGGTTCGCCGCCATAATTGGATTTAAGGGAATGCTCCAAGCATTATTCCCAATGTAACATTGTGGAATTGGAACTTGTTGCTGCCAACCATGGTCAGAAATTCCAACCATCATTTCATGACTATTCGGAATCCCTTTTGACTCCACATAAAAGTAGTTGTTGTCCCAAAAAGTATGTACGTCTGCTGCGAAAGGAAGAAAAGCATTATTCACTATGTTTGGGTCCGTAATACTTAAGAAAAAAGAGCTTAAACTGAATATCAAAATGGGGTAAATGAATTTTTTCTTTTGTTGGCTGATCGGAATCAACAAACAAATCCCCAACAAAACAAGGATGTAAAGGTCAATAAAATGCCACCTCGATTTAGACACAACATCCTGCTTGTTCAAAATATGACGCTGTTCTAATTTGCGGTTTAATCGATTAATGTCATGTTGTCTTTGTCTGATGTTTGATTGATCTTTGATGCTGAAAATATGAAATGGATATCCAACTACTTGGTGATCCATGTTTTCAATAAAGACACTATCCTTACGATAAAAAAGAAAAAAACCGTCGATAGTTTGACTTGAAACATGCCATTTTTTAGGTTCAAACTGATGCTCGTTTTCATTATGAGCATACAAATCCGGATTAAGGAAAATCATCAGATACAGAAAAATCGGTAATCTCATACGCGCTTTACTAGATGGTAAATATATGTAAATCAATTGTTTAAATTTGAATTTAATCCATTATTTTTGAAGACAACATGGGGTTATACCTTTCTGTAAAATACACGACAACCGAAACTTTCTGTTGCTGGAAGTGTGGGATTTTCTCCCGAATAAAGTTGATTGATGGCATTCTGTAAATACGGTTCGGCCTCATCCGGATGTAATCCGTTGTTGTCAAATGCACCTTCGTATCGAACAAACCAATGCTTGTTGTCTTTCCACAAAAAAATACAATGAGGAGTGTGGGGAATTTTAAAAGACTGAGAAATGGATTGATCACCGTCTTGAACATAAGGTAATGTGATTTTTTCTTTTTTAACTTTCAGTTGCATTTTTGTTCGGGTCTCCTCTTCGTAAAGTAAAGAATCCATTGGATTTACCGCAACTACTAAGATTTTTCTGCCTTGGTTTCTTTCAAACATTTCTTGCATTCTCTTCCAATATAATTTTGCCATTGGACAATGATTACAAACAAAAACAAGTGCAATCCCTTGATAATTAGACCAATCACTTATTGATATATTCGGGCCATTCACAACTTGCATCGAAAAAGGAATGATTTCTTTGCCCAATTGATTGGATTGTGTGTAGGAATGTGATGAAATAAAAAAAACGAGAAATGAAAGGAGAATCTGCTTCATTTTTTAATGAATCGGAGCTTGTGAATTGATTTTGTTTGTTGGTCAGTCAGTTCCAAAAGGTAGTTTCCTGAAGGTAGTTTACTGACATCGATACCATTTGTTAGATTTGGCTTCGGGAGCATGTACATGGTTCTACCTAATTGGTCGAAAATTCGAATGTAATAAACTTGTTCTGGATCATCCAATCCAATTAAAAAGAGTTTGTCTTCAACAGGATTTGGCTTCAATATTAGTTTTTCAACAGCAAGTTCAGAAAGTGAATTGGTTTGATCTACCACAAATTGACCCATCATTCCTCCATCTTCATGTTGTCCAAAATGGCAATGATACATAAAAGGATGCAATGCGTCAGAATAGTCATTAAACTTACAAACAAATGTCACATTTTCATTCCTTGGTAGGTACACTACATCTTTCCAACCTTGCTCGTGTGAACCGACATTAGCGGCACTGCCATTTCGAGAAGTAATTTTAAATTGTACGTCATGAATGTGAAATGAATGTCCAAATATTTGATTGTTTACTAGTGTCCATTTTTCAACATCATCCAATTGTACATGGTAATTGATAGTATTCAATGCAAAACTAGAGTTATTCAATGTGAAAGGTATGCCTGGCTGTCCTCCTGTTACTTGGATGGTGCGATTAACAGTTGCTTGAGATTCTGTCCAATAGGTTTGATTCGATAACACACTCGGAATCCCAACTACAGGAGTTTGGGTTGGATTACCGATAACCAAATGAAGGACATTGAAATTCGTATTATTCAATAAACTACCAAATGCACCAGTCGTATTGGGTTCTCCACCAGGGAAGCCAAACGCTTGGTTGGCATTGTAAGCCATTAATTCTAAAGTAGAACCAATGGTCTCATTCGATAAATCTACAAGAATTTCAATTCGTTCACCAACCATCAGCTTTACCCGATTGACTGTCATCGGTGCGTTTAATAGTCCTCCGTCATTTGCAATTATCGTGAAATTTCTGTTGTCGGAAAAACCTAAATCGAAGCCTCTTTCATTTTCAACATTCAGTATGCGCAAGCGAACCAATTGTTTGGGAATGGTTAATTTGGGATTTCTAGTGCCGTTCACAAGCATATAATCTCCATAGGCATCTGTGAGCACAATTTGATTGGAACTAGAAAATTTTCGACTCGTTAGAACCAAAGGAAAATCATCACTTCCATAAGTTCTTGGTAAATTAAGAGCTGATTCTTCGGAATCCTGCACAATTAGAAATCCGCCCATTCCTTTCAGAATTTGTTCCGCCGTCATGCTATGCAGATGCGGATGGTACCAGTAAAATCCCGCACGATTATTAACTGTCCAGTATGGTGACCACGTTGAGCCTGGGGGAATAACTTGATGTGGTCCTCCGTCCATCACAGCAGGAAGGTGCATGCCATGCCAATGAACGGTTGTACTATCATTGAGGTAATTGGTGACATTCATTTGGACATTTTGTCCTTGATGTAAGACTAACGTTGGTCCCCAGAAATCTCCGTTAATACCAATTGTAACCGTTTGATTTCCTGTAGGGACGAGTTGTTTTATGGTGTCGTAGATATTTAGGTTGTAACTAGATGCATCTTGAATTGGTGGAATCCATACCTCGTTGTATTGAGCAAAGGAAACGGAACGTGTCAAAAGAAATGTCAACAACAAAATAACGAGTGATGGAGTGGTTTTTTTCATATTATTTTTTTAGTACTTCATTTGTTAGATGTTGGAATATTGGAAAACTTGTCCGAAGGCCGTTACTTTGTTTTTAATTTAATTTTTGACCGATCAAAATACAAGAAATGGTGAATTCAGTTGAGCAGAATTGCTTACTTTAGTGTATGAATAAAATTGTCTTTGCAGGTTCTGCGAGCATTGGTTTCACTTACATGTGGCAAAATGGTGAATACACTTTTAAAGAAGCATTTAGACTGTATGTGTAAGTTTTTGTAAAAATAAGCGTTCTTATCTCGTTGCTAAGGTTTAGCAGTAAATGAATGACCGAGTGTAGCAATAAAAAAAAACTTTTAACTAACGAAATATGTCAAGAATTATCATCTTTTATAGTTTGTTTATCCTCTTTTCTATTTTTTCCTGTCAGGAAGAGGTGAAGAAAAAGCGATTAGGACTTTTAAAAATTTCATGAATTCTACAATGAGACAACCCATTCGACTTTTATTCTTTGTTTGCAGCATTATACTTCTTCGTTATGAAGCAAAAGCCTGTTCTTGCGAAAATTCTGATTATCGCATTGACAGTCTTTCCCAGTTGAAATCATACGATTTTATTGCGCATGTAAAAATTGTAGATGATCAGCCCTATGACGGTCCCTCTAAAATAGGGAAATTAAACATTCAAATCCTCGAACTTTTTAAAGGAAAGAAAGCGTCTTACGTCTTGGAATTCAACAAGGGCACTTCTTGCGATATCGGCGTTTCTAAAGGTGAGGAATGGATATTATTCGCTAAAATCATTGAAGGAAAAATGTCCATTGTTCCTTGCGATTTCAATCAACTTTATAGACAAGAAAATGGCCAAAGGGATTGGAAATATGAATCTGGATTTTATGAATTAAATCAATTAAGAAAATTATACAATCACCCCATTGTACATCATGAGAATGGACAGCATGTTGAATGGTATGCGAATGGACAAAAGGAAATCGAAGAAACATACCTTGATGGAATGCGAAACGGGGTGCGAAAAATTTGGTTTCCAAACGGGGTCTTGCATTCTCAGCAAACATTCATACGTGACACCCTCACGGGAAAATCGGAATGGTACTATTCTTCCGGTCAATTGAAAGTAGAGGAGTTTTATATAATGGGAAAGCGTTGCAACATGTATAGAGCGTACTTTGATACAACGATTAATGAACGTAGTAATTTGGAATCAATCGATACATGGAATGTTCCCGATGCATCCATGAAAAGCAACCCAAAAAAGATTCAAGTTCATTATGAAACTGTTTTTAATTCCTCGGGAAATGCCATTCTTAAAAAGGAGTATAGCCGTTCAGGGAAACTAATGAAAGAAGAAACGATCATACCTGAGCAAAATTTTAGTACGATTATTCATTATTATGAAAACGGAACCGTGTATTCCATTGGATACCAGTTAAATGGAATAAATTACGGAAATTATCAAGAGTATGATTTAAAAGGTTTTCCAAAGAGATCTTGGGATTATGACGAGGATGGGGGCGTGATGAATAACGAATAATCATGCATGAAGTTATTATTTAGTATAAATAATTCAAACAAATGAAAAACAAACAGTTATCCATCATTTTAACCTATGTCATCGCCTTTGTTTGGATGGCAAATGGCTTATTCTGTAAAGTGCTTAACTTGGTACCTCGACATCAGGAAATTGTCGCACGGATTCTAGGGGATGACTACGCTCGACCACTGACCTTCCTCATTGGAATCTCGGAAGTCATCATGGCGATTTGGATTTTAAGTGGGTATAAGTCCAAGTGGAATGCCTGGACCCAAATTTTCATTGTTGCGTTGATGAATACCTTGGAATTTATCCTCGTACCCGATATCTTACTGTGGGGAAAATTCAATGCTGTTTTTGCTTTTATGTTTATTTTAGTGGTATACTTCAATGAATTCAAACTGCGAAATACGTTCGTGGATGCACATTGATACCCAAACCAAATCTTTACAACCAATGAAAACAAAATTCAATCAGCTAGTTGGCATCTGTATTTTGCTTATTTTATGTTCCTTTCGTTCGGAAAAACTTCCCAAAGATTTCAAGAAATTATTGGAACGCGCCTCGTTGACCTTTATTGAAACGGAAGGAATGGTTGAAACGAAAATCATTTCCAATCGTCAAATGGAATATGAATACGCCGTCAAATATCCGGACAAAAGATTTGAGGTTCGTTATTCCATTCGTCCGCTTGATGAGCACCTAAGAGTCTACAAAGAAAAATTAAAAAACAAACAGGAAGGCGATGTGATTCTAGATCCAAACAACTATTATTCCTCTCTGTTACAGGCAACCATCTTAAACATTTCTGGCGGAGAACTTCCTGAAATAACTGAATTTGGAAAGAAACCAGTGAAAAGTGAATTCAATGCCGATTGGGGAGCAACAGCCTTTGTGGAAGTGGGGAAGGAGTTCGGTCAAAACTACAAATATTGCATGGTGGTGGCCATACACAAGAAAAATTGTGGGGATGCATATTTCTTTTACCTGTCCGATGAAAAGCGCAATTTTGATCAATTAATGAGACCGCCTTTTCATTCTCTGAAGTTCAAGTAATAGCATGAAACTAAACACTGAATGAAATCATGTTCGATTTTCTAAAAGACCATCCATTTGCGGTAGAGGCATTCTTTGAACAGTCCATTGTCCTGACTTTTGCGGTACCAAAGGAAGAGTTATCCTCACTTATTCCCGAATGTTTGACCTTGGATACCTTTCAAGATCAATGGGCGTTTATCGCGATGGCCATGGTTCAAACGAAAGGATTGCGTCCCAAAGGTAGTCCGAAGTTTATGGGAAATGACTTTTTTCTGATTGGTTACCGCGTGTTTGTGCGCTATACGAATCAAGAGGGAAAACGCTTACGTGGATTGTATATTCTGAAGTCGGAAACGGACAAAAGGAAAATGGAGGTTTTGGGAAATATTTTCACGCATTACAACTATACAACCACAGATATTCAGTACCTTGAAAGTGAGGAATCCATCGAGATTTCTTCTGTTCAATCGAACTTTCATGTGGTTTTGGATAAGCGGGAAGAAAACATCAACTTACCGGAACATTCGCCTTTCGCGGATTGGAAAGAAGCACGGAGATTTGCTGGACCATTGCCCTTTACGTTTACTTACAACGAGAATTCTCGCGAAGTCCTCATCATCGAAGGGGTTCGTCAAAATTGGATACCAAATCCAATACACATAAGGGATTATCAATTTGATTACCTGAAAACGCTCCACTTAAAGAATCCAATTCTAGCGAACGCGTTTATGATCAAGAACATTCCATACTTTTGGAAAAAAGGGAAGAAGGAGCGATGGAAATAAACCGAAGTCCATTTCAAGGAGTCACGAATATTCTCCGTTTCAATCGACATTTTTATGTGCTTGGCTTGCTCGTATTGGTCATGACAGTTGGAAGTTTTTGGATCCTGCACTGGTCGATCTTCCTCTTTTTGTTGGTGCTTTTGGTAATTAGCTATGTACTTTTTATGCCATTAATTGTTTCCGCCTATGTCTATGATTTCTCTGGATTTTATCGCTTCGATTGGTTGAAAAAACTAAAGATGGAAGATCATTCAGCACGCGTACACCTCAACATCCATGCAGGCTTCGACGAAACAAGTTTTCACCTAAATCAACTGTTTCCACACGCGGCATTAAACGTATTTGACTTTTATAACGAAAAACTGCACACGGAACCAGCCATTATTCGGGCGCGAAAAGTCAGTTTGGTCTATCCAAATACACAACCAATTGATACGTTTTCGATTCCAATGTCGGATGCTACTGTCGACACTATTTTTCTACTTTTCGCAGCACATGAAATACGTGCTTACGAGGAAAGAATTACTTTCTTGAAAGAATGTCGAAGGGTACTGAAGCCTGGAGGAAATGTGGTGATGGTCGAACATTTACGTGATCTACCCAATTTCTTGGCGTTCAGCGTGGGATTTACTCATTTTTACTCCAGAAACACTTGGTTAGAAGCTTACACTAAAGCTGGCTTCACATCCATTCAAGAAGCGAAACACACTCCGTTCATATCCATTTTTAATTGTCATTCATGATGCATCTTCACTTGAAAATTATTGGTATAGTGCTCATGTCTTTAGCGCTAGTACACGTTATTTTTCCGCGTTATTTTCATTGGAAAGAAGAGTTGAAGAACTTGCGTTTGGTCAATCGCCAGATGATGAAGGTGCATACGTTTTTCATCGCCTTGGTGGTGTTTTTGATGGGTTTACTATGCCTGACCTACGCGAATGACCTGATTCAAACGCCTTTAGGGAAAATCATTTCACTCGGATTTTCCATTTTTTGGTTTTTCCGACTTTTTATTCAGTTTTTCGGGTACTCAGCTGAACTTTGGAAAGGGAAAACATTCGAAACGATTGTTCACGTCATATTCGCTGGGCTTTGGACCTACCTGACCGTCATTTTTTTCTGGATTTACTGGAAATGAAAAAGCGCTGAACGTCAAATCCACACATTTTCATTAATTTAACGGGAGATAAATGAATCAAGAACCGAACGAAATTTAAGGAAATGAAAAAATACGTAGGAATTCTTGCGTCAGTTGTTTACGCACTTCTTTTCAGAATACTCGTTGAGTTCCAATTAATGGAAATGAATTCATGGTCCTATCTTATTTTCGTGCCAATCTTAATGGG
>JAHEMQ010000020.1 GCA_024643555.1 Crocinitomicaceae bacterium | reverse complement strand
CTAGGCAAGATCCTCAAAGTATGAAACGTAACCTATAATCCACCAATTACCCCAACTTGCATTCCTGCTCAAATTGCGCTATAAATTGCAGCATGAAGGCGTGTCTTTCTTCCGCGAGACGACGAGCCGTTGCCGTTTCCATGCGGTCTTTGAGTAACAAGAGTTTTTCGTGAAAGTGATTGATGGTGTGGCTTTTCGCCGCTGCATATTCTTCTTTGCTGGCGTGAAGTAGGGGAGGAATACTTGGGTCGAAAAGTGGACGTTCTTTGCTTCCGCCATAGGAGAAGGCGCGCGCAATGCCAATGGCTCCAATGGCATCCAAGCGATCCGCATCTCGGACAATCTTTCCTTCGATGGACGTTGCTTCGTCTGAAACGAGTGCTCCTTTGTAGGAAACGACTTGAACAATTTTTGCAACGCGATCAGCAATCTCAAACGGACAATTTAATTTCTGAAGTAAATTCAAAACTTCACGTGATCCTGCATCGAAATCACCGCCGTTGTATTTGTGGTCCGAATAGTCGTGCAATAAAGCCGCCAGCGAAATTTCATCGGCATTTCCTCCTTCCACAGACTGTAAATAAAGTGCTGTTTTCCAAACACGTTGGATGTGAAACCAATCATGGCTGCCCTCGAGTCCGGTGAATTTGAGTTCAACTAGCTGAGCAACTTGATCAATTAAATGTGTCATTAGATTTTCGTAAATCGTTTGGTAGCGGTCACTCCATTCATTGTGCAACGAATCAAATACATGCCTGTTGGAAGTGCCTGAATATTAAACTGTGTTGCATTCGTTTTTTCCAAAATCATCCCGTTTAAATCCAAGAGTTCTATTCTTTCAATGTTAGAAGTTCCGGAAACATAAATCATGTCGGAACTTGGATTGGGGTAAAGGACAAAGTTCAGTGGGCTTGGCTCCTGAAGTCCAACTGGATCATCTTTGCGTACTTCGATGTCGTCGATGTATAGTTTAAATCCATCCAAGGTGATATTCACGAACGCCACATAAATGGTTTGATCGTGGTATCCTTGTGTAAATAAATTGACCTCGCGATTCGTCCATTCAAAATTCTCTTCTTCAATAAATCCAATGGTATCTGTAAAACTAGCGATTTGATTGTCTGTTGCTGATGCCAAGACCAAATAGCTATCCGGAAAAGATGGGTCGTGCGACTTCGCGTTCCATTGAATGTAATTTCCAAAAGCGCCTAAGGTAAGGGGAGGAGTGATCATCCAACGACTGGCAGAATCCAAAGTGGTGAAAAATGAAGTGGAAGCTGCAACTGTATCCAAAACGTTTTCTGGGTCAACAACAGTTATCCATGCACTCGTATATTCCGCTACTAAGGGGTCTGGTGTGAGTCCATCATTATCTACAATTGTATAATTCACGGGCATTCCTTGCTGGAAATCCGTGGAAAGTATCACTGTTTGCGCCGAAAATCCAAAGGAAAAGGAGACAAGGATGAATAGAAGTAATTGTTTCATACGGTAAAGTTAACTTTTAAAGTGCCATTATACAAGAACACGAGTGAAGGTTGCGTTTGTTACTAGTCGACAAGTGTAATGAGGATGTCATTGAATTCTTGGTAAAATGAATCGAATTCAACCAAGTGCTTTTTGAAAAAGGCGTAAATCTTGGGCCAATCTGCTTTTTCGTAAAAATTTACACCAGCCAATTCCCAAGAAATGCGTCCAATCACCTGTCCTTCTGCATTGTGAAAGGCTGGATCCCAAGAAGTAGGGATGGACATCGCGTTTTCCAAAACGACCTTCAATTCATTTAATTGTTCCCAAACGATGGCTTGAATGCCCGCATCTTTAAACTGGATATCGTAACAAATGGCAGTTTGATTTCCCGTGCAAATCATGCGCAAATACGTGTTTTTCACTTGCGTTGGATAACTTGCCCAATTAACCCTGCGGCCTGTACTCGACATTTGTCCGCGCATGTAGTCTTTGAATCCAGACCAAAACGCTTCGTTAAACGCCTTACGTTCTTCCTTTGGAAGCATGCTTATTTATTTCCTTTCGCGTAATCCGCTAAGAATTGTTGTAAGCCTAAATCCGTCAGTGGATGTTTCGCTAATGCTTTAATCGCACTTAAAGGACCCGTCATGACGTCTGCACCAATTTCCGCACAGTGAATGATGTGCATTGGGTGACGAACAGAAGCAGCAAGAATTTCCGTATCGAAGGTGTAGTTGTCGTAAATGACACGGATTTGTTGAATCAATTGAATTCCATCGGTTGAAACATCATCCAAGCGTCCTAGGAAGGGAGAAATGTAGGTCGCTCCGGCTTTCGCTGCTAATAAGGCTTGTCCCGCAGAGAAAATCAAGGTGCAATTTGTACGGATGCCTTTGGAAGCAAAATACTTAATCGCTTTGATTCCTTCTAAAATCATTGGGATTTTCACCACGATGTTTTTGTGTAAGGCTGCTAATTGCTCACCTTCACGCACCATTCCTTCGAAATCTGTTGAAATCACTTCTGCACTCACTGGACCATCCACGATGTTGCAAATTGCGACGTAATGATTCAAAATATTCTCTGCACCAGTAATTCCTTCTTTCGCCATCAACGATGGATTTGTTGTTACGCCATCCAGGATTCCTAAATCGTGTGCTTCTTTAATTTCAGCAAGATTTGCTGTATCAATGAAAAATTTCATGGGTCTTATTTTTTATTTTTAGTCATTTCTTGTTGCTTGCGTTGCATTTCTTCCAATTTCTCTTGGAAACGCGACTTTTTCTTTGTTTTATCAGCGCCGCCGCTGTTGGATTTACGATCCGCCATTTTCACGCGAAGTTTGTCTTCATCAACAAAGAATCGTTTAATCACCACCATCATGATAATGGAAATTAAGGTGGAAATAAAGTAGTAGTAACTTAATCCAGCGGAGTAATTGTTAAAAAAGAAGATCATCATAATCGGGAAGATGTACATGATGACTTTCATGTTCGGCATTCCTGGTTGCTGCGGTTGTTGCATGTTTCCACTATTCATGAAGGTATACGCTAACGTCGTTCCTGCCATCAATAGGGTAAACAAACTCACGTGATCACCATACGGCCAAACACTGAATCCAAAATCAAAAATGGAGTCAAATGAACTCAAATCTTCTGCCCATAAAAAAGGTTGTTGGCGTAACTCAAATGCGGCGGGGAAGAAGCGGAATACCGCTAGTAGGATTGGCATTTGAATCAACATGGGAACACAACCTGCCAATGGACTTGCGCCAGACTCTCGGTACAAGCTCATCATTTCCATTTGCTTTTTCATCGCATCCTCTTGTTTAGGATACTTTGCATTCAATTCATCTACTTCTGGTTTTAGAATGCGCATTTTCACAGAGGAAACAAACATTTTCCACTGAATTGGCATCAAAATCAATTTCAAAATCAGTGTCAAAATTAAAATGGCGATTCCAACACTCATGCCGTAGTCCACCAATAAGTTAAAGATTGGCTGAACTGCATATAAGTTAATCCAGCGGAACAAGCCCCATCCAAAGTTCAAAATGTCGTCGTAGTTGCTTTGGTACGTCTTCAATAATTCGTAATCATTTGGACCAAAGAACCAGTTAAATGAAGCTTTGTTGTTCGTGAAATCCAACGCCATGGTTGCGCTGTATCCTTTCAATAAAGTCCAGCTTTTATGTTGATTTCCTTTAAAGGTATTGATGCGGAATTTCGTTCCGTTCTTTGGGAAAGCATTCGTAGGTTTTAAAATGGAGGAGAAGTAAGATTGCTTAAATGCCACCCATTCGATGTCGTCTTCTGCTCCCTGAGAATCGTTCGTGGTCTCACTTAAGTAATCTAAACCTTCATTCTTTTGATTGAAACAAACCGTTGAAACACGACGCTGTTCACTGAACAAACGCTCCGTTTTGTTGTAATCTGCTTTCCAATTTAACTTAACATTTTCGTTGGCAACACCTTTTAAATCAACTAGTTCAACGACGTAATCTAAATCGTAGCTTTTATTCAAGGTATAGGTCTGTCGAACTTTTCCACCTGCTAATGGAGCTTCAAACACAATCGACTTCGCGTCTTGTTTCACCACTTCAAACTGGTAATTGCGTGTGTGAATGGTTTGATTTCCTACAGGAATGATCAATTGATTAAAAGCATTTCCGTTTTTGAACAAGCAAAGGGCAGCGTTTCTTTTGTTCGCAAAATCTTTGTAGGACTTATATTTTTTCAAATAAACCGCAGCAACGATTCCACCTTTGGTGTTGAAGTCCACATGTAAATCATCATTTTCTAAACTTACAATTTTACCCATAACCACTTTTTTCGCTTGTTTGCGGTCATTTGGTGTTTGCTCTGTTCCTGCATTTGCGGAAACAGCAGAGTGGTCTTTGTCTTTATTCGAAGTTTTGTCAATCACTTTCGTTGTTGACGTTTTTGCTTTTTTCTTGTAGTCATCAGCAGAGGGCTGATTCATGATGGAAAAAACCGTGAGGATGAGTCCAATTAATACAAGTCCGGTTACCGAATTACGATCCATATTCTTTTTTTTACTTTTTATTAGTCAATGCTGCTTTTACAAAAGCAACGAAAATAGGGTGGGGTTGAGCCACAGTACTTTTATATTCTGGGTGAAATTGAACACCTACAAACCAAGGGTGGGTTGGAACTTCAACGATTTCTACCAGTCCTGTTTCCGGATTTTTTCCTGTTGCGCTCATTCCGGATGTCTCGTACGCGGCTAGATAATCGTTGTTGAATTCATAACGATGACGGTGGCGCTCCGAAATTTGATTTGTGTTGTATGCTAATGAGGCATTGGACTTCGGTTTCAACTCACATTGATAAGCTCCTAATCGCATTGTTCCGCCCATGTTAGAGATTTTTTTCTGTTCTTCCATCATGGAAATAACAGGTGCAGTTGTTTTTTCGGACATTTCCGTAGAATGAGCATCACCTAGGTTCAACACGTTGCGAGCGAATTCAATTACCGCACATTGCATACCTAAACAAATACCCAAGAAAGGAATATTGTTTTCGCGTGCATGGCGAACGGCTTCAATTTTTCCTTCAATTCCTCTTGATCCAAATCCAGGAGCTACCAAGATACCATCTAATCCTGAAAGTTCATGAGAAATATTTTCAGGAGTCAACTCTTCCGAATGAATCCATTTTACATTGACTTTTGTTTCATTGGAAACGCCAGCGTGGATAAAGGCTTCACTGATGGACTTATACGAATCTTTCAATTCTACGTATTTTCCAATTAATCCAATGTTTACCTCGTATTTTGGGTTTTTTAGACGTTCCAAGAAGGACATCCAATTTTCCAAATTTGGTTTGGATTTCTTCGATAAACCTAATTTATCCAAAACCACAGAATCCAATTCTTCGTTGTGCATCAGTAAAGGAACGTCATAAATGGATGAAGCATCACGAGCTTCTATGACCGCGTTTACCGAAACATTACAGAATTTAGCGATTTTTTGACGAAGTCCAAGTTCTAATTCATGTTCTGTTCGACAACACAATACATCCGGTTGAACCCCGAGTTCAAGAAGTTGTTTTACAGAATGTTGTGTGGGTTTTGTTTTTAATTCACCAGCGGCGGATAAATATGGAATCAAGGTTAAGTGAACAACAATGCAATCGTTTTCAAATTCCCAGAGCATTTGACGAACTGCTTCCACATAAGGCAAGGACTCAATGTCTCCAACAGTTCCGCCTATTTCCGTGATAACAATATCGTATTTTCCATGTTTTGCCACCAACTGGATACGTTCCTTGATTTCATCCGTAATGTGAGGAATCACCTGAACTGTTTTCCCTAAATAATCACCACGACGTTCTTTTTCAATCACCGATTGATAGATGCGTCCAGTCGTAATGTTATTTGCTTGTGAGGTTGGAACATTTAAAAATCGCTCGTAATGACCAAGGTCCAAATCGGTTTCCGCTCCATCATCCGTTACGTAACATTCTCCATGCTCGTAAGGATTCAATGTACCAGGATCAATATTGATATATGGATCTAATTTTTGAATGGTGGTGGAGTATCCGCGTGCTTGTAACAGCTTCGCAAGAGATGCGGCAATGATGCCTTTGCCTAAAGAAGAAGTAACGCCCCCGGTTACAAAAACATATTTGGTTGAATTGGACATAAAATAATTTGTAACTACGGGAGTCAAAGATAATACATCCTTTGCACTTGATCAGTCAAATGTTAACAAAAAAGGAGAATGTTTATTTCTTTTTATGCCAAACGAAGTAATCTTGCTTTTGAACAGGTCGATTTTCTTCGATTTCTCTGAGCGGCTCGCAAGGTAGGAGGGAGGCGTGACAGTCCGACGGAAGTTGCTGGTACAACGCTGTTCCTTCCGTTTTCCATTGAATCATTTCATCGCTCACTTCTTTGATTATTTTCGCAGGATTCCCAACGACTAGGCTTCGAGGCGGAATGTTCGTGTTTGCCGGAACAAAACACAGGGCTCCAACAATGGATTCTTTTCCAATGATTACGTCATCCATGATGACGCTGTTCATGCCGATTAAACAGTTTTCCTCAATGATGCCACCATGGATAATGGCTCCGTGTCCAATGTGTGCACCTTTCTTTAATTGAACCGTTGTTCCCGGAAACATGTGAATCGTACAATTTTCTTGCACGTTACAGCCATCTTCAATGATGATTTGTCCCCAGTCACCACGAATGGCCGCGCCAGGTCCAATGTAAACGTTTTCTCCGATAAGGACATTTCCGGTTACAGAAGCTTGTGGGTGAACAAAACTAGAGGCTTTTACAACTGGAATGAATCCATTAAATGAATAGATGGCCATGAATCTGATTTTGAGCGAAATTAAGCAAAAGTAACTGATTGCGTTTTGAATTATGTTAAATAGACTTTCGTAACACAGGTTACACGAATTCAAAAATGCAATTGATATCTTTGTTGTCTAAATTGTAACAAATGAAAATTTTCTTGTCTTTTCTATTGGTTGGACTAACAACCATTTCATGTGCGCAGAATCGTGTGTCGCAGACAGAGTTTAAAAAATTAATGAAAGATCCATCCGCACAAATTGTAGATGTCCGAACTTCAAAAGAAGTGGCAGAAGGAAAAATTTCAGGGTCTATGAACATCGATTATTTTTCACCGACATTTATCGCTACGGCTGAAAAGAAATTGGACAAAACAAAACCAGTATTGGTTTATTGTGCAGCGGGTGGTAGATCAGCGAGCGCAGCGAAAGATTTAAAGAAAGCAGGTTTCAAAAAAGTATACGATTTAGAAGGAGGATACGACGCTTGGAAGGAATAAAAAGTTGGAGGGGTTGTTTTGCAGTCCCTTTATCTTTCGTTCTTCTATTTAACATAATATTAATTATAATACAAAGTAATCTAAAACAACAAACAAACGAACTGAAATGATTTTCTTTTGTTCATTGCATTGTAGGACGCGAATAATCCATTTGTAGTAACTTTGTTTTATGCACACGACAGATTCTCAAACTTTAAACGATTTAGAATTCGAACTCATTCGAGATTGGTTGGAATCATACTGTGTGGGACCAAGTGCAAAAATGTCCGCGAGAAAATTAAAACCTGGAAATCGCTTCAAGCAAATTCGTTTGGAATTAAATCGTTTGAATGAATTTAAATCAATTCGGATTCATGGTGAAAAATTTCCGGCCTTAGATTTTGAGGAATTGGATCGTGAAATTCGTTTGCTTGGCATTCAACAAGCGGTCATTCCAATTGAAGGATTTCGTCGCCTGTATCAAGCTTCCGACCTTGTTAATCACATTCTTCAGTTTTTTGACAAAGCACTATTTACATATCCACTTTTAAAGGAATTGACCTCGGATGTTTATTTTACCAAGGAAATCCTGTTGGAAATTGATAAGGTATTTGATCGCGCTGGAAATGTCAAAGACGATGCTTCTCCCGAATTGAAGGAAATCCGCGGACGAATCCGTACCTTACGTGTGCAAATCAACCGGAATTTTGACCGCGAGTTGCGCAAATACAACAAGGATAAAGTGCTTGGTGAAACGCTGGAAGGATTTATCAATGAACGTCGTGTTTTGACCGTCCAGTCAACGTTTAAGCGAAAAGTTCCTGGAAACATTCACGGTTCAAGTAAAACAGGTAGTTTGACTTTTGTTGAACCTGTTATCAATGTTCCCTTGAACAATGAACTCGAATTCCTTTTCGATGATGAACGCAAGGAAATTCACCGCATTTTACAAGTATTAACGGCGACGATTGCGCATTTCAAGCCACTCATTGAAGCCTATCAAAAACTACTCGTTCAATTGGATTTTATCAATGCGAAATGTAAGCTCGCTTTAGATTTGAATGCAAATTTACCGTCCATTGGTCGAACAGCCGGATTCCATTTAAAGGAGGCCTTCCACCCTATTCTTTTGAAATCCAATCAAGCATCGGGTAAATCTACCTTTCCACAGTCTGTTGCCATGAGTCCAACTTCCCGTCTCTTGGTCATTTCTGGTCCAAATGCAGGTGGAAAAAGCATTACCCTAAAAACCGTTGGCTTGCTTCAAATGATGTTGCAAGCTGGATTACTGGTCCCGGTTCATGAAAATAGTTCCATGTGCTTTTTTAGCACCATATTGTCGGATATTGGTGATAATCAATCCATTGAAAATGAATTAAGTACATACTCTTACCGTTTGCAAAGGATGAAGTACTTTTTAGAGGTGGCCAATCACCAATCTTTGTTGTTGCTAGATGAATTTGGAACGGGTTCTGATCCAGAATTAGGAGGTGCACTTGGCGAAGTATTTTTCGAACAAATATACCGTTTGAAATCCTTCGGAGTGATTACCACGCATTACGGAAATATCAAATTAAAAGCGAGCGAATTGCCACATGCACAGAATGGTTGTATGTTGTTTAATGAGAAGAATTTACAGCCTTTGTATCAATTCTCTATGGGTCAACCTGGTAGTTCCTTTACCTTTGAAGTCGCGCAGATGAATGGGATTTCGAAGGAGTTAATTGAAGATGCGAAAAGCCGACTCGATCAAAAGAAAGTCAAGTTAGACACGCTTCTGAATTCGCTGCAAAAGGAGCGCAATCAGCTATTAGAGAAGTCCAGAAAATTCGATCGCGTTTCATCTGAAGCCATTCGAGCCAAAGCTGAATATGAATCCAAGGAATCCAAGTTGGACAGTCGTTTGTCGCAAGTAAATCAAGTCACAGAAGTGAACAGTAAGCAATTGCAAGCTGGAAAGAAAATGCTGTCTTTCATTGAACGATTCAATGCGAAATCAAGAAAAAAGGACATCAATACGGTTTTGTTTCAAGAATTGACTCAATATTTGCGCATGGAGAAATCCAAAACAGAGCTGAAAAAACAGGAAACGCTTGCACCAAAAAAACCAACAAAGAAACAATTGGAAAAAGTGGAAACGTATCAACAGGAGTTGATCAAAGTGGGGTCTCAAGTCCAGTTCATTCAAACCAATCGCATTGGAATTGTAGAGGAAATGAAAGGGAAACAACTGTCGGTAATTTTTGGGCAAGCCCGAATAAAAGTCAGTTTGGACAAGCTTCGTTTTCTAAAAAACTAAGTCGATGGATGTTTATTCTGTATTAAATTCTTCAGAATCCACCATTTGTCATTTAAAAATCCCTAGGAAATCCGTAATTTTGCGCCACTTTTCCAATTTAATATGACAACACACATGAGTACTGCCTTAGGAAATCACATTTTAGTTGAATTTATGAACTGTGATCCGCACGTTATGAACGACGTGGCCGCTATTGAACGAGACATGGTTGGAGCAGCGCAAAAAGCTGGTGCAACAGTGATTAACTCTACGTTTCACCATTTTTCTCCTTACGGCGTTTCTGGTGTTGTGGTGATTCAAGAAAGTCATTTAGCCATCCATACTTGGCCGGAATACGGTTATGCTGCAGTGGATTTGTTCACGTGTGGTGAAATGAATGCGTGGATTTCCTTTGATCACTTGAAAGAATGTTTCGGAGCGAAATCCTACTCTGCATTAGAAATGAAACGCGGATCTGTGAATTTATTGCAACGCAATGATTTCGATATCTCTTCAGCACGTGAGAAAGCTGCTGAATGGAGAAATCCGGAATTCTATACACGCAACGTTTGGTTTACAGATAAGGATGAAGACCAAGCATTGTCTTTACGTTTTACAGGAGATGTATTCGTGGATGTACAATCGCCATTCCAACGTGTGCGCATTTTGGAATCTTTGAAATACGGGAAAATGTTGGCCTTGGACGATATGGTCATGACTACGGAGAAAGACGAATTTCATTACCACGAAATGATCTCACATCCTTCCCTATTCACTTTAAGAAATGCGAAAAATGTATTGGTGATTGGTGGTGGTGACGGTGGAACAGTGCGTGAAGTATTGCGTCACTCCAACATTGAGAAAGTAACGATGGTCGAAATCGACGGAGAAGTAATCGAAGCGTGTAAAGTCCATTTGCCACAAATCGCAGCTTCATTCAATGACCCACGTTTAGAGTTAATTGTGGACGATGGAATTGCGTTTGTTAAAAATGCGGAACAAGGAGCATACGACATCATCATTGTCGATGGTTCAGATCCAGTGGGTCCGGCGGAAGGATTGTTCTCTGTTGAATTCTACACGAATTGCTACAATGCATTGAAAGCGGAAGGAATCCTTGTTGCTCAAGGAGAATCGCCAAAATTCAACGAAAAAGCATTTGCTGAATTGAACCATACCTTACAAGGGATTTTCGGTGAAAACAATGCGCCAGTTGGATTATTCTTTGTACCTACCTACCCTACTGGAATGTGGAGTTTCCAATATGGAATTAAGGGAAATTGCCATCCGAAAAACGTTCAAAACGTAGAAGAAATTCGTCAGTTTGTTGCGGATCAAGGATTGCGTTATTACAACGAGGACATTCACTTTGCGACGTTTGCAACACCAAACTTCGTCAAAACATTATTACGTAAATAATCCGTCGTTTTTCGGCGAAACATTCATAAATAAATAAGTATGCAAATTTCAGCTAACAAGGTAGTTACGTTAAAATACAAGCTATCGAATCATTCAACTGGCGAGCAGATTGAAGAAACAAACGAAACGAATCCACTTGTGTTTTTATATGGTGTTGGAAGTTTAATTCCTGAAT
>JAHEMQ010000114.1 GCA_024643555.1 Crocinitomicaceae bacterium | reverse complement strand
TAGACAACATCATTTCAGTAGGTGGATCTTGGATGTAACACTCCAAAACAGTTCAATTGTCTCCTTGCTTAAGTTCAAACACTCTTCATGATTTTTCTTTTCTCTCTCCTCCTCATCATCGCCGCTGAATGGATTTTCATTCACGGACTTTTAGAACATTCCTTGTATGCCTTAGCAAGTTTCCAAGGATTCGTGTTCATCACGAGTGTTGCTTTACTATTCATTAACTTTCGTCGTAGAACTCAAAACGCTGATTACCGTTTGGTGTTCACATACATGGGCTTATTCATCGCTACCGGAATTCCTGCGCTTGTTTATTTATTACCGGGACTGTCTTATTTGATTCTCGGGCTTCCCTACTTGCAATACATCGGATGGATTTTTTCCTTTGCCATTTTCCTAGGAATCCTATATGGTATTCAATTCGGACGATGGAATTGGAAGGTACATGAAGTACATCTTTCCTTCCATCACCTACCCGATTCCTTGGATGGATTGCGCTTTGTGCAGATCAGTGACGTTCATGTTGGAAGTTTCTTACAGCGTTATCACAAAGTTCAAAAAGCCATAGATTTGATCAACGAACAAAATGCAGATTACGTATTTTTTACGGGGGATTTAGTGAACAATAAAGCGGAAGAAATGGAAGGCTGGGAACCGCTTTTTTCCTCGATCAAAGCGAAAAAAGGAAAATTCAGCATCCTCGGAAACCACGATTATGGTGATTACGTGCAGTGGCGTGAACAAAGTGAAAAGCAAGAAAATTTAAACCATTTGATTCAATTGCATCAGGCTATTGGATTCCGTCCCTTACTCAACGATGCATTTGAGTTAAGCGAAGGAGCTTGGTTATTGGGTGTTGAAAATTGGGGAAAAGCGCCCTTTCGTCAAAGTGGAAAATTAACAGAAACCCTTTCCAAAGTTCCAGCGGATGCCTTTAAAATTCTATTATCCCACGATCCGAGTCATTTTGATGCTCAAGTTGTTGGACACACCAACATCGATTTGACCTTATCCGGACATACGCATGGGATGCAATTCGGAATCGAACGCTTTGGAATAAAATTCAGTCCTGTCTCTTTCAAGTACAGCAAATGGGCTGGACTTTACGAAGTTGGGAAACAATATTTGTACGTCAACCGTGGTTTTGGCTTCCTAGGCTTTCCCGGACGCGTTGGAATTTATCCCGAGATCACCTTATTTACCTTAAAAAAAGATCAGTAAAGACAGATTTGTAGTAGCGCAAGAATTTACCTACATTTAACTAAAATTTACTGACATGACAGCTGTTTACATTCTTCTCGCGCTTGGACTCGCGATTGTTTTAAGTTCTTTGTTAACCATCACTCAAGGAACGATTGCCGTAATTACTCTTTTCGGAAAATACCAACGTATTTTAACACCCGGATTACGCATGAAAATTCCATTTTTGGAACAAGTATATCGACGAATCTCCATCCAGAATCAAAGTATTGAGATGGAATTCCAAGCGGTAACCATTGATCAAGCAAATGTGTATTTCAAAAGCATGTTGTTGTACAGTGTCATGGATGCCGAAGAAGAAACGATTAAGAAAGTCGCCTTTAAATTCATTAGCAACAAAGATTTAATGCAGGCCTTGATTCGCACCATCGAAGGATCCATTCGTGCCTATGTTGCCAGTCAAAAACAATCCGAAATCCTTGGTTTACGTCACGAATTGGTAGAAAGTGTAAAGAGTCAAATTGACCACACTTTAGAAACATGGGGCTACCATTTATTGGACTTACAAATCAACGACATCACCTTTGACCAAGCCATTATTGAAAGTATGAGTAAGGTAGTTGCTTCGAATAACTTGAAAGCAGCCGCAGAAAATGAAGGTCAAGCCTTATTGATCACGAAAACAAAAGCAGCCGAGGCAGAAGGGAACGCCATTAAAATCGCGGCCTTAGCTGAGAAAGAAGCAGCCATGTTGCGCGGACAAGGAGTCGCATTATTCCGTCAAGAAGTCGCAAAAGGAATGAGTGAAGCTGCGGAAGAAATGAAACAAGCCAACTTGGACACCAATGTGATTTTATTCTCCATGTGGACAGAAGCCATCAAGAATTTCGCCGAATATGGTAAAGGAAATACCATCTTTTTAGACGGCAGTGCAGAAGGCATGCAAAAAACCATGAAACAAATTCAGGCCATGTTATCTTCGGAACAAAATCAAAAATAGATTCCTTTTTTTCCTTTGTCAAAAGGAAGAAATTACTATTTTTGCCAACCGTTACTTCCA
>JAHEMQ010000016.1 GCA_024643555.1 Crocinitomicaceae bacterium | reverse complement strand
TTCTTCGCGATCAAACGGAATGGATTGAAATTGTTGAAAATGGCAATGCCCGTTTGGCTGGCTCTGATGAAGCATTGATTGTGAATCATACACTAGAATTGCTTTCAAAAGACGATTTTACATATCCAGCATTATTTGGAGACGGACAAGCAGCACAATTTATTTGTTCAAAAATACTTTCTGATATACCGTGCTAAGCATCTACGTTGAACATATTTCCACTCGACTGCTCTACACCTTGAAATTTGTGTTGGAGGAACGGGGAATCGAATTCGAACTGAGCAATGATTTCCAACAATTTGAAAGTCAAGAAGGAATTAAACTGAACTATTCTGAACGTTTTTTTGAAAACACTCCACAATTACTTCCAAGCTCGCTTTTATTCGAGGATACCGTCAACACATATGACATCGAGAAACAGCGTTTTCACGGAGAGGAATGCTTTACGTTTAACGGAATTTGCGATCCTTTAGCCAGTGTATTTTACATCCTTTCCAGAATGGAGGAATACACTTCTGAGGAGAAAGATTCCTTTGGACGCTTTCAGGGAAATAAAAGCATATTGTTCTATCATGGCTGGCATGAAAAAGCCATGTGCGATCGTTGGGCATTGGACTTTTGCCATTTTTTAAAGGATAAACTTGGATTAAAATGGCGTCCAAAACTCGAGCGTATTGAATGCATTCCAACATTCGATATTGACAATGCTTTTGCATTTCAACACAAGAACTTTTTCCGTACCCAACTAGGAACTTTGAAAGACCATTATTTGAAACGCCAGCGTCGCATTTTAGATCGAAAAAAAGTACTGGCTGGAGAAATGAAAGATCCCTACGATACGTTTGATTTTATGCAATCGATTGCGCAAATGGGACAAAAGATTCACATCTTTTGGTTGCTCGGAGATTACGGGCAATACGACAAGAATCTACCGCATTTCCACCCAGTTCAACGCAACTTAATTAAACGCATGTCAAACGTGACAGAAATTGGGATTCACGCCAGTTTTGCATCCAACGAGAATGAGGCTCAACTCGGCGTTGAAATCGAACGACTGCGCGATATCACCGAGCTACTAATCACGCGAAACCGGCAGCATTTCTTGATGTTAGATTTGCCTTACAGCTATCAGTCTATGATTCGACAAGGGATTACTGATGATTTTTCAATGGGATATGCTGACATTGTTGGATTTAGAGCGGGAACAGCACGCGTTTTTCCTTGGTTCGATTTACAGCAAAACGACACCACCACTCTACTCATTCATCCGTTTGCATACATGGACGGGACCTTGAACGAATATTTGAAATTATCTACCGATGAAGCCAAGTTGAAAATCGAGTCCTTGTTTCAAGAGGTTTGCCAGCTTGGAGGACAATTCTCCTACATTTGGCATAACGAAACGATTGGTGATTATGCACATTGGAAAGGATGGAAGGAAGTATTCACCCATTCTTTAAATTTGAATCAAGCCGATTTTATTTAATCAGAAAATACAATGCTTCTATGGATTTAAAATACACACCATCAAAAACGCTGAACGCATTTACAAAGCGAGTTGTAACGATTTGTTTGGTATTCCTAAGTTTTTCGATTGTTTTCACTATAAATGGTTGTGACAAGCCCGATGTTGCTATTGCCGTTCCAAAGTGCATTGAAACCAAAATAAAATCGATCGAAAACAGTCCTGTTTCGAATCCACCAAAAGAAGTGTGGTTGTGGGAATATAATGGCGTGAAATACTATTACTTTACGGCAGCCTGTTGTGATCAATTCAGTGAACTTTACGATGCTGAATGTAATTTAATTTGTGCACCAGATGGTGGAATTACAGGTGGCGGGGATGGAAACTGTGTTCCTGGTATTCAATCAGCGACAAAGACCCTCATTTGGAAAGATCCGCGATGAATCAGTAGAAGCATGTTTTTTCGCTCCCCAAGCGAAAGGCAATAGTCATTCCAGCATATACATACCAATCTTTCGTAGATGGATTTCCTCTAACACCGTATTTGGATCCATCTAAACTGCGATTCGACAAATGTGCGGCGGTTGTTGAAATTTCTTTCCCAATGACTTTCGCATTTGCGTAGGTTGCAGATCCGACATCATCCAAATAATCTGTAAAGGTTTTGCGAATCGCCAAATCAAAATTGAGTGTCAATTTATTCCCAATGGAAAATTTAGCACCCATGCCTAACGGCATACACACCTGATACAGATGATAGGGTTTTCTTGTTCCAATAGAGGTTGCTTGTCCTTCGGTGGACATCGGTTGTAGAGCCACCAGTTCATTGTTATAAACCGCTTTCGGATTCATGTGAAACATGCCTAATTGTGCGAGTAAATAAACGGTTCCAGCATTTTTATTTCCTTTTCCAAAGGTAAAGGGAACATAGTGAAATTCTACCCCACCAGCTACCTCGTGAATAACGGATCGAAATTCTAAATTGCGGTTGACGAATAAGGGATTGCTACTTTCTTTATCATAAGCTTCTACCTTTCCATAGAGGTAATTGAAGCGCAAAGTAAATCTAGGTTGAAGGTTGTAGCGATACATCATGCCACCAGACCAATTGCTTTGATAAAATGGCTTGAATTTATTTAAGTCTCCTAAGTAATACATTTGTCCAACATTGAGTCCAAATTCTGACTTAGAAAAAAAAGTCTTGCGCTGGGCTTTCAAGCTTCCAACGCAAGACAATATGAGAAACATAAAAATCAGTTTTCGCATCGTTCTAGATAACGTATAAACTTACGATTTATTACGCTTTTCCGTTACGTTTACGATCTGTTTCCTTCAAAAAGATTTTACGGATACGCAAGTTCTTCGGTGTTACCTCCACGTATTCATCAGATTGAATGTATTCTAAACACTCTTCCAAGCTGAATACTTTTGGTGGAGCCAAACGAACTTTATCATCTGAACCAGATGCACGCATGTTGGTCAGTTTTTTCGTTTTCGTGACATTCACACACAAATCACCTGCACGTGAATTCTCTCCAATTACTTGTCCTTCGTAAATATTTTCATTTGGAGCGATAAAGAATTTACCTCGTTCCTGAAGGTTATTTAAAGAAAAAGGAATGGATGTTCCTTGTTCCAATGAAATCAATGAACCATTTTGACGACCAGGAATCTCTCCTTTGTACGGTTGATATTCCAAGAAACGGTGATTCATAATTGCTTCACCTGCCGTTTGTGTCAATAAGTAATTACGTAAACCAATGATACCACGAGAAGGAATTTCAAAGGTAACGATCATACGCTCACCTTTTGGAACCATGTTTTTCATTTCACCTTTGCGACGCGTTACCGCTTCTACAGCAGTTCCACTGTGTTCTTCTGGTAAGTCAATCGTTAATTCTTCAACCGGCTCACATTTCACTCCATCGATTTCTTTGATGATCACTTGAGGTTGTCCGACTTGCAATTCATATCCTTCGCGACGCATGGTCTCAATTAAAACCGACAAATGCAATACACCGCGTCCGAATACCATCCACTTGTCTGCTTTGTCTGTGTCTTGCACGCGCATCGCTAAGTTTTTCTCCAATTCTTTTGTCAAACGATCAGAAATGTGACGCGAAGTAACGAATTTCCCTTCTTTCCCAAAGAATGGTGAATCGTTAATGGAGAACAACATACTCATGGTTGGCTCATCCATTTTGATGGTTGGTAGTGGTTCTGGATTTTCAGCATCACAAATGGAATCTCCAATTTCGAAGCCTTCGATACCCGTTACTGCACACAAATCACCCGCTTGTACCTCTGCTACTTTCATGCGTTCGATTCCTTCGAAAACGAACACTTCTTTGATGCGGTGTTTTTCTAAACGTCCGTCAGATTTCGACAAAATGATCGGTTGGTTTTCTTTCAACACACCTCTAGACAAACGTCCAATGGCGATACGACCAACATACGATGAGAAGTCCAATGAAGTCACCAACATTTGCGTATTTCCTTCCTCGATTTTTCGCGGCGGGAAGTAAGCAAGAATGCGGTCCAACAATGGTGTAATGCTGTTAGTTGGTGTTTTCCAATCTTCCGACATCCAACCATTTTTCGCAGAACCATAAATGGTAGGAAAATCCAATTGTTCTTCGTTTGCATCTAATTCGAACATCAAGTCGAATACTTTTTCGTGTACTTCTTCTGGTGTACAGTTTTCTTTGTCCACCTTGTTGATCACCAACAATGGTTTCAATCCCAAAGAAAGTGCTTTTTGCAAGACAAAACGTGTTTGTGGCATTGGACCTTCAAAGGCATCCACCAAAATACACACACCATCTGCCATGTTCAATACGCGTTCAACTTCACCTCCAAAGTCGGCGTGACCTGGGGTGTCGATGATGTTAATTTTTGTTCCTTTATACGTCACCGAAACGTTTTTAGAGACGATCGTGATCCCACGTTCGCGTTCTAAGTCATTGTTATCCATGATCAAGTCCCCAGTTGGACGATCACGTTCGTTGATCATTGTTCCTGCTTCGATGATTTTATCGACCAATGTTGTTTTACCGTGGTCAACGTGGGCAATGATGGCGATGTTTCTAATTTCCATGATATTTTTCTATCTACTTATTCTTACTTCTTAATAGCGTTTACGATCTCCGCCAAATGATTTTCGTTCTCCTCTAGGACGATCTCCGCTCTCACTTTTTGAACCAAAACCACCACCGCGGCTAGACCCACCTGAGCTACTACCTCCTGAACGACCTGAAAATCCTCCTCCGGAGCGATTGGACCCTCCTGAGTTTCCACCTCCAGAACGACCCGAGAAACCGCCACCGCCACCAGAACGACCAGCGTAACCGCCACCGCCAGAACGACCAGAGAATCCTCCGCCTCCTGAACGAGACTCACCACCAAAGCGTCCGCGTCCACGTCCGCCTTCGCTGCGACCTGATCCACCTTCTTTTTGTGCGGTTACTTCAATGTTCACTTGGTGTCCTTCGAAGTCCGTTCCATTGACATTTTTCAAGATTTTTTCTGTGTGTTCTTGATCCGCTTCAAAGAAAGAATACGATGTCAATAAGTCAATGCGTCCCACTGCTTGAGAATTCAAGCCGGTTGCATCACATACCACTCTTAACAAAGCACCTGGATTTAAGCCATCGCGTTTTCCTAAATTCACGAAGAAACGTGTTTTACCTTCCTCGCGTGTACGATCCGATTTTCCTCTTCCGCGTTCACCACCACGATCATCTCGTGCCGCAGCGTTCAAATCACCTGCACGGTCGTAATAGTTAATGAAGCGATTAAATTCAGTAGAAACGAAACGCTTAATGATGTCCTCTTTTGATAGACTTTCAAACGCATCCAAAATCTGAGGCATAAATTTCGCGATATCGTCTTCTTTGACTTCCGTTGCAATGGTTTTGTTAATCAGTTTCATCAACTGAATTTCACAAATCTCCTCTGCGTTTGGAATTTCACCAACGGTAAATGTGGTGCGCATTTGACGCTCAATCGCTTTAATTTTACCGATTTCACGACCATTAATCAACACCAATGATTCACCTTTCTTTCCAGCGCGAGCCGTACGTCCACTTCGGTGCGTATAGTTCTCAATGTCATCTGGTAAGTTGTAATTGATGACGTGGGTAATGTTGTCAATATCAAGTCCACGAGCAGCAACGTCAGTCGCTACTAGGATTTGTAATTCTCTCGAACGAAAACGATCCATCACACGGTCGCGCATGGCTTGTGTCAAATCTCCGTGTAACGGTTCCGCATTGTATCCTTCGCGGCCTAATTTTTCCGCAACGGTAGCTGTTTCGTTTTTGGTACGACAGAAAATCAAACCATAAATGGATGGATTAAAGTCGATCAAACGTTTCACCGCTTCGTAACGATCACGTTCTTTTACCATGTAATAGATGTGATCGATGTTTTCGTTACTTTGATTTTTGTGACCAATCGAAACCTCTAAAGGCTCGTGCATGTAAGTTTTGGCAATACGCGCTACTTCCGCAGGCATTGTTGCTGAAAACAACCACACATTTTTATCAATCGGTGTCGTTTCTAATACCGCGTCAATATCCTCTTTGAATCCCATGTTTAGCATTTCATCTGCCTCATCTAGTACGACATAACGCACTTGAGAAAGTTGAATGACTTTACGATTCATTAAATCAACTAAACGTCCAGGTGTTGCCACAATAATGGACGTCCCTTTCTTAATATCAGTAATTTGTTTTCTGATGTCCGTTCCTCCGTAAACCGCTGTAATGTTACAGTCTAGGTACTTTGCAAATACATTTAAGTCCTTCGCGATTTGCAAACAGAGTTCGCGTGTCGGACAAATGATCAAACCTTGTGGAAGTCTGGCTTTCGTATCGATGTTATTAATTAACGGCAAGCCGAACGCTGCCGTTTTTCCTGTTCCTGTCTGCGCTAGGCCGACAAAGTCGCAATCCTCCTGCATCAGGTACGGAATTGCTTTTTCTTGGATGGGGGTCGGTGCTTCAAAACCCAATTCTGTTAACGACTTCAGCACCTCACTCCTCAATCCGAGCTCTTCAAATGTCATCTTGTTATTTTAAATTTGGGTGCAAAGATACACATAATAAAAGGATTTGTTGTTAATAAGTTGATTCTTAATGTTAAAAAACCATGAAACGACTTAAAAGTGAAGTAAATAGCGCGCAAGCCAAAGGAAACTAGGAAGACTGAAATTTTTCATGAAAAAGAAGCCATGCTTGAGGTACTGATAAATTATCACTAATTTCAAAACATGAAAAAATGGATGCTTAACGCCCTATTCTTTTTAGGGAATTGTTTTTTTCTGTCTTCCGCCTATGGACAACGGGTGCAATCGTTGGTGCCTGGGATTCAGGTAGATTCCATTCTAAAAACAAAACCGGGCGCCTCCAAATTGGCTATAGACCCCATTTCAAAACACCTTTTTTACACCAGTTCCGATGGGAAAATCTATGAAGTGTTTGAAGCATTGGGAAGTGATTCCTTGCGTTTTACTGCGAGTCAGCACGGACTCACCCGGCTACAAGGACTTTGTTTTCTAGACAGCACTATGTATTTATCTGGAAATATCTGGTATGCGACAACCGGTATTGGGATGATAGTCAAAGGGAAACTGCAAGCAAACGGTTCACGGGTTTGGACCACTATGGTCTCTACCGAGGCTTATCCAACAAGTAGTTCTTCGGGCGATCATGGATTTACCGCCATCAATGTCGACCCGAGTCATCAATATGTCTATTTCTCCGGAGGATCACGCACCTCTTTTGGTGAAGTAGAATCCAATAATGGGAATTTTCCAGGACTGCGGGAACAAGCATTAACGAGCAAAATTTACCGCGTACCGATTGACGCAGAAAATCTATTTTGGCCGAATGATTCAAGCTTTTTAAGTGCCAGTGGATATGTCTTTGCCGAAGGAACACGCAATGCATTCGACATGGCATGGAATGCACAAAATCACTTGTTTGCAGTGGACAATGCAGGAGACCGCGATGATCCAGAAGAATTGAATTGGATTCAGGAAGGACACCATTTCGGTTTTCCATGGAGAATCGGTGGAAATGCGAATCCAATGACGAATCCAACGTACGACGCTAGCCAAGATCCGCTGATCAACCAACTAAATGGCGCCTATTTAGCTGGACATTTCGCTCCAGATCCAAACTTCCCTCCCATTCCAACTGGCGTTCAATTTACGGAGCCTTTGATTCATTATGGACATGCAGCGGATTTTTTCAAGGATGAAACAAGTGGGAACATTGTTCGAGCGAGCGAAGCAGATACTTTCTTACGCACCTTTACCGCGCATCGTTCGCCACTCGGACTCATCATTGACCGAGACAGTTTAATGTACGGAGTTTTCAAGGGAAAATCTTTCATCATGAGTTTCATGCCGGGAGGAGACAGCACAGGCTACACACCACTTTCACCATGGGGCTCTCCCTGTCCGTTTGTAGACTCCTCGAGGGAATTAGTGCTGATGGACATCCAATTCGACGATGTTCTTTCCGATTATACCTTGCGCTCCTCAAACATTGCCACCGGTTTTTATTTACCCGTTGATGTGGAACAACTCGGAAATTCATTGTACATCATCGAAAACAATGGTGTACTCTGGAAATTGGAATTTCCCGCTGACACGACAGAACCGCCGATCTGTAATACCGACGGACTCTTTGTTTACCCTAATCCTTTTTCCGCAAGTTGCCAAGTCTATTACCCCAATCCGAACAATGAATCTCGCTTCATTCGTTTGTATGCTTCAAACGGACAAATGGCTTTTCAAAGTGAGGCCTACATGAGTTCCAACTACGAACTCTTGAAAGGTTCGATTGCCAAAGGATCCTACACCTTGGTACTCCAACGTGGAGAAGAAATCATCGCGCGTCAGAAAGTTGTGATCTATTGATTTCACCACGACAGATTTCAATTATTTCAACGTTTGCACAACATGAATTGAAAAACCCGCGTTTACAAAGACTAAATTTCCTATTTTTGACCCAAATTAAAACGAACACATGAATCTGACAGGTATCATTTCCATCTCTGGTAGACCAGGATTATTTAAAGTTATCGCACAAGGTAAAAACAGCGTGATTGTAGAATCAATGATTGACAAAAAACGTTTTCCAGCTTATGCGACAGAGAAAATCTCCACTTTAGAGGACATTAGTATTTTCACGTATGAGGAAGATGTGAAATTGACCGAGGTGTTAGGAAAAATGAATGAATCGTTTACCGACAATTGTCCTTCACACAAAGAGGACATGAAAACTTTGGAGTCCGCGCTAGAAAACTTCTTGCCGAATTGGGACAGAGAACGCGTGTATCCATCCGATGTTCGCAAAATCTTCCAATGGTTTCATTTAATCAAACAAGCTGGATTATTTGAAGCGGCAGCGGAAGGTGAAGAAGCACCAGAAACACCCGTAAAAGAAGCCAAAGTAAAAGCAGAACCTGCAAAGAAAAAAGCAGCGACAACAGCAGCAGCTCCTTCGAAGGCAGCCAAACCAGCAAACGTTAAAAAATCGGCTCCTGTCAAAACAGGAAGTTCCCGCGGAAAATAAATCAATCCAACTTTGAAAATTCACCTGTCCAAGCGTCAGGTGAATTTTTTTTGTCCATAAAATTCCTACGACATGATTATTCAAAAAAATCCTCGAAAATTTCTCAGCGAATCCTTGGTCATTCAAGCCTGGGAAGATCTAAAACCATATTTTGATGATTTATTAGAGCGTGAATTAGACTCGATTTCCGCCTTTGAAAAATGGCTGGAAGACCGTAGCGAGTTAGATGCAGTACTGGAAGAAGACCTGGCTTGGCGCTACATTCGGATGTCCATCGAGACAAACAACGAAGAACTCGCTTCAGCCTACACCTTTTTTGTAACGAAGATTCAGCCCGAGCTAGCTCCTTTAGAAGATGCCTTGAACCGAAAGTTCATGGACTCCCCCTTTCGAAACAACTTCACCGATTCAGGTCATCAGATTTACTTCCGAGGAATGGAAACACAGGTGAATTTATTTCAAGAGAAAAATGTTCCCATCGAAGCTGAATTAAATGAATTAGCACAAAAATATGGCGCTATAAGTGCTGCTCAGTCCATTGACTTACAAGGTAAAACCATGACCATGCAAAAAGCAAGTCAATTGTTGAAAGAGCAAGACGAGGAGATTCGTCGAACAGTTTTTAATAAAATGGTCGAGCGTCGTCGCATCGACACCGATGCCTTGGATGACCTGTATACGCAGTTGGTGACCAAACGACACGCATTGGCATTGAATGCAGGATTCGAAAATTTCCGAGATTACAAATTCCAAGCACTCGGACGTTTTGATTACACCAAAGAAGATTGTTTTGCCTTTCATCACGCAATTAAAACGCACATCGTTCCCTTGGTAAAAGACATTCAATCCAAAAAATTAGCCCTGACAGGTGAATCGAAATTCAAACCATGGAACACCGAAGTGGATCCCGAAGGAAAAGCGCCATTAAAACCATTTGAAACAGGTAAAGAGCTATTAAACGGTTGCGTTCAGATGTTAGGAAACTTGAATCCTTATTTTGCCGACTGTTTGAAAACCATGGAGGAAATGGGTCACTTGGACCTAGACTCCAAGGCCGGAAAAGCGCCTGGTGGCTACAATTACCCATTATATGAAATTGGCGTTCCTTTTATCTTCATGAATGCCGTTGGTGCTCAGCGTGATTTAGTGACGATGATACACGAAGCCGGACATGCCGTTCATTCGTTTTTAAGTCGAGACTTGTCCCTCACTGGATTCAAGAATCTTCCATCCGAAGTGGCAGAGTTAGCATCGATGTCCATGGAGTTACTTTCCATGAAAGAATGGGGCCATTTCTATGCAAACGAAGATGAGTTAAACCGAGCGAAACGAGAACAGTTAGAAGGCGTCTTGAAAGTCTTACCTTGGATTGCACAAATTGACGCTTTCCAGCATTGGGTTTATGAACATCCAACACATTCGGTAGCGGAGCGACATGCACATTGGTCGATTTTATCCAAGGATTTTGGAACGGGATTAACGGATTGGACCGGCTACGAAGATCAAATTGCTACATCGTGGCAACGACAATTGCACTTATTCGAAGTTCCCTTTTACTACATCGAGTATGGCATTGCGCAATTGGGCGCTTTGGGCGTTTGGATGAACAGTTTAACAGATTTCGAGTCCGGACTGGCTGCTTACCAAGAAGCCTTGAAACTTGGTTATACGAAGTCCATTCCAGAAATTTACGAAACAGCTCAGGTTCCTTTTGACTTCTCTTCGGAGCATTTAAAATCCTTAGCTGCATTCATTCAAGTAGAATTAAAAAAATTAGACTAGAAATAATTTCCGTTTGAATTTGCGCAGAATTTAAATTTCTCTTTATATTTGCACCCTCCGGCGAGATAGCTCAGTTGGTTAGAGCGTAGGATTCATAACCCTAAGGTCCCGAGTTCAACTCTCGGTCTCGCTACTGAAAGAACCCTGACAGCAACGTCAGGGTTTTGTTTTTTTCAACGATGTTTTACACCTACATTCTTTATTCCCAAAAACTCAATTCATTTTACAAAGGTGAAACTGGAAATATTTCAGACCGCTTGAATCGACATAATTCTCAATACGAAAAGGCAACCAAGGCTGGTGTTCCATGGATACTTATTTGGAAGGGAGAAAAGGCAAGCAAATCTGAAGCAAAAATTCTTGAACGTAAACTCAAGAATTTATCGATCAAAAGAACCATTGAATTTATCTTGAAATATAAGGAGGGTATCCCGAGCTCTGACGAACTTGATTTAATAATCAAGTT
>JAHEMQ010000111.1 GCA_024643555.1 Crocinitomicaceae bacterium | reverse complement strand
TTCCCAGCGCTTGTCACGTGTGCGATACGCTAGATTCACGAGTCCGCGATTTATTGGAATCATCACTTGTTGACGCATCTCCCCACCATATAATGCTTTAACATCCAAATGTTTGTATGCAACTCGAAGATCGAAGTTTTTCAATGGAGCATACGACCATTCTACTTGAAAACTATTGGAGTAGGAGGAATGCGCTAGGTTTTGAAAGACAAGGACGTCTGTCGAAGCATCTCGATCAACAATTAACTGATTTTGAAAAAAAGTATGGTAGAAGTCTAGGCTTATATTTCCATTCTTTTCGAAAACCATAAAATCTTTCACGATGGAAATTCCGGCATTCCAAGAAATTTCGGGTTTTATTTCTGTAGGTGCAACCCATGTTTTTGAATTGGCTAAAAGTGAAACATTGTCGATCATGTAATTTGGAACGCGCCAACCTTTTCCTGCCGTGATGCGTACATCTGCTCGTTGGGTTAAGGCATATTTGGCATGAAATCGAGGTGAGAATTGTCCGCCATACGTCAAGTGTTGGTCGTATCGCGCTCCTAGCACTGCAGTCATTCGCGCTCCTGTGTAGGTGTATTCTGCAAAAATACCAGGAACGATTTCCGTGCGCAATTGTTCCAATGCTTGAACACGTTGATGGATTTGAAGTCCTAAAAAACTGGCACCCACTTTTATTTTGTGATCACTTGTTCCTAGAATATCATCGTAAATCGCATTGACATAAGCGCGTTTCTCTTCTCCCTCAAAAGTTCGTATGCCAAAAGCACCATCCATCGCTTGGTATTTTAAGTTGTACACCACACCGAAGGAACGCATGGGTTTTTTAGTGAAGAATCCAGTTTTAGCGTAAACATCTGCGTGACGTGCATTCATCACCACTCCGTAACCGTTTTGATTATCCCTGAAGTAAGTAGTCTGTCCGCCGGTTTTTCGATCTTGGTATAAATTGAAGCCAAATTGCGCTTCCATTTTCTTGCCTTGAAATGCCCAACGGTTCATTAATGCGATGTTATCTCCCATCGGAATGTCTCGAAAGCCATCCATGTTGTGATCGATGTTTCCGAACATGGATGATGCATGTCCTAGAATTCCAACACTCCATTTCTGATTGATTTTCGTCCCAGCATTAAGATTCATTTCGGAACGACCAAAGCGATTTTGATAGCCGTTGAAATAGAATTTTTCCATTTCACTCGGTTTTTTCATTTCTAAATTCACAAGTCCAGCCATGGACTCATAACCATTTACAACGGTTCCAGTTCCTTTTGTAATTTGAATGGATTCAATCCAAGTTCCAGGAATGGACTGCAATCCAAAGGAGCTCTCCAGTCCGCGTAAATAGGGGATGTTTTCCATTTGAATTTGCGTGTAAACGCCATCGAGTCCCATTAATTGAATTTTTTTCGCTCCGGAAACGGCATCGGTGATATTGACATCAACGGATGCATTGGTTTCGAAGGATTCAGACAAATTACAACACGCAGCTTTGCGCAATTCACCAGCTCCAAGTTCTTCCACATGCAGGGTTTTCATTTTGGAGATTTGATGGGCGTTTTTGCGAAGTTGATAAACAATTTCTTTTTTTGTAGATATGGGGATAAGCACAATCGAAAATGACGCAAATCGATCATTTTTCGTAACGATTATCGAGTCTGAAATGTAGCCCATCGCACTGATAATGAGTGTGTCGGGTAGTTGTTTCGGAAGAACGAGTTCGAACCGTCCTTCTTTGTTTGAAAAGACCCCTTGATTGGCATGCGCTAAACGAATCTTGGCGTTTTCAATGGGGCTTGTTTTGATGGAGTCCTGTCGAATAATAACTCCATGGATTTGTGCATTGGTGAAGGATGTAGTCCAGAAAAGGAGTAATCCTAAAAAACAAAATTTCATAAGTAACATTTAATCATGAATACAGAATGCGAACTTGAATTGATAAGTTCAAGCGTATGAATGATTTGATGTTAAATACGAAAAACACAGTGAAGAATCAGCAGTGCTTTGCCATAATTCCGAAGAGGAGGTGGGTCGTCCCACGTTTGCAGGGAGACGAACTCCGAAGGAATGAAATTGGGGTCAAACGTACAAAACGCATTCGACACAAAGGAAAAATGAAAATCAGGAATGGATAAAGCATGTGTGATGACATAGTTTTCGTCCAACTGCACGACCGTTTTTTCGTCGTGACAACAATTCTTCTTCTTTTCTTTTTGACAACAAGGCGGTAGGTCAGACTTTTCTTCTTGACAATGATTCTGCTGGTTGATAAAGAACGAAGTAAAGAT
>JAHEMQ010000074.1 GCA_024643555.1 Crocinitomicaceae bacterium | reverse complement strand
CAAAAAAAGCCCACTTCTATCGAAGTGGACTTTTGTTTGTGATCCCGCTGGGATTCGAACCCAGGGCCCATACATTAAAAGTGTATTGCTCTACCAGCTGAGCTACGGAATCATTAAATTCGGGTGCAAAGATATGATTATTCTTTTGTTATCACAACATTATTAGTGTAATTTTGATTGAAAATTGTGAAAAAAAAGCAACGAGCTGATTTTCAAGGCGAATAAAAATGAAGAAAGGTCCGGTTTTTTTAGTGGGAATGATGGGGGCAGGAAAATCCACCCTTGGAAATTTACTCGCCATACAATCTGGACTCCCATTTCTCGATACGGATGAATGGATTGAATCGAAAGCCGGAAAAGCAATTTCTGAAATCTTTCAACAACAAGGGGAAAATGCATTTCGGACAATGGAAATGGATTGCTTTGCAGAACTATCTTTCGAGAAACAATGGATCGCAACCGGTGGTGGATTCCCGTGCTTCAACGATTTGATGGGAAAAATGAAAACCGTGGGTACGGTAATCTATTTAAAACTCAGTATTGAAGAATTGTGTACACGCTTGAAAAATAATGAGACCAGACCCTTGATTCAATCCGAAAATTCAATGCGCGTTTTACATCAGTTGCTGACAGAACGAAGTGAAATCTACGAAAAAGCGGACCATGTGTTGAATGGCAATCAAGCACTCATGGACTTAGTGCATGAAATCGAAAACCTCGAATTAATATAAATCTTTACGGAATCCTACGTTGAATAGAAAAAACAGTCGAGAAATCAATTGACTGTTATAAGCCGTTTGATTACTCGCTTGTCCGAATAGCAAGTATTGACCACTGACATCCGCGTATATCGACCCGATGGCAGGAAAGGTATATTTTACACCTAGCTGCAATCCCGCTCCAATGCTGAGAAATGTTCCTTCTTTTTCTTCCGTCGGACTCAAGGTGTAGCCGTTTGCCCAGTCATACGTTCCAGTGGCGTCTTGTTTGGAATAATTGTTTTTCACTTTGTTTACAATGACCATGAAATTACTGCCGGTGTAACCTGAGAACCCATAGTCGTAGTCATTGCCGATATACCTTCTCGTTCCTCCTTCAAAAATCGTATAATTCGTGGAACGCTGATAATTGACCGTTAAATTGTACGGTGTAGTGCTTTGATTTAGTGCAGTGACCATCGTTGAAAACACTTGATCTTCTTTCACTGGGAAATAATAACTCATGCGTCCGTAGTAGGATTGATCTGTTGAACGCGGAACCTCAAATCCAAAATGTAGGTTTCCAAAAGATTTGGTGGCGCCAAAACCCTTTAAAACACCGGAACCTGCATCAAAACTGATTTGACCAAAAAGACTAGTTGCACTCAATAAAAAGAGGAAGAGCGTAGAACGGAATTTCATTTGAATCATTTTAAAGTGGTGTATACTTTGGACAAGTTTCTTCATGGGAACCTTCCATTTTACCAATGCTTAAGAGAAATTCTTTCACTATTTCTCCTCCAACAAATTTAAAGTTCTTTTTGAAGAGTTTCACCCAATCTCTTGTATTTTTTATTTCCTGCATTTCCAACCAATTGAAAAAGGATCCATGCGCTTCTTTTAACGTAAGAAATTGTTTGGCATTGTATATCGTCGCTTCTATTTTTAAACGATGACGAATAATCCCCTTGTTTTGTAACAGACGATGGACGTCCGCCTCCGTATACCTTGAAATTTTCGTGTAATCAAATCCCTCAAATGCGATTCGGAATTGATCGGATTTCTTCAAAATAATATCCCAACTCAATCCGGCTTGATTTATTTCCAGAATCAATCGGCCAAATAATTCAAAATCATCACTTATTTTTCGCCCATATACCTCGTCATGATACTGCCTGTGGACGTTGTCCAATGGCAGTTTTTGACAATATTCACAATAGCTCATGAACAAATTTACGCAGGCTGTTTTGAGTATCCGAATTTTAACTTAAATTTGTTCTTAGCATGAATAAAAAGCAGTACTTCTTTTCTTTTGTTTTGGCGACGATGTCGTTCATTGCGGCACGTTCTCTGCAGAAGGTTGGAGTTGAAAATTACTACGTGAAAAAAGCGACTAATTTTCAAAAAGAAGATGGCTACTTTGACTTGCAACATCCCAATTCAGTTCAAACATTACCCATGGGTATTTTGCCATTTTCGGATGTTGCTTTGTTGGATTCCACGCATTTAATTGGTTTGAACCAAGAGCTGGGATCTTTGTACATGTACAACATGGATGATCATTCTGTATCACCTTTTTTACCTTGGGACCTAGGCGCTAAAATCTGCAATGTTTCGAACCTAGATTCGACTCTTGTGTTATTGGATGACGCCAAGCACATTCATTTTTTAGCAGCGCCCTACGATTCCGCTAGCCTGACAACCTTGTCGTTGGAAAATGAGCAATTTGATGCAACAAGTGTTTGTTTGCACAAAGAAACGAACCGCCTATTTCTGATTTCATCGAATCAAGAAAGGGTAGAGGGATACAGCAGCAGTTCTGTTTATGCCTACAATTTGAATCAACATAAATTAAATCCACAACCCCTGTTTACCATTTCGGGTGAGGATGTGGAGGCTTTCGCGATTCAAAATAACCTCATCGTACCAAGCTCGGACTTAAGCATCAAAGACGATACCTTTGAAAACATCAATTTTACACCTGCCGCGATTGCTGTGCATCCAAAAACAAATGAAATTTACGTCCTTTCAAATGTCGATCACACTTTAGTCGTATTTGACCAATTCGGAAAAGTGGTGAATTTTACAACCTTGGACAAAACAACGTTTTCGAATCCAAGCGCCATGACCTTTAGACCAAATGGAGACTTATTAATCACCAACGGTAACTTGATGAATCCGACGGTCATTCAAGTAAAATGGAACAAATTGTTTCAATCCAAGTCCGGACATGGACTAATCTTCGGACGATAGAACCCAGTTTCTTAAAAACGGTCCTTCGTTAAAGAGTAAATCAATCATGGATAAATTGGGGGTAAACGGCTTTCCATAAGAAAAGACTTGTTGGTAGGGCTTCATTTCGATGCCTTCTCGTTCTAGAAAAGCACTTTTAGCTGTTATTCCATTGATTCCTACAAAAGAATCAGTGTAACGCACCTTGATGGGCTTGTTTAATACTTGTTCTAGGAGTTGCAAACAGCGCTCATTTTTCTGCCAAAGAAATTCGTCTGGAGCATAAATGATTTCGTTGATCTCTGCTGCGTAATCTTCAAAGTATGGGGACAAGGCATAGGCACTCGTAATCGCTCGCCAATGGTCGTTTTTCCAGGTTCCTGAATGATCAATCTTTAAGGCGTGAATGGGTGTCTTTTGTCCACCCTCATGTTGTATAGGGATGCTTAAACGTAAAACCCCATTGGCACTCAAAATCTCACATCGCGTTCGAATGCTTTGTTTTTGAAAATGTTCGTGCCATTCAATGCATGCATCTGTTGCCTGCAACAAATCGCGTAAATAGTGAATGGAAGGAAAATAAGCAGTTGGAAAAACCTGCATTAATCAATGAACTTCATGATTCGATTCCAACGAATGCCCATGTATGCACTTTTAGAGAACCATACAAGGGATGCTTTTCCAACGACGTGGTCTTCTGGAACAAAGCCCCAAACACGTGAATCGGCTGAATTGTAGCGATTATCCCCCATTAACCAATAGTAATTCATGGCAAATGTATAGGAAGTTGCTTTTTTTCCGTCAATGAAAATTCCTGCTTTGCTTTCTTTCAATTGGTGTCCTTCGTATGCGGTAATGATGCGACGGTACCAAGGAATATTTGTGGCATTTAGCTTGATTTTTTGTCCTTTGCGTGGTACTTGAAATTCTTGGAAGTCCGTCGGTGTATTGTTTACATTGAAGTCCTTCGGGAAATAACTCAAGTTCGCAATGCGCTCCATGGAATTCGGAATATATCCTTTTTTGTGTCGATAAGCCGGCATTAAATACTTCGCCAATTTGATGTGGAAGTCTTTTTCAATGCGCGTTTTCTCGCCTTTTGTTAAAGTTAAAATATACACCTCAGGTTCACGGTCTTCAAAGTCTGTACGCGTGCCATCCGGCGCATTCTCCAATCCATAACGGGTCATCATTTCTGTGGCAGAAGGAAAGCTTACTTTGGATTTCTCAATCGTATATTTCAAACACTGTCCATCTGTAACTTTCGATGGTTTTCCATTCACAAATAAAATGGAATTCTCCACTCTCAAGACATCACCTGGAAGTCCAACACAACGTTTGATGTAATTCTCGCGTTTGTCCACCGGTCGAAAAGTGATACCTCCATGCTTAGCGGGCAAACCAACGTGGTCCTCGGGTCCTCCAGGGAATTCTCCTGCGGCTAATTTGGCGCGTGCTTTCTTTTTCCACTGCGCATGCGTTTCAATAAATAAACTGTACATCTGCTCGCTAATCACACTGTCGATTTGTGTCGCGGGCATTTTTCGTTGTTCTAACATGCTGCGCATTTGCATGACCTTCGATTGAATTTCTTCCGAAGATTGAAACAAGTAACGCGCTTCTTCATTCACAATGCCATGATAATCGTGCCCCATTAATCCATTTGGCGTGCGTGGATCTACAATCGCTGTATCCCCGGAAGGATAATTAAAGACTACGACATCGTTTCGCTGAATCTTTTGGTAGCCGGGAAGACGCGTATATGTTCCTTTTTCAAAAGTTGTATACGATTTTACATTGACGAATGGAACAATGTTGTGCACCAAGGGGTAGGAGAGTGGTGTTACGGGAACTTTTGGACCGTAAGCCAGTTTATTCACGAACAAAAAGTCACCTACCAACATGGTTTTCTCCATGGATCCCGTAGGAATTTGAAACGGTTCGAACACATAGGTACGAATGACACTTGCGGCAACAAGCGCCCAAAGAAATGAATCGCCCCATTCTTTTACACGGGTTTTTTCTCCAGGTTTATCACGACTGATCATGTCCAATGCCAAGGCAAGAATGTGACCGATCACGGGTAGACACATGAACAACACAATGTGATCTCCCCATTTGCGGTTTTCTACTTCACGTGAATTCGACCAATTGGTCTCGCTTCCGAAGGTGGCATCGGTTTGAGCAATTTTCGCCATGATCAAATACGGGAAGAAAATTCCTTGCAGTGTATCTGTAAATGAAAAGTATCCGAAACGACGAATGTAGCTCACATTAGCAACCATCCACATCGCTAAGTGAACACCAGGGAAAATTAACAAAAGCGACCACCAAGGTTTATTGGAAGTGATCTTATACACGATGTAATAGTTGTATCCCGGAATCAATGCTTCCCAGGACTCATGTCCCGCTTTAGGAAAACTCTTCCACCACATGGCTAAATATGGGTGAACGAAAATCAAGAGGTAGAAATAGAAAAAACTCATAATGTCATTATTTTAAAACGTCTTTCATGGTAAAGATCCCTTCTTTTCCAAGTAAAAATTCTGCAGCTAAAACGGCTCCTAACGCAAAGCCAGTTCGATTGTGGGCAATATGTTCAATGCGAATGGTGTCAATTTCCGATGTATAGGTGACTTCATGTGTCCCAGGAACATTCGGTTCACGCAGCGCATGAATGGAAATTGCATCCGTCTTTGGATTTTCTGAAGAAAGTTGCCAAGAAGAATAAGTGTCATGGTGAGCAATGATATCCTGAGCTAAGCTGACCGCTGTTCCACTCGGGGCATCTAGCTTTTGAACATGGTGAATTTCTTCCATGCTGACTTTGTATTCCGAATGACGGTTCATGAGTTCCGCCAATTTCTGATTGAGCTCAAAAAAAATATTGACGCCAACACTAAAGTTGCTTGCATGCAATACGGATCCGTTCAGGTCACTGACCAATTGATTTACCTTGGGGAGATCTTGTTGCCAAGCAGTTGTTCCAACCACAATAGGTGTGTGGTTTTTCATGCTGATTTCCATGTGTTGAACAGCAAGGTCTGGCTGGGTGAATTCAATGGCCACATCAACATCCTCCCAGTTGACTTCTTGAATTGGATGCGCACGACTCACGCGAGCTGTAATTTGGTGTCCGCGTTCAAGAGCAATCGCTTCAATCGCTTTCCCCATTTTGCCATAACCAATCAATCCAATCTTCATAGGAACAAAAATACGTTTTTAGGATTAACGAAACTGTAATTTAACATGAATTCCAGGAGAAGTGGGGCTGATCATGGTTGGATGAACACTTAAGCTCAATTGATCGCTGACATTAAAGTGTAAAAAATGAGCTTCTACACCTGCTTCTGCGATTTGAATAAAATAAACTGCTGCACAGCCAAGAATAGACATATCGCGTTTATTTAAGTAGTGTTGATACAAACTTAACACTGCCTGGTCATCGTACAACGCCCATTTCGGATTGAGGTTACTGACATTGTCCATGCGATTTTGGTACTCCAATTTCAAGGACTTTTGCGTTTGATTATTGACCGTCAAAAAATATCCGGTAGCTCCAAGTCCGGCATAGATAAGTGGTACTTTCCAAAAGGCATGTTTGGGTCCATTTTCACGGTGGATGCTATTGTACACTTGTCCTGCTCCAGGAAGAACAGCCGAAAATAACATCACTTTTTTGTGTTCTGGTAAACTGTCGCGTATCATTAGGAGCGGTTGGCTCCATCCTGGAAAGTGGATGACGAGTAAGAATAGAAAAATAAAACGAAACATTATTTATTCAAAAGTGCCATTACTCGGTTCAATTCAGCCTCAGACTTGAAGTGCACCTGTACTTTTCCTTTTCCAGCACCCGACTTATCGATGGTTACTTTTGTGCCTAACTTATCACTCAAAAAAGAAGCAAATACCGATTCTGTCGAAGTCAAACTTACTTTCTCGCTTTTCACTTTTGTTGGACTCACGGCTGTGCTTGGCTTTACCAATTGTTCTACGGCACGAACCGACAAGGAATCATCGATGATCTGTTGGTAGGCGATTAATTGTTCTTTTTCGTCAGTAATACTTAACAAGGCACGTGCATGTCCCATGCTGATGACTTGATCACGCACACCCGCTTGAATAACTGCTGGTAATTTCAATAAACGAATGTGGTTGGCAATATGTGATCGAGATTTCGCCACTTTTTCACTTAATTGCTCTTGCGTCAATTTGCATTCGTCCAGCAAACGTTCGTAGGAAATCGCCACTTCTATGGCATTTAAATCCTCTCGCTGAATGTTTTCCACCAAGGCCATTTCCAACATGGTTTGGTCGTTGGCGATGCGAATGTATGCGGGAACCTCTTTTAATCCAGCCAATTGCGAAGCACGAAAACGTCGTTCTCCCGAAATCAATTGATACCGGTCTCGTCCAAGTTTACGAACGGTCAGTGGTTGAATGATGCCATGTGTTAAAATTGACAAACGCAATTCCTCCAAGGCTTCTTTTTCGAAGTGCGTGCGTGGATTAAACGGATTCGCTTCGATGTACTGAATATCAATCATGGAAACAGAACCCACGGTTGCGCCATTCATCGACGTAATGTCCGTGTCAGAGTTTTGTAATAAGGCACTTAAACCTCGTCCTAATGCGGGTTGCTTCTTCGGATTAGAGCTCATGATCAATTTCAATTATTTTGTCGTCATTGCCAATCTTCGTTCGATCGTTTTTCTGCAACAATTCTCGGGCAAAATTAAGGTAATTTATCGAGCCTTTGGAAGAGGCATCATGCATAATCACGGTTGAACCATGGCTAGATGCTTCACTCAGAGTTGTATTTCGATGAATGACAGTATCAAACACCAATTCTTGAAAATGTGTTTTTACTTCGTCTACGACTTGATTCGCCAAGCGCAAACGCGTATCGTACATCGTTAACACCATTCCTTCGATTTCCAACGAGGGATTCAAACGTCCTTGAACAATTTTAATGGTGTTCAATAGTTTACTGAGTCCTTCCAATGCAAAATACTCACATTGCACAGGGATCATGACGGAGTCCGCAGCCACCAATGAGTTGACAGTAATCAATCCCAGAGAAGGGGAGCAATCAATCAAAATAAAATCATAGTCGTCTTTGATTTTTTCCAAAGTACTCTTCAATAAGTACTCGCGATTCGGCATGTTGATCATCTCCAATTCCGCTCCGACTAAATCCAAATGGGAGGGAAGTACATCTAAGTTTGGATTACTCGTGTTGAGAATCACATCCTTTGGATGGACACCATTCACCAAACAATCGTATATATTTCGAACGTTTTTTGGGTCAAAACCGGTTCCCGATGTCGTGTTCGCTTGTGGGTCCGCGTCTACAATCAATGTTTTGTATTCCAACACACCCAAGCAACCACCCAAATTAATGGTTGTAGTGGTTTTGCCAACGCCTCCCTTTTGATTCGCTATTGCGATAATTTTTCCCATACAATTCTTCTGAAGGTTAAAATTACGAGTTGTTCTGTTTCGTGCAACAAAAAGGAAGAGGAACTTATTAACGAAATGTCATTTTTTTTGTCAATTTTGGTTCAATTCGTTTGCATTTAATTAGAATGCTTTGTTTTCTATGCGTTTTCGTATCTTTGGTACGTATTTCATCGGAACTCATGGATAAAATTCACCTACGTATTGGAAGTGCTACCGATAATCAGCTTGTGATTGAATCTGGCGATGTAGCACCGCATCATTTGGAGTTGTTTTGTGACGCAGAGGGAAATGTTTTTATTACGGACCTTGGCTCGGAACAGGGGACCTTTATCAATAATCAACGCTTAGATGGATTTAAGTTATTGAAATCGGGAGATCGTGTTCGCTTTGGATCGAGCTATTCATTTGCATGGGAAGGGTACATTCAGCAAAAACAAGCGCAGGAATTGCCACCAATTATGGAGGAAAAACAAACCAAGGAAATACCAGTCTTGGACAAAAATGTAAACACGGAAACAAAGGAAATTAACAAACAGTTGTACTTTATCTACGGCTGCATCATCTTACTGGTCTTGTTGATGTCCCTTTACTTGTAAGATACAACCCTGTGCTTCGTTCATGTGCCCAGAATCGATAAGTGCCTTGAAACGAAATAATTTAAAAAATCACTAAGAAATTTCTTTGAAAAGTGGTTGTATTCAGAAAAAATTACTAATATTGCACCCCGTTTCTGTTTGAACGGCAAAAAAATTGTGAAATGAGCATTATCAGAGAAATTCAAAAAGAACTAACAGTAGCAAACGAATTGCCTGTTTTCGGTGCAGGAGATACCGTAATTGTTTCTTATAAAATTGTTGAGGGTAACAAAGAGCGTATCCAGCAATTCCAAGGTGTTGTATTGCAACGTCGTGGAAATGGAGCAACAGAAACTTTTACAGTTCGCAAAATGTCAGGAAATATCGGTGTTGAACGTATTTTCCCAGTTAACTCTCCATTCATTGATGGAGTGTCAATCGTGAAAAGAGGTGCTGTACGTCGTGCACGTATCTTCTACTTCCGTGAGCGTACTGGTAAATCTGCACGTATCCGTGAGAAAAAGAAATTTACTGCATAAGTTGCAGAAAAAAATAAACAAAAGGGGATTCATCGAATCCCCTTTTTTTATGCTTGTATTTTTGATGGGAGATCAACCATTCGAGGTGTTGCAGGATTTGCGATCCTGCCTTTAGCAAATGACTATTCAACAATCTCGAACTCCGTGCGACGATTCATTGCTCGACTTTCGGCATCGTCATTCGGAACGCGCGGCATGCTTTCACCAAAACCATTGGCCGTCATGCGTTCAATCGAAACGCCTTTCTCTGCTAAGTAACGTTTTACTTCATCCGCACGTGCCTGAGATAACTGCAAATTGCTTTCGTCGTTTCCTAGGTCGTCAGTATGACCGTTAATGCGAATGTTTAAATTTGGATTCGTCAGTAAATACTTCGCGAATCCGTTCAGTATGACCTGAGCTCGTTTGTTTAATTCGTAGGAATCTGTCGTGTATAAAATATCGGCAATCGTGTAGGGTTTCCCCGCAACGAGACTATCCACTTGCATGGATTTTACTTCTACATGTCTGGTGCTGCGTTGTTGCAATTGTTCACTGCTCACGGTTTGGGCTTGAAATGCGTAATTTTCTTTGTTGACGGAAAGTGTGATGTCTTGCTTTTGATCGACCTTCACCACTGCGGCGTATTTTCCATCTTCGGCATTGACTTTGAAATTGACGGTTTCTCCTGTTTCATTGTAGGTGATGTCAATACTGGCGTTACTGACAGCATTTCCGGCTTCATCTTTCAATTCTCCTCGTAGGATCACTACTTCTTTTGGACGTGCTTCTTCGTATAAATCAAAGGCGTAAATGTTCCAATCGCCGTCTTTTGCCGTGGAGAAATAAGCCACCTTTCCACTCGTGGAAACAAACAGTCCCAATTCGTCTTGTGCCGAATTAATGGGGTAGCCGATGTTTTTGGGTTCGGTCCATTTATCCCCTTCTTTTCGAATGTAGAAAATATCCAATCCACCAAGTCCCTTTCTTGTTTTTGTGCTGGTGGAGACGAAATATAGTGTTTCTCCGTCTTGATGAAAAAATGGACTTTTATCTTTCGCTGCAGTGTTCACCACATCAAAAGGTTTTGCAATGCTCCAGCTTCCATCGGCTTGTTTTTCGGAGTAATAAATATCGTTGTCACGAGATCCTTTACGCAAGGTGGCAAAGAACAACAATTTCCCATCCGCAGATAGGGAAGGTTGTGCCTCCCATCCGTCCTTTGTGTTGATGTTCGGACCCATATTCACTAAAGGAGTCCATTTGAAATCGTTTCCTCCACGTCCACTGCGCGTGTAACTCGTGGTGTATAAATCACAATTTAAATAATCTTTGTTGTAGACTTTTTCCACTTTACAAGCGCAAATGATCATTTCTCGGTTGTCCACAGATAGGGAAGCGGTTCCGTAATTGTAAAAACTACCGTTATTGAAGGGCTGAGGTAGGGGAGAACCGATGGAGTATAGCACATCCGAATTTCCTCGTTCGGAAATGGTGAATTCTTCGCGAATGTTCGTCGCAATATCGCCCAAATTGGTTCGATCCACTTTGCGAGTGTAAAAAAGCAAGTCATTGTCAGGTGAAATCATCGGGAAGTATTCGTCTAATTCAGAACTGACTCCTCCGACTTTTTTTGGTACAAACGGAACAGGATTTTCTACCAATGCTTTTTGAAATTTGAGATCATCCACAATGGATTGAATTTCTGCTTTTTGTGCTGCATAGGTTTCGGAAAGTCCACTTGGATTCAAACTATCGAAAGCCAAAAATTTCTCTAGGAAGGGGAAAGCTTTTTCATCTTCACCATAATTATAAAGTACCTTCCCGCAATAATAGTAGCAATCGGAGTGAAAACTTGGACATTTTTGTGTCGTCGTTTGATAAAATACAATCGATTTTTTTAAAAGTGCTTCTCCCTCAGAAGAATTTGGATCCGC
>JAHEMQ010000073.1:6246-11424 GCA_024643555.1 Crocinitomicaceae bacterium | reverse complement strand
GGAAAACTACACCAGCTATTTGATAAAATTAGATGATCAAGGCGATACATTATGGACAAAACACCTTCTTGGTGATTCAATTGACCAGACGTTAGAAACCAGATCGGTGTCAAAAACAAAAGATGGGGGTTTTTTAATCAGTGGATTAACAGGGCCTTTTATGGGTGATACAAAGTGTTTCTTGTTAAAAACAGATTCGCTTGGAAATACCCAGTGGAAAAAGAAATATAATTTTAATACCCAAAATGAAGTAGAAAATGTTTTTGCTGCAATTGAAGATTCTGTATCAAGTAAAATAGTAATGGTCGGTTACAGGAATAATCAAAATAAATCGTTTGTATGCTTTCTCGATTCTACCGGAACCATACTTCAGCAAAAGTATTTTAATTCCTCAAATGGGGGTTGGTTATTTAACGTAAAGCAATTGCCCGATGGGAATTTCATAGCTGTAGGATCGGAATTCACTGGGAATACAGTTGGTTCATCCGACATGCAAAAACACATGACCATCAAATTTGATATTAATGGAAATTTAATTTGGAAAAATGTCACTGGACATGAGTCAATCAGTAATAGTTTTCATAGTACAATAATTGAAGATGATAATTCCATATTATCAGTAGGTTTTATGGATACGCTTTTCACCCTGAATATGGGAATCAATACAATGCTATGTATTGAAAAAACTTCATTTTCTGGAAATGTGATCTTCAGACGAATAATAAATATTTTCGATTTGCATTCAAGCGGAGAATATCTAACGATCATCAAATCTGACTTTGGGGGTTATGCAACAGTTGCCTATAATAGTGTTGGATCGGCTCCGAATCCTTTTGTTCTTGTCAAACTAGACGAATGGGCTTGTCTATCTGAAGGCTGTCAAACTGCAGGTGTTGATGAAGTGAACAACGATTTTTTGGTCAACATATTCCCTAATCCGGCTAATGAAAACTTGATAGTTTCTTTACCTGAGAACACCTTGAATATAACATGTATGTTGTTTGATAACCTGGGCAAAGTGGTGGCAAATTTTAGTGTTTCTGGGGGTGATAACAATTTGAATATTAAAGAATTGAAAAGCGGCATGTACACCATTCAAGTGCACTCTCAAAAGATTAAATTCATTAAAAACTAAGCCATGAAAAACCTCTTCTACCTTTTCTTGCTTTTTGCCAGTTTTCAAACAGCACAAGCGCAGTACAAACCGCTGCCAATGCAAAATGCCGAGTGGTATCAATATGGAGGCATTGCCCTATTGAGTTGTCCGACGTGCACCTTAGTTGATTATAAATATTATTCAAACGGTGATACGCTCATCAATTCGCAAACGTATGTCAAAATCAAGAAGGTTGAAGTTCCGAGTATCAATGATTTGAGTCTTTTTCCTACCTACACAGGAGCCATTCGTCAAGATACCCTGAACAAAAAAATCTATGTGGTTTTGACCGATAGTACGACTGAACACATCCTATACGACTTCTCATTGCAAGTTGGCGATACCAATAATTCAGTGCTCCATACATTAGCATCAGATTGCCTCGGATACAATACCGAAACTCTTTACCTGATTGACACCATTCAAGTGAATGGCAACGACCACCGTGTTTTTCATTTTCAAGGGAGTTGTACTGCCAATGGAGTAAATTATATAGAGGGCATCGGAAGTGATTTTGGTTTGCTCTTTCCTAATCTAATGGATATGGAAGAATCGCATTTGAATTGTCTGAAAATCAATAATCAGACATATTATCCGTATGCAAATGCCAATTGTACATTGCCAGACACCGCGTCAGTCAATGACTCAGATCTGCTACTAGAGATCAGTATTTACCCAAATCCAAGCTCCGATATTCTTACAATCTCAATGCCCGAAAATATTTTGAATATTAAAGCACTCTTTCTCGATGCTAGCGGACGAGAAGTTCAACATTTTTATCTCAATTCGGGTGAAAATCATCTGAAATTGAACTGTCTGGAGAATGGGGTCTATATGTTTCAAGTCGGTAATCAAAGCCTAAAGTTTTTTAAAATTTAAAAAACGCTTTCATTATTTCATTTTGAAATTTAAGATATCTATTCAACCTATTAGAACTTTTAAGTTCTCAACTTAACCTATTTAGGTATTACCACACTTTCCCATTCCCAAAGTTTGTTTCCTAATCGAAGCAAAACTTCATGTCTCAACATTCGCATACTTCTATTTTTACGACTGCCTCCGGAGTTTTAGGAGGTGTCGCCAAGGCGGTTACCGCAAAACCTTTACTTTCTGAGATTACATTACCTGGACTTTCCAATGTGGCGATCTATGCTACGGCTTCTGCTGCTACTGGTTACATCGTGAAAAAATCCATGGATTGTGTGGCAAAGCGATTGACCGTTTGTTATTTTGATATTCCAGTCACAATTTTCAATTGCCTTCCCCCAACCTGTAACTTTATGCGTTATTAAGTTGTTTCATCTTTAAAACCAACAAATGCTTAAGATTCCTACTTTTCTTTGCCTACTTTTTTCAATTTCCGTTCTGACAGCCCAGACAACTACAGAAAAAAAGAAAGTACCAAGACTTTCATTTGATTACACTTCTGGTTATCAGCACCTTAAAATGAAGGATGTCAATCAATTTTATTTGGATTCTTTCGCCATGAAGTATCAACTATTCGATCAACACATCCATTCAGCTTATTCGCGAACTTTTCAAGTACAGTATCAAATTTCTCCACTAATTGGACTTGGAATCCAAACCAAATTTGATCATGCCAGAATTGCCAATGATTCTCCATTATATGTAATTGATAGTGTCGGCAACATTTTAAATACCATCACCTCCCATAATGAGCTTAGTGCAAAAAATCTCGGTATCGGTTTTTTTGCTTCTTTGAATGGTGTTGAACTCATTCAACGCATAACGGGTAAGTTAATGAGTCAGGATTTTAAAATGGATGTTCAAATAGGGACAGCCTATCATTTCGGTGATGTGACATTGACTCAATCAAGCATCTATTTAGTGGATGCGCATCCAACAAAGGCAAAAACACTTGGGGGAAATATCCAACTAAAATTAAGTTATCCACTTCTGAAAAGCCGTACTTCTACCTTGCGTTTGAAAATGACTTTGGGATATCAATATGCGCATACGCAAACGTTACAGTACTTTCCTAAAAGTAACTTTGGTAACAATGATTGGATCGTTCAAGGCAAATATCCAATAACAGCTGATTTTTCTGGTTTCAATGCTGGACTCGGATTGAGTTATGAAATACAACACCGAAGCAAACAGGAACTCGTTTTACTTTCGAGAAACGCCTTGTATTTGGATATCTTTGGACAAAGTCTTTACGGCGCTTTGATGTACGAACGCATTCAGAACGCAGAGTCTACAGGTGTTCAACATGGACTTGCTGCTGGAATCATGTTTTTGAATCGCATACCATGGGATTATTTACGTGTTTTCACTCTTCCGCTTTCATATAGTGCTTATTTCGATTTCAATCGCACGAAAAATTCTCCCCATAAATTGGAGCTTGGATGCGGACTCAATTTCCTTGCTTTACGGCATTTCGAGTCCACCAGTGCAAGTCGTGAACAATACTTGTTTCCAAGTGTTCGCATAGGCTATTGCTATCACAGTTATCATAATGGACTTTTATTCAAGGCAACATTTACACCTGCTTTGGCTGGATTTGTTCGCGACAACTTCGGTACAGATCAAATGTCCACGTATTTCGGGTCTGCAGCGTTTTTTGACAACCGAGCATTTCCGTGGGTAGGGCTTAGTATTGGAAAAACGTTTTGATAGAATCAAACAACCCAAACATGAAGAATGAGTTCTAGAATGTCCGCTAAAATTTAAGTGTTACATTTAATTTCGATCCATGTGAAGGGAAGTGAATTCATCCTTTTTAGATATTTGTTTGATTCCTTCACACTCCTTTTTCTAGCTTTTTGACGTTATACCAACTAGTCATGAATCGTTCGAAACTTCTATGAAAAAATCCTTACTTGCCCTATTATTTACTATCTCTCTTCCATTACTGTTCGCTCAAGAACTGCAGCAAGCGCGTTATTCAACGTTCGACATCAACTTAAGTAGTGGATACCAACGTATGGACATGAAGGACTTGAATTCGTTTTACGGCGATTCATTTTTCGTTTCTTCCAAGGTATATGAGCATTTACATCACGCTTTTTATAAAGCCTTTCAAGTGAACTACCGATTGACCCCAATATTGAGTATTGGAACTCAATTAAAGATGGATCAAGCCAGTGCCGTAGATCGTTTCACGGTGTTAAATCGCTCCATCGCAATGACAGGTCAGTTGGATGGAATCGCTTTCTTACAAAAACTCATGCGTAAACCGATCAAGGATGATTGGAATCTTCAAGTACAAGCGGGATTATCCTACCACCTTATGCAAATAAAGCAAAGCACTTCATTTTTTTGGAGCTGTATTGCAGATCCGTGGTATTATTCATCTCATCTCGGGGGAAGTGCGCAGTTAAAGTTGAGTTATCCAATCTTTAAAGGCTCCAATGCGCAGTGGCGACTTGGGTTGAATGTGGGGTATCAATATGCTCATTCAAATGAGATTGTCGCATACCAAGAATACGCTAGTAGCGTCATTTCTAAATCGGTTTCCTTAGGTTTTTCAGGATTCAATTCCGGATTGAGTTTGAGCTGCGAAATCAACAAGCATAAATCTCCCCGTCGCGCTGGTCCATCAAAAAATGCCCTTTACGTGGATTTGTTAGGTCAAACTTATGTTGGAGCCATCGTTTACGAACGCAGTTTGAATGTCAATTCGAATGGTGTTCAGCACAGTGTTTCCGGAGGATTTATTTCTTTAAGACAAGTTCCTTGGGCCTTCTCTAATTATTCAATGGTTTCTCTGCCGTTTTCCTACAATGCAGCATTTGATTTTAATCCAACAAAAAACCTTCCAAGCAAAATGGAATTTGGTGTAGGGCTCACTGCTTCGTTCATGAAGGAGTATGGTACATCCATTCCTTTTCGTGAGCAAACCGTCCATCCTTGTATACGCATCGGTTACACTTACCATAGTTATCGTCACGGCTTGCTATTTAAAACGACCTTTGTTCCACAATTGCCAGGCGTTTCGAATACCTTCAATTATAACGTGAGAAAGACAAGTTATAACCCTCCCTTACGACCAATTTTCT
>JAHEMQ010000073.1:0-6146 GCA_024643555.1 Crocinitomicaceae bacterium | reverse complement strand
GCCTATGCTTTGATGCAATTCATCTTTTCGCCACTGGTTGGAAATTTAAGTGATCGCTTTGGTCGACGTCCCATTTTGCTGATCTCTGTCCTCGGAATGAGCTTGGATTACATGGTGATGTATTTCGCACCGGACCTATGGTGGCTGGTGATTGGACGTGCGGTCTCTGGGATTTTTGGAGCGAGTTTCACATCCGCGTCCGCTTATATTGCCGATATTTCCACACCGGATAAGCGCGCACAGAATTTCGGAATGATTGGCGCAGCATTTGGCATTGGATTCGTGATTGGTCCTGCCATTGGTGGACTTCTTTCCGACTTTGGTTCGCGCACGCCGTTTTTAGTTGCCGCTTTCTTTTCCATGGCGAATTTCATTTACGGATTTATAGTCTTGAAAGAATCCTTACCAGTTGAAAACCGACGAATTTTCGAATGGAAACGATCGAATCCATTCGGTGCATTGAAACAAATCAAACGCTTCGAAAAATTGAAGTATTTATTCTTGGTTTCATTCTTAACCATTCTGACTACGATGTGTGTTCATTCTACTTGGAATTTTTATTCCATGGAAAAATTCGGCTGGACCACCAAAGAAGTAGGGATTTCACTAGCGGTAGTCGGTGTTTGTTTTGGTGTTGTTCAAGGAGCATTAACTGGTAAAATCGTCGACAAAATAGGGCAAAAGAACGCAGCAAAATTTGGTTTGTTTCTTTCCATTTTCGTTTTGATTGGAATGGGACTCATTTTTCAAGGATGGATGATGTATGCCATCATTCTTCCTTACGCTTTTACTGGAATCGTAGATCCTGCGATTCGTTCCATTATTTCCGGACAAGTACAAAGCAACGAGCAAGGAGAGCTCCAAGGAATCTTTACCAGCTTGATGAGTTTGGCTGAAATTATTGGTCCGCCATTATTCATGTGGTTTTACTATCATTTCAAATCGAGTGTACCTCATTCCAAGCTCGGACTCGGGACACCATTCCTTGTAGCGGCCGTCATCGCTTTTTCAGCTTTTCTTTTAATTTCTTGGACCTTGAAAGGATACAATAAAACAGAGGAGATAACCGAAGAGGATTTGAAATAATCAATTCACTTTAAATCCTATGTTGGTAAAGGGGTTTGGCTGATTTCATTCGTATATCCATTCGTATATTTGCGTATAAATACGTATATTTTTTACATCTAAATTCGTATATCGATTCGTATATATACGTATAAATACGTATATTTTTCTTGTTATTGATTCGTATATATTTCGTATATTTGCGTATAAATACGTATATTTTATGAGCTTGAAAATACACCATTTGCAACTGGATTTAGGCATGAAAATCCTCGCCGACCTAAACAAAGTGGATCGGTTTGATGCGTCGTGGACATCCATTGAGAAGAGGGAAGGCACCTCATTAAAACAACTAAAATCGATTGCTACAGTTAGAAGTGTAGGTGCTTCGACAAGAATTGAAGGATCAAAAATGACCGATGAGGAAGTAGCGGTATTGATTGAAAAATTGTCTATTTCCAAACTTGAGGAAAGAGATGAACAAGAGGTGATTGGATATTTCGAAGCATTAGATCTGATTACGGAGAACTATGATGGAATTCAAATAACAGAAGGTCAAATAAAGAACTTGCATAAAATTTTAATGCAACATGGCGAAAAAGATAAGTGGCATAAAGGTAAATACAAGCAAGTGAGCAATGCCGTGGAGGCGAATTTCGTCGATGGAACAAAGCAAATTGTTTTTAAAACGGCTAATCCAGGAATAGAGACAGAAGAGGCAATGCGGCAGTTGTTTGATTGGTATAAGTCTGATAAAGAAACCATTCCCTTGTTGAAAGCAGCAGTTTTTGTGTATGAATTTTTAAGTATCCATCCTTTTCAAGATGGAAATGGGCGCTTAAGCAGGTTGTTGGGTAGTTTATTACTTTTGAAAAACGGGTATTCTTGGATTCAATACGTCAGTTTTGAACATGAAATCGAGCACCGTAAATCAGCGTATTACAGGATACTCATGCAAACCCAACGAGAAAGACCCGGAGAAAATATAACGGAATGGATTTCTTTCTTTGTCAGCTGTTTAATTCACATTCAAGAGCAATTACTCCTCAAGTTGGAAGAAAGCAGAATCGAATTACCGATTTCAACGCGTGATAAAAGTATTTTGTATTTCATTCAAAACCATGCGGGTTGTGGCTCGGGTGAAATTGCCAAGAAACTAGACCTTGCTTTACCAACAGTGAAAAAATCATTGAGTGATTTAGTCGAAAAAGGAATCATTACCAAAGAAGGACAGGGGAAAGCAACGGGGTATTTTTTGATTTAAACCAAATAGTACCTTTTTAATCACATGGTCTACAACTTAATCACCATCGTTCCATAAATCGATCTTCCCTGCGATGGTAACAAGCCTGGACCTGGATATCCACCGCTTCGACGTGTCGCATAAATTTCATTGAGCGCATTGTTCACACCGACTTTGATTTGGTAGTTTTTGTTGAATTTATAACTCAAGGAAACATCGTGTAAATCATAGGCTTTCAATTGTCCGACAGTAGCTGTGGCATTCGCTCCAACGCTATTTGTGGCATCCGTGAATACCGATCCAGTGTAAGAATATTGGTAATTGAAATTAAATCCATTGAAATCGTAATTCAATCCCAAACGAACGATTTGTGCTGGTGCATACTCCACTTTTTTACCTTGAATCGAGTGCGTTGGATCTTGTGCAATTTGCGGATTATTCCACGAAACATATGTAGCGTTTTGAAGGGTTCCACTAAAATAGATTGATAATAACTCACTATTCGTCGATTTTGAAAAGAAGGGATTGAACAAAGCATATTCAATATACGCTTCCATTCCTTTACTTACCACATCACCAATATTTGTTTTATACGGTAAATTATTGACTAAATACGACCCGACTTTCCCATTGTACCTTAAATAAAATGCATTAACATCAAAAGTGATCATGCCACGAGAATTTGAAATCGTTCCTTTTGTACCGGCTTCCGAAGTATAGCCAGTGACATCTTTCATTTGTTGATCTACAACTTCTGTTGTCGAAGAAGGAAGTAATTCAGAATACATCACAGGACGATAATTTTGATTGGCATTTGCATATAATTTCCAGTCAAATTGTGCATTTTTAATGCATTGAAACTGACTTGAAATTCCTGTTAATAAAATGAATCTGTTTTTATGTTGTTGTCCGACATTTCCATCGATGTAATTGTTGGATCGTCCCGAAAGTTGATTCGAGACATGCTCCATTCTAATCCCGGGAGTGAGGGATACTCGCTTACCTATTTTGAATAAATGCTCACTAAACAACGCGACATCTTGCGTAGTTAAATTCAAGTCCTTTTGAAAATAGTTTCCAGCATTATCAGGAAAAACGGACAAATCTAAAGAACTTGATGTGCTCCCAATACCCTGTTGTAAACGATGAATCTGACTGTTGCAAAAACGAGTGCCAATGGTCCAGGTTTGAATGGATTTTCCAAGTGTATATTGCTTCAAATAACGGACTTCACTGGATTGTGTTAAAAAATGATCGATGTCCAACTGACGTGGATTATACGAACCAATTGCCGTATTGAATGTGTCCTTAACATTGATCGATTTCAGAAATCCAATACTGTTGCGATCGGAGAAGGTAAAAGCTGTGTAGAACTGAATTTTTGATTGTGATTTTAGTTGAAAATCTCCTTGAAGTGCCAACGTGTTCCATTTGAGTTGAAACCAATTTCGAGCTCGGAAAGATGTATCTGCTTTGACATGCAATAAACTATCTACAATTCCCCCGGCTTGTTGACTCACATAACCACTATTAGAATATTCCATAGAGATTTTACCATTCTTTAATTGACGCGTTAACTTTCCAAAATAGTTCGCTGTCGTATACTGGCTATTTTGTCGGAATCCATCCGCATTTCGATGGTGTACAAATCCGTAGTACGACCATTTTTTAACATTTCCACCAATGGCAGTAAAACTATTAAATAGTCCATAAGACCCTATTGTTTGGGTATTTTCAATAGAAAACGGCTGGTCATTCAACTTGTCCTTGAATTGATAATTGATCATTCCACCGAACTGGGTTCCGTATTGTAGAGCGGCGGACCCACGATATACCTCTATTTTCGAGACAGCATCCAGGGTAGGCGTGTAGTACGATTCCGGATAACCTGAGGGATCCGCTGCAATGTCGTATCCATTCTGACGCATGTTGAATTCCCAAGAACGGTTGGCACTTAATCCACGTGAAGAAATACTTGTTTGTAATCCAGAAGCATCATGTTCACTCACGTAAATTCCCGGTGTTCGTTTGAAAACTTGTCGGTAATTATTGGTACTTAAGTCCAAATGCTGCGCATTCAAGTGAATGATTTCCATTTTTTTACCAGAAACAATTTTAAGTTGATAAATGGAATCAGGAGCTTGTTTGAAATTTTGATAGGTTCGAACGAGGACATCATTTTGTGTCGAGATTTTCATCAAACTATCTTGTGAAAATATAGAAAATGATATACAAACCATTAGAAAAGAAAAGAGGTACGACTTCATGTGCTTTGAATTTTTGTGCAAAGTTAGAAGCGCAATCGTTCGGCGACAATACCACTTTTAAGGTATTTTAGAATGATTCTAAATAAAGACATAAAAAAAAGGTTTTAATACATTCATTGAAACCTTTTTTAAAGTTAATGTTGGGTTTATTTGTCATTGACCATCACCGGCAATTTCCCATCTGTAATGATCACTTTGGCATTCGGTGATGTAGAAAGTCCTTTCAACATTTCGATGTAATTGTATTTCAATAATGATTCTGTCAAAGAGCTGTCGATGATGTTTTGTGCTTTCTTGATTCCTTCCGCCTCAATGGAAAGTCGTTCCGCTTCTTTCACTGCTTTTTGAATCACAAACTCCATTTGCAAGGCTGCTTGTTCGGCACTGGCTTTCGCTTGAATCGCCTGAGTCATCGCTGCTGGCAAACTGATTTCTTTCAATAAAACAGCGTCAATGACAAATCCTTTGTCGCCGATATCGGAAGTTAATTCGTCGACCATGACATGCTCTACTTTTTTGCGATCGACAGCATATAATTCCTTCGCGTCGTAACGGGCTGAAACTTGTCGAGCAGTGGCAATGAAATTACTTTCTACGATGACTTTCTGGTAATTTAATCCATAGTTCTCATAAATGGTCTTCACCATGTTAGGATTTACGTGATACAACAAAATGATTTCGGTTTTAACGCTCAATCCTTCTTTGGTTGGCAATTCTAAAACTTGATATAATTCGACTGTTCTCGTGTTGATTTTAATGACTTTTGATACAAATGGATTGAAAACGCGCGGACCAGCATTGAGTGTGTTCGAGCGCAGTTTTCCAAATGTTTGTTTGAGTCCAACTTGACCTGGACGAATAACGGTACAAGAAGCGAGCGCGATTCCTGCCACAAGGGTTAAGGTGATTTTTTTCATGCGTATAAATTTAATGTATAAGGTTGGTTAGTAATTTTACCGAAAATCATTCTTCTCAATCAATAAACGAATTTCATCCTGAAAGTAGGGTGAAGTGCCTTGGATTGAAAAGTGTTCTAAAAATCGATCATTCGTTCTTCATTTGTTTGGAAAAGAGACGTTAATGATCCTCAGATAAGTGAATCAAATGAGATAGGAGCAATTCCGAATGTAGAGACTTACTTCTCTTTTCGTATGTAGGGAAGCTGATTTTATTCCCCCGATTTTTCGCAATTGAAATTGTTTCCTTGGGTAATATTTATGAGGAAAGATGCTTTTAAGAGTGGCTAAATTTCCGAACTTAAACATTGTTGACTCCTCATGACCATCCTCTTCAGCAGCGCTAAATAGAACGACTATTTGAGAATCCGAATGATTGTGTTTATTTTTATTTTCAACGAAGTTGGTGTGTAATTTCTGAGTAAAAACAAACGATTTTACGGATTGATCATTCTCTTTGCACACATGATCTTGCCTTTCAAACGAAACGCTCAAAACATAGGAAATCAACAAAAGAAGCATCAATCGCATTCAGGCTAGCTTTCAACGAATGTATGGTTTATTTGATAGTAGAAAACAATAAAACCACTATTTAACAAGAATTTAAGAATTAGC
>JAHEMQ010000067.1 GCA_024643555.1 Crocinitomicaceae bacterium | reverse complement strand
ACGATGCGAATTCATTATTGAACTACACGAAGAATTTAAAAGGCGATTTATTGTTAATTCATGGATCCATTGACGATGTCGTGGTGATGCAGCACAACGAAGCACTCTTGAAATCCTTCATCGAAAACGGCGTACAAGTCGACGATTTTATATATCCCATGCACAAACACAACGTAACAGGAAAGGACAGAGCGCATTTAATGGAGAAAGTCTTGTTATACATCATCGAACACAACAAATAAGTATGGAGAACTTACTCATCGCCTACATTCCGCTCATTCTCAGTGTTTTTCTAAGTAGAAGAATGTTACAAGGTGCCATTCAAAAATTGGAGGATGACCTCAAAATCAAACTGATTAATTACACCACAAAAGACAAATCGCTGCAATTTGGAATCATGGCAGCGATATTAGTCTTGTTTTTGTTAAATGCGAAATTCCAATGGATTTCATTTTGGATCTCCAGTTACCTTTCGATTGGACTTTTGATGATTTCGGCTATTTTTTCCATTTACCGCGCCTATCAAAAATTGAAAGCAGATGGATTTCCAGATTGGTATTTAAAAGACATGATAAAAGGCAACCTTCTTCTTCAACTAGGATTGATTTTGTTCCTCGTTATCCTGACCTTGAGTTAGATCTTGCTTTTCAAGCTCATCCAACCGCCACCATTGTGAACATCTGCGTATCCTGCTGATTTCAATATACTTTTGGCACTAGCGCTGCGCATTCCAGAAGCACAACAGGTAATCACCGTTTTGTTTTTAGGTATTTTACCTAAAGAACCTTGTATACTTTGAAGTGGAACATTGACGGATCCTTTGATGTGTCCACCTTGAAATTCCCCAGGTGTACGCACATCCACGATTACCGCGCCTTCCTGTACAAGTTGTTTGAAATCCACGGATTTCATTCCAAATAGTTTTCCTAAAATAGACATGTTTGTTGAAATTAAAATGTTTTACATGCGTCCATTCACTTCCATCCAGCCGCCGCCGTTTTCACAGTCAACGCCCAAGGATTTAAAGTATTGAGTAGCTTGCTCTGAACGCATTCCGGCAGCACAACAAAACAAAATGGGTTGAGGAAAGGCCTTCACCTCTTCTGCACGAGAAGCAATTTCTTGTAAGGGAATATTGATGGATCCGGCGACGTGTCCACCGCTGAACTCTGCGTGCGTGCGCACATCGATAATGGTTGGGAAATCTGACATATTTATTTTTGTTTAGCGATAAAAAATTCGTGTAAAAATTGAAAAAGAAATCCACCAATGAAGAAACCGAAAATGACGTTATAGGTCGGGCTTGTTTTCATGTAGCAACCCGTTTCACATTTGACATTCAGAAAGTAAATGTATCCACCAAGTGCTCCCAAGCCGTAACCCAGTATTGTCCAAAAAGCGCGTGTCCTCAAAAAGTGCATCCTGTATTTTTTTCAGCAAATGTACTTCCTGTTTTTGATCTTTTTGGTAGCATTTGTTACAATCGTTAGTCAGGACATTAATTCTTCTTACTTTTGTAAAAAAGTAGTCATGAAACACGTAAGCCTCGCATCCATTGAAAAAGCCGTTGATATTGTAGATCATTTAACAGATGATCAGTTGGAAAACATTTCCGAAAAATACGCTTTAGTACAGCAAGACTTATTGAATTACGTCATGACTGCTCCTGCGGAGTACGAAAATGAAGATTTAGAAGGTTTACTGATTTATTATTTCTGTGTCATTTCAGAATGCTTCACGCAAGAAGGCATCAAACTTCGCGCTATTACAGAGGCGGATATTGACGAAATCGAGGAGCCTTACTTTGACATGTTGGAGCAATATTTCGACGAAGAAGACGAGGAAATCATCGAATCCTTTTGTGACCAACCCTTTTTATATCAATTTATGGAAATGGAAGTTTCCACGGAAGATGAAGACGGGTCAAAACTAGACGAAGAAACAGCCACTCAATTGTTTATCGTGACCATGGCCATGATTTCCTTGATGAATCGCGCGATTATCGACTAGTAAATCGATTAAAATTTCGTTCAAATAAAAAGAAATCCCTACATTTGCACGGGGTAAGTCTTTTACGACCAGCTCCCTCTGAATCCTCCAGGACAGGAATGTAGCAAAGGTATGAGGTTGAGCGGTGCGATAAGAGTAGCTTACCCCTCTTTTTTTCTTGTATTTTCAACAAGAATTCCTTTCTACAATCTTTCATAATTCTCGTTCATCAGGATAATTTCAGTATCTTTGTTACATGAAGATTTCCGCATCCATTTATAGTGACAAAAGTCGTTCCCTGAAGGAAGTTATCTTGGATTTAGTGGCTCATCAAGTGGATTTATTGCATGTTGATTGCAACGATGAGTTGGGAGTTTTTGCTGACATCGAACAAATTCGTTCGTGGTGCGACCTACCTATTGACTTACACATCATCACTGAGCATCCATCTAAGTATTATGCACTTCTCGAAAAGCATCCCGTTGAATACGTGACTTTTCAAGTGGAAAATTTAACGGAGCCTTTGGAAATCCCATCTTCCGTTACCGGTAAAAAAGGATTGGCCATCATTACACCAACGCCGATATCGGCCTTTGATCCATATTCGGACTTTGATTTTATTTTAATCATGGCAACGATACCCGGACAAAGTGGAGGAAAATTTGACCGACAAAATTTTGCAAAAATCAGACAGTTTCGAACCAAATATCCGAGTAAGTCCATCCACGTGGATGGCGGAGTAAATGGTGAAGTTTCGTTCATTCTTCGAAACATGGGCGTAAGTTCAGCTGTTTCAGGTTCCTACTTATTCAATGGGCCAAGCATCGGAAATGCCTTAATGAATTTAACGAAACGCGAAATCGAATCGAGCTTCACGATGGGGGATTTCATGATTCCACTAGCGGAAGCACCAAGTTTTGACATAGTTCATTGTACAACACGAAGTATTCTGGAAGCGGTAGAAAATGGTCAAATGGGCTTTGCGCTGGCATTAGGGACAGAAAATGAATTGTTCGGACTTGTATCTAGTGCCGATATTCGCAAAACCTTCTTGAAAAACCTGGATCATCCACAACACATTGATGCGCATGACTTCATCAATCGTCAGCCACTGTGCATTCAAGAAAACGCAACGGTAATCGACTTATTACAACAACTTAAAAAATCCAACTTCCCTGTCATGTATCTTCCCGTTGTGAACGAAAAGATGCAAGCAGTAGGAATCATTAATTTTGTCAACCTCATCAAGGGAGAACTATGATCATTGAATTAAAATCAACAGTTGGCGCGCAAGAATGTGCCACTTTCGCTGAAAAACACAAAGCTTTTCACATTAGTTACGAAGGAAAAAACTTCCTCATCACTGGTTCTGGCGTGAAGGAAATACCTTCAGAATTGGAGTCCCTCACTGCTGAACATTGGGTGTTTGCTAACGACATCCAACTGGCTTCAAAGCGCTTCCGCTCTGAAAAACGCGAAGTAAAATTTGGAAATGTGAGCATTGGTGGAAAGACCAATCATACGATTTTAATCGGTGGACCCTGTTCAGTAGAATCAGAGGAACAAATTCGTTCTTCAGCAGAATTGTTGGTGGGCATGGGACTAAGTACCTTAAGAGGTGGTTGCTACAAACCGCGAACAAGTCCATATTCCTTTCAAGGACTTGGTTTGGAGGGGTTGCAATTATTGGCGAAAATGCGTGAGGAATATGGTTTGAATGTCATAACCGAGGCTCGTGACGCAACCCATATCGATGAAATCATTGAGCATACGGACATCATTCAAGTTGGTGCAAAAGCAATGTACGACCAAGGAATTTTACGTGCGTGTGCAAAAATCAAAAAACCAGTTTTAATTAAACGTGGATTTGGAACGACCTTACAAGAATTTGTTCAAGCGGCAGAATTTGTCCTTTCTGGAGGAAATGAAAATGTAATTCTTTGTGAACGTGGCATTCGCACCTTTGAAACTGGAACACGTTTTACATTGGACCTTTGTGGTGTGGCTTGGTTACAGGAACATACGAATTTGCCGATTGTGTTGGATCCATCCCATGCGATGGGTTATGCGTATGGCGTGAATCCACTTGCACGTGCTTGTGTCGCGATGGGAATCGATGGACTTTTGATTGAAGCGCATCCAAATCCGAAAGTGGCAAAATCAGATGCTTCGCAACAGTTAAATTATGAGGAGTTCAAACAACTTCAAAAGGATTTGCAAGCAGTTGCAAATGCTGTTGGATACAAGATGATATAAGATGTTATTAGAACAAAACATAAAAGGACTTTGTCAAAAAAACGGAATTGAGTTTGATGACTTTTTGTCCGATCTAGACGTTGAACATGTAAATGAACTTACTATTTACGACTTGGAAGCTGTATGCGAAGAATACGAAGTCGATTTGACCGCTCTTCTTTTCAAACCTTTGTTTCGCAACAACCATTTTAAAAAGCAAATCGACAAATTGAAACTATTGATTTTGGATGTCGATGGGGTTTTAACAGATGGTGGCATGTATATGAGTGAAAAAGGAGATCAAATGAAGCGCTACCATACGCAAGATGGACTTGCCATCATGCATGTCGTGAAGAATGGCCCGGTTCAACTAGGAATCATTTCCTCGGGATTTACGGAACATATGGTTCAGGATCGCGCGTCACTTCTTGGAATTGAACGTGTGTATGTTGGACGTGAACCGAAATTAGACATCTTGAACAAGTGGTGCACTGAACTCGGCATTGGCTTGGATCAAGTTGGGATCATCGGAGATGACGTGAATGATTTACCAGTCATGAAAGCAGTTGGTTTAGCGGTTTGTCCATCCTCCGCTGTAAATTCCGTAAAATCAGCCTGCCATATCATTCTTTCCAGAAAAGGTGGTGACGCTTGCGTTCGTGAGTTCATCGACCATTACCTATTACCTCAAGCGATTTAAGCACTTATGAAATCAATCAAACTAGGAGTCATCCGCGAAGGAAAAGTTCCACCCGATTTTCGCGTACCTTTAACTCCCAAGCAATGCAAAGCCATAGAATTATTGTATCCACAAGTGGAAGTATTGGTTCAACGCAGCCCAATTCGCACCTATCCAGATACGGCATATGCAGAGCAAGGCATTCAATTGGTAGATTCGTTAGCTGATTGCGATTATATCTTTGGTGTGAAAGAAGTACAAATCACGGACTTAATTCCGAACAAAACATTTTTCTTCTTTTCACACACCTACAAAAAACAACCCTACAACCGCGCTTTATTGCAGTCTATTTTGGAAAAGAAAATCGCCTTGGTTGACTATGAAGTTTTAAAGGACAAGCACAATAAACGCATTATTGGTTTTGGTCGTTATGCAGGAATTGTAGGTTGTTACAACGCTTTTTTAACCTATGGGTTGAAATCGGGACGCTATGCCTTAAAAGCTGCGCATGCCTGTGAGGACCGAAAAGAAGTCGAAGAAGAATTAAAGAAAGTAACCCTGCCCGATGATTTTCGCGTGGTGCTTACCGGATTCGGTCGTGTTGGTCATGGAGCAAGAGAAATCATTGACTTATTACCCATCACGGAAGTCAGTCCTGAAGAATATTTAAGCAAGACCTTTAACGGACCAGTGTTCACCCATCTCGAAGCAGAAGATTATTTCGCACCGAAGGATGGATCTCCATTTGTGAAACAAGATTTTTATTCGCAACCAGAAAATTACTGTTCAACATTTGGTCCTTACGCCTTGAAATCAGACATGTACATTCCTTGTCATTTTTGGAGTGCAAAATCACCTTTCATTTTAACCAACGAAGATTTATTGCAAGCCAATCATCGTCTACAAGTAGTGGGTGACGTCTCTTGCGATATTGCAGGGCCTATTGCTTGTACCATTCGTCCAAGTAAAATTGGCAATGGCATTTACGGCTACGATCCACGGACACAAAGCGAGGTCGACTTCATGCAAGATGGGGCAATTGCGGTAATGGCCATTGACAACCTTCCCTGTGAATTGCCAAAAGATGCATCGGAAGACTTTGGAAATGAATTGCTAAAACATGTTCTCCCCCATTTATTTGGCGAAGACACCGATCGCATCATTGCTCGTGGTTCTCAGACCAATTTACAAGGTGATCTTACCGAAGAATTTAGCTATTTGCGCAATTATGTCGCTGGATTAGAATAATTTTCTACATTCGTGTATGATTGAAAAAGGAGATAAAAAAGTCATTCGAGGATGGGTGATGTACGACTGGGCAAATTCTGTTTACCCATTGATTATTAGTTCGGCCATCTTCCCTATTTTGTATGAATCGCAAACCAGCGTTAAGGATCCAATCAGCAAAGAAACCATCTTTGATACCATTTCAGTGCTTGGAATGGAATTCAAAAACACAGAATTTTATGCTTATTTGATTTGCTTGTCCTACTTGGTTGTTGCCCTATTTTCACCGTTATTATCCGGAATTGCAGATGCCGGAGGAAAACGAAAACTCTTCATGCAATTTTTTTGTTACTTGGGCGCGATATCAAGTGGTTTACTGTATTTTTTTCATGCGGACCGATGTTCGATTGAAGGAAGTCCCTTTTTGATAGACTGGAGCATTTTACCATTATTCTTTGGTTCTATTGGTTTCTGGGCAAGCTTGGTGTATTATAACTCTTACTTACCGGAAATTGCTGAACCAAAAGATCACGATCGCGTGAGTGCACGTGGTTTTTCCATGGGGTATTTAGGGAGTTCTATTCTATTGATCATCATCTTAACCTTGACCGTTTTCACCAAATGGATTCCGATTCGCTTTGCCTTTCCTTTGGTCAGTATTTGGTGGATTAGTTTTGCTACTTATTCCTTTATTCGTTTACCGAGGTCTGTTGCTTCCACAAAGCAGGAAGGAAACATCATTCTAAAAGGATACCAAGAGGTCTATAAGGTATGGTTGGAAATCAAAAAGAACATTCCCCTAAAACGTTATTTGGGATCCTTTTTCATGTTTAACATGGCGGTTCAAACGGTCATGGTCATGGCAGTTGCTTTTGCCAATAAAGAAGTCCGTGGAATCAAACAACAGGACCTGATTATTTCCATTTTAATTATTCAGTTTATCGGAATGTTGGGCGCCTATTTGCTTTCCAAAATTTCAGCTAAAATTGGCAATTTAAAGTCCATTGGCATTGCCATTATCATTTGGATTGGATTATGCTTAGGCGTATATTTTCTCGTGTATGAACCTTGGCAATTCTTCATTGCTGCTGCGATTGTCGGGCTCGTAATGGGAGGAATACAATCTCTTTCAAGGTCCACCTATTCTAAATTGCTTCCCGAAACAAAGGACTTAACTTCTTACTTTAGTTTTTACGATTTAGCAGAAAAAATTGGGCTCGCTGTGGGGACCTTGACCTTTGGTTTAATTGAAGGTTTCCTCAACATTCGCACCTCCATTCTATCCTTGGTCATCTTTTTTGTCATCGGATTCATCATCCTTCTATTCATTCCAAAAACAACAAATTTACAACATGAGACAACAGATTGAAGCTGCATGGGAAAACCGCGCGCTATTGCAGGAGAAAGAAACGATTCAAGCAATTGAAACAGTTATTGAAGATTTAGATAAAGGTCTTCTTCGCGTGGCAGAACCCGAAGAAAATGGTGAATGGGTTGTCAACGAATGGATAAAAAAGGCAGTTGTCATGTATTTCCCGATTCGTCAAATGGAAACCATCGAGGTGGGGCCTTTCGAGTTTCACGATAAAATGGCACTCAAACGAAACTACAAAGAACTAGGTGTTCGTGTTGTTCCACATGCCATTGCGCGCTATGGCGCTTATGTTGCACCTGGAGTCATTATGATGCCATCCTATGTGAACATTGGCGCTTATGTAGATTCAGGGACGATGGTGGACACTTGGGCAACAGTGGGAAGTTGTGCACAGATTGGTAAAAATGTACATTTGAGCGGAGGCGTTGGCATTGGTGGCGTACTCGAACCATTACAAGCCGCTCCTGTAATTATTGAAGATGATGCCTTTATTGGTTCGCGTTGCATTGTTGTGGAGGGAGTTCGTGTTGGTAAACAAGCCGTGCTAGGCGCGAATGTCGTACTGACAAAATCAACAAAAATCATCGATGTGACCGGTTCAGAACCAATCGAGCACCGTGGATATGTTCCCGAACGAAGTGTCGTTATTCCTGGTACCTACACCAAAGAATTTCCAGCAGGATCATACCAAGTACCTTGTGCTTTGATCATTGGACAACGAAAAGCATCCACTGATTTAAAAACCTCCTTAAACGATGCTTTGCGTGAACACAATGTTGCAGTGTAAAAGATGAAGTTCTTGCTTCACATCTGTTTGAGTTTTTGTTTGATGGTCGTATTATCTTCCTCCATGAAACAAGAAATTCCGGTCATCTCTGGACTTTGGTCCGAGCATTGGATCGATAGTGATGTGGATTATGTCGACACCTTACGATTTACTCAAACAAAAGATTCGCTTTTCATTACGCTACATAACGTGCAAGAGCATTGGTCCCCACGATTTTATCAAGTGAAATTTGATGGGGCTATTCTCCGTTTTCAAATGGATGCCAATAACATTACGAATTTCTTTCTACTCAAACTATCCGAGGACCAGAAAAAATTCGAGGGCAAAGTATACACTTGGAAAGGTGAGATTCGTAAAATTTACTTTGTCAAACAAGGGCTATAATTCATCGGTATAGCCTATTTTAAAAGTTTGCGTAATTCGCAAGCTGCCAACTATTTCCTGCGTAATTCAGTTTTGTCTTTGAGCTATTTGCAAGTAGTTTTATCTGACAAAACCAAGTAACATGGAATTTCACACACTCACCGATCAAATTCACATCAGCGACATCACCAAAAAAGACTTTCTTGAAAAATGGATTATTCCCAATAAACCAGTACTTATCAAAGGCCTCCTCGATGAAACTCCTGCAAAAAACTGGAGTTTGGAAAGTTTAGAAAAAGAACTTGGACATTTTAAGGTAAAGGTGTTCGACAATCAACGTAAAAACGGCACGAGCTATCTACAAGGAGACCATGTGGTACCGATGAATCACATGTTGCAATTGATTCGAGAAAATAAATCGTCAGATTTAAGAATGTTTGTCAATCCGATATTGCGGAAAAACAAGAAATTAGCACAAGAAATCCCTTGTCCAGATTTCTTCAAGTGCGCCTTTCAATTACCGAATCTAATGTTTCTTGGTGGAAAGGAAACGATCGTTCCGCTACATTTCGACTTCATGTTTGACGATGGCTTATTAACTCAGTTGTTTGGAAGGAAAGAAATCATTTTAGTCGCACCGAATCAATCCCATTTACTGAATCGAATTCCTTTCAATTCAATTTCGTTCATTAACTTATTCCAAGCGGACATTCATCAATATCCAGCATTGAAAGAACTTAAGGCTTATCGCATCACTTTAAATCACGGAGACACCATTTTTATACCATCCGGGTATTGGCACCAATTGCTATACACGGATGCCAGTTTATCCATTGGCTTTCGAAAGTGGCACAGAAATCCATTTGTCACGCTTCAAACAGGTCTGCTTCGATTCCTCCAAATACCTTTCGATAAAGGCATGCAGTTGGTACTGGGTAAATATTGGTTGCAATGGAAAATGAGTTTAACAAAGCATCACAGATCCATTTCCTGACTTTTATCATTTTTTTTAGACTTGAGCTTTTTGTAACTTTGCATCCTTAATTATTTAATTCAACATAGCATGCAACTGTGGAATACGTTAAATAAGGAGGAGCTTGAAGCGCATTTGAGAGAGGTTGGACATCAATTTGTCACTATTTCATTTTACCAATACGCCAAAATTGAGAATCCTCACTTATTCAGAGATCACCTTTTTTTAATGTGGTCAAAATTGGAAGTCGTAGGAAGAACCTACGTTGCCCATGAAGGCATTAACGCGCAAATTGCGGTTCCGACCGAAAATCTTAGTCAATTTAGAGAAGAACTTTACGACATCGACTTTTTAAATGGCGTTCGTTTGAATTTTGCAGTGGACGATGCGGAAGCTGAATTTCCATTTTTAAAATTGAAAATCAAGGTGCGCGATAAAATTTTAGCGGACGGACTTCAAGATGAAACCTTTGATGTCACGAACAAAGGAAAACACTTGAACGCCCAAGAATTCAATGAATTGACATCCAAAGAAGATACCATTCTAATCGATTTCCGAAATCATTACGAATCAGAAGTGGGGCATTTCAAAGGTGCTATTCTTCCAGACGTGGATACGTTCCGTGAATCACTCCCATATATCGAAGAAACCTATTTAAAAGGAAACGAAGATAAAAACATTGTGATGTATTGTACAGGAGGTGTTCGTTGTGAAAAAGCCTCCGCATGGTTTAAACACCGAGGATTCCAAAACGTACATCAACTAGAAGGCGGAATCATTAAATATGCGAATGACGCGAAAGAACAAGGTTTGGAGAATAAATTCATTGGTAAGAATTTCGTGTTTGATGAACGTCGTGGCGAACGCATTTCAGAGGATATCATTGCTGTTTGTCATCAGTGTGGTTCACCCGCAGATACGCATACGAATTGTGTGAACGACGCCTGTCATTTGTTGTTCATTCAATGTGATTCCTGTAAAGAAAAAATGGAGAATTGTTGTTCCGATGATTGCCTTCAAACCATCCATTTACCAGCGGATGTTCAAAAAGAACTACGCAAAGGAAAAGAGAACAGCAATCGAATTTTCAAAAAAGGTCGATCAAATAAACTTCCCTTTAAACACAATCCTGAAAAACCCTTATCTTTGATTGAACTTTCAATCAGAGAAAATAAGTGATTTTAGCAATAAACTGGACCGTTGACTCGGAAATCATCGATGGATGGCGAACGCCAAACCTCTATGGACTATTATTTGTAACTGGATTAATTCTGGGATACTTCGTCGTAAAGCGGATGTTCAAACAAGAACAAATTAGCGATGCACTTTTGGACAAACTCGTTTGGTTCATGATTCCAGCAACCGTGATTGGTGCTCGACTCGGACACGTTTTCTTTTATGGACCTTTGTTTGATGTGGTTCAAAATGGCGTGGTTGTCGACCGAGGATATTTGTCTCATCCAGCTGACATTTTCAAAATTTGGGAAGGTGGATTAGCCAGTCATGGTGCAGCCATCGTAATTCTTTTTGCGCTCTGGTATTACTCGAAATATGTGATTCAGCGTCCTTACCTCTGGATGTTAGACCGTATTGCGGCACCCGTTGCGATTGGCGGAACGTTTATTCGCCTTGGAAATTTAGTGAATCACGAAATGGTTGGAGATCCAACGAATCTGCCTTGGGCCTTTCAATTTCAAAACTATTGGAACGACCAATTGCACATGTATGATCCAACGCCACGTCATCCCGCACAATTATACGAAGCCATCTGTTATTTCATTGCATTCTTACTTCTACTATTCTTGTATTGGAAAAAAGAAAAATACAAACAACAAGGATTTGTTTTCGGAACATTTTTAGTGTTGATCTTTGGCGCTCGTTTCATCATCGAATTTGTTAAAATTGGTCAAACCGCTCGGGACTTTGAATGGGCCTTGAATACCGGTCAATTGTTAAGTATTCCATTTGTTTTGAC
>JAHEMQ010000104.1 GCA_024643555.1 Crocinitomicaceae bacterium | reverse complement strand
CTTGTTCGTTTCTGTTCGAGGACAATACTTGTTCGATTTACGAAGATCGTCCTTTGGCATGCCGTGAATATCCACACACGGATCGCAAAAACATGTTTCAAATCTTGGAACTCACTGCCACTAATACGACGATTTGTCCAGGTGTAGCGCGCATCGTTGAGAAAATCACCAATTCGTGATAGCTTTTCATCCGATTTACGTTCATCCTTTACCTGAAAACCACCGTTTTCCCATGGAGAAGTACGAGCTTCTGCCAAAGCAGTTGTTGCACGAAGGAACGGCCAATGAAACGGATTTTTTCGCGCCGGAAAGCTTGGAGTTGTCCAAAGTGCTGGCTGTTCATTCCGCTGACTATTGGGAAAAATTGTCCAATTTAAAGTTGTCGGAGCGCGAGCAACGCATCAGTGGGTTTGTTCATTCAAAGGCTTTAATTGAACGAGAGTTGTGCATTATGGAGGGAACGCGACGACTGGCGGAAGAAGCCCTCACCAAGAAAATCGGATTTAACATTGCTGGTGGAACTCATCATGCTTATGCCGACCGCGGAGAGGGGTTTTGCCTATTGAACGATCAAGTCATCGCGGCAAACGATCTTTTATCCAATCACGGTATTCGCAACATCCTCATCATCGATTTGGATGTCCACCAGGGTAACGGAACAGCATCGATGTTGCAGGACGACGAACGTGTTTTTACATTTAGCATGCATGGCAGAAATAACTATCCACTTCAAAAGGAAAAATCAAACCTGGACATCGAATTAGAGGATGGTATTCAAGACAAAGTGTATCATCAGTTACTTCATGTGAGCTTAGATAAGATTCTCAGCGAATTTAAGCCTGATTTTATCTTTTACCAATGCGGAGTCGATATTTTGGCAACGGATAAACTTGGAAAACTGGGCATTAGTATGAAGGGATGTCAGGAGCGCGATCGAATCGTCTTTGATGCCGTTCGACAGCTAAATATTCCAGTCGTTTGCACGATGGGAGGTGGGTACAGTCCGCAAATAAAGGACATCGTCGAAGCACATGCGCAAACCTTTCGCACAGGATTGAACATCCTCTTTTGATATTTCCGTAATTTTGCTTGAAATGTTGTCAATGAAAAACCGATCAATTCTATTCTTTCTCTTCTTTTCGCATGCAGTAATGGCGCAAAAAACAGCCATTCAATTGAATTTAAAAAAAGGTGAAGTTTACGAACATCACATTCATTCAGAATCTGAGGTTTTTTCAAAAAACAATGGAAAAACTTCTAAATTCTCTATGTTGGTACAGGCCTCCGTTAGCTACAAGGTGAAGTCGTTCAAAAAAGATGTATACACGATAGAAGCGCAATACCGACAGATGGACATCACGGTTCACAATTCAGATGGTACAAATATCGTGATGCTTTCAGATGGAAAGGCTGATGACCTGATGTCGACCATTTTTCATCAATTGTGTCAGTCATCTTTTGAAATGCAAATCACCAAGTTTGGCGAGATTACAAAAGTGGAAGGAATCAATCGCTTGTTTGAAAAGTCCATCAACGACTTGCCTGTTCCTGCGGAGAGGAAAGAAAAATTGAAAGCTGAATTGGAGTCCTCCTATGGTGAGAAATCGTTTAAAGGGAATTTTGAAATGATCACGTTAATTTACCCCAAAACCTTAGTTGCGTTAAATGAATCTTGGCAAACACAAACGGATATTTATTCGAAAACAATCAAGGCAAAAATGGAGTACACCTACACTTGGTTGGGGTCATCTGATGATGGCATCATCATTTCCGGAAAGTCCACTACTTTGTCAGATGAGAAAAATGCTACCGAAAACTTAAAGAAAGTTGATGGTTCTTCCACTATTCTAATGCATTTGGATAAAGAAACCGGATGGATTCGCAAAGCAACGGTAAATCAAAACATGCGCTTTGGAACAAAGGATGAGGATGGGTACATTTTTACAAAAATGAAAACAACATATACGAATCATTAAACAATGTCCACTGAAGGATGTTTAGTTAAAAATAACAGAATGAAAACAGCATTAATCACAGGCGCTTCAAGCGGAATCGGAAAAGAACTAGCACGTATTCACGCGGCTAAAGGTGGAAACCTCGTTCTGGTGGCGCGTCGAACAGATTCCTTGGAGGAATTGAAATCGGAATTGGAGTCTAAACACAAAGTGAAAGTAACGATATTTTCACAGGATTTATCGGAACCTCATGCAGCGAAAAAGGTGTTCGACTTCATTCAAAAATCTGGCATTGAAATCGAGTACTTGATGAATAACGCAGGATTTGGTGGACACGGAGAATTTGTAGATCGTCCTATTGAGAAAGATTTAGAGATGATTCAATTGAATGTCTCGGCGCTTGTTGAATTAACTCATCTGGTGC
>JAHEMQ010000054.1 GCA_024643555.1 Crocinitomicaceae bacterium | reverse complement strand
CTTTTAAGCGCTAGACCTTTTTGTTACTTTTTGGGGCAATGCCAAAAAGTAAAAGAATAAAAAATAATTTCCTATACTATAACATTTTGACATGGTACATTAATTTAGCTACATTTATCAAAAATTAAACGTCATGAACTTCTTTAAAACACACGCAGCTACCATCATGATCGCTTTTGCAGTAATCGTGACCGGATACATTTTAGGACACTCTTACCTATCCAAGGGGAAACCAGATCCCGTGATTAGCGTGACTGGGTTAGGGGAGCAGTCCTTTGACTCGGATTTAATTGTTTGGCGTGCGAATTTTTCCCGCAACAACATGGAATTGAAGCAAGCGTATGCGGATTTAAATAACGACGTGAAACGCGTGAAAGCCTATTTGAAATCGAAAGGTATTTCAGAGGACGAAATCGTGTTCGAAGCAGCCGATATCCAAAAGATGTTCCACACGGAATACGACAGCGATGGAAATGAAATCGGATCGTATTTCACAGGATACAATTTGACGCAAAGTTTAAAAGTGCGTTCCAAAAAAGTAGATACCGTGGAGAAAACCTCGAGAGAAGTTTCACAGTTAATCGATGCGGGAATTGAGTTGAACTCCAATGCGCCAGAGTATTACTACACGAAGTTGGCGGAGTTGAAAATTAAAATGATTGAAGAGGCAACGAAGGATGCGTACAATCGCGCTCAAAAAATTGCTGAAAACGCGGGTGGGACACTTGGTGGACTAAAAACGGCTGACATGGGAGTGTTCCAAATCACAGCAGAAAATTCTTCTGAGGATTATTCGTGGGGTGGAAGTTTTAATACGTCCTCACGCCGCAAAACAGCGAACATCACGATGCGATTGGAATATAAAATCGACTAAAGAAAGAGCGCTTTATCCAAGTTCAACCATTCCAAGGTGGAATTGGAAAAGATGTTTTCTTTGTCCTGCGTGGACAAATCACTTTCTTCGATGAATTTCCCGATTTCCAAATCTCCAAGTGGGAACGGATAATCAGATCCTAAACAGACGCGCATGGATCCTTGCATCTTTAAGATGTATTTCAAGGCATCGATGTCGTGCGTGATGCAATCCACCCAAAACTTACCGACGTAGTTTCTTGGATTCACGTCGTTGTCAATCGCTACTAAATCGGGACGACAATTAAATCCATGTTCGATTCGGCCCAAGGTAGGAAGAAAAGATCCACCGGCATGTGAGAAACACACGCGTAAGTTTGGCAAGCGTTCCAGTACACCACCGAAAATCATCGAGCAAGCGGCACGAGAGGTTTCTGCAGGCATTCCCACTAACCATGGTAGCCAATACTTTTTCATGCTGTCAAATCCCATCATTTGCCATGGGTGAATCATCACCGCCATTCCGAGACGTTCACACGCTTCGAAAATCGGGAAGAAACGTTCTTCACTTAAGTTTTCATCGTTGATGTTGGATCCAATCTGAATGCCAACGTGACCAATCGCCTTGGCGCGTTCCAATTCTTGGATCGCTAATTCGGTATCCTGCATAGGGATGGTAGCCAGTCCAATGTAGTTTTTCGGATATTTCGCTACTAATTCAGCAATGTGGTCATTCAAATACTCGGACAATTCCAATCCATGTTTCGGTTCTGCCCAATAGGAGAAAAGCACCGGAATCGTACAAACCACTTGCGTTTGCGTTTGAAATTGCTCGTATTCTCCCAAACGTAAATCTTCGTCCCAGCAATTTTCTTTAATGCGTCTAAAAAACTGTCCACCTTGCATCATATCTGCACTTCGGTCCTCATTGTGATTCAAGTAAATGAATTTCCCGTAGCCAAATTTCTCGGTCCAATTCGGTAAATTCTTGGGAATGATATGAGAGTGCATGTCGATTTTCAGCATAGGTCAGATTTTGGTAGCGAAGATAAGGAAAATGTGATTAGGACTAAAAGGACTGTTTGTGTTTGATTCAAAGTAGAAATAAAAAAAAATGAGGTGTTCGAACCCCACGGGCAGCAACTTTTTTCGTTTAATAATTTGGAAACCAATCAATTTGAGTTAAATTTACCAACAGGGCTATACTTCATAGATGTACTACTTCAATCAGGAAACCATGAAACACTTCAAGTCATCATACTTTAGATTTACACTGCTTTTCCTTTTTTGGCATGTTTTCTCTCCCTTGCATGCTCAGGAAAATTTGATACTGAATCCTTCAGTGGAGGAAATGCTAGCGGTGGACACCAATAGTTTTCAGAAGTTTTTATTTGATGTTTGTCCTAATTGGTGGAATCCGTATGGAAATTCCATTGATGGGAATACTGTGGATTTTTTCTCCAAATATTTTGGTACGATGCCAATAAACTATATGGGAATTCAAAGTTCCATTGATGGAATTAATTATTTCGGGTTGGTTGTTCACGACCGTGAAATTCTTTTTCACGACACATGTTATTATTGTCAAGTGGAATATGCAGGAGGTCTTTTATCTCAGAATCTAGTAAATGCTAAATCCTATCGTTTTGATTTTTACTTGAGTAAGGCTGAAAAAAGCACATTGAATTCCAATGCCCTTGATGTCCTCATGTTGTATGATACCGTTGTTGATGTGAAAAATTATCAATCCTATGGCTATAAAGTTTGGTCAGAAAAAGAGCCGATGACAGATACTACCAATTGGCAACATGTGAGTGTCTGTTTTCAAGCTAAGGGAGGGGAGAAAGCATTTACACTGGGCAATTTTCATGAGTACGATTCCATTAAAATCACCTATAAAGCCTATTTTGATGGCAGTAATTTTTCAGCATTTGACACTAGATTTTTTGATAACTTCTCACTGCAAGAGGTGGCTGCTTGTACAACAATACCGCAGAGCACGATTCTTCTCGAAGATTTACAGGTTCTTGGGAATCCAGCAACAGGAAATCAGTTTACTTCCTTAGAAATGAAAATCGCTGAAGGTTCAACCGGTAATTTGAGTATTTATGATAGTGCTGGTAGACTATTGGTTCAAAAGACCCTGCAAGGTCCAAGTGCAACTTATACTTTTGAAGGATTTGCTTACGGCTTATATCAGTATCACTTTTCTACCAGTTTGGGGTATCAATCGAATGGGAAAGTGTTGGTTATTGGCGAATAAAACGCGAAGTTGATACCTTGGACCATCTAAACTTTCAACTCCATCACATAATCATTCATGAAAAAGCCATTTCCGATGTCGAAGTCTTCTTCTTTCCGAATGGTGAATCCCAATTTTTCGTAAAAGAATTTCGCTTTATTGGCGCGATTTACTTGAAGGAATAGGTGGGTGCAACCTTTTGCTTTTGCGCGTTCCACAGCTTTGTCCATGAGTTTTTTTCCTGCGCCAAGTCCTTGTGCAGTTGGCAGGACATACACTTTGTTGACTTTTAATTCGTCGCCTGCTTGTTTAATCGCCAGAAAACCAATATCCATGGAATCCTTTTGTAGTATGTAAAATTCGTGTCCGGCTTGTTGTTGTGCGATGAGTGTTTCCGTGGAATACATCCAATTCAACATGAAGTCCATTTGTTCTTTCGTGATGATATCGGCGTAGGTACGTGGCCAAATCTCACGCGCCAAAGATTCCAGAATCGGTAGTTCGTGTTCTGTTGCGAGACGAATGTCCATTTATTGCTTGATAAAACGTTCTTGCTGTACTTTTCCGTCGATGATCAAGCGAATGAAGTAAGTTCCCGCAGGAAGATCTGAAACGTATAATTTCCCATCGATGATATTCTTCTCGTAGAAATTACCTTCCATGTCAATGATTTGGGCTTTTTTAGGTAATTCAACGATCGTGAAATGCAATTCGTTCATCACAGGATTTGGATACACGTTCCAATCAATTTCATGGGACACTTGTTCCATTCCGAGGGTTTGTAAAGCGAGTTTCACCGCTGCATACGCATTGATTTTCCCTGCACCCCAAACCGGACTTCCTTCTGATGGAATGGTTCCCGTAAAGTTGTCTTGTCGTGCCGTTAACATAATGATTTCTTTGACTTGTCGAGCCGATAAATACGGATTGGCTTCGAGAATCAAGGCCGAAACGCCAGCCACCATCGGCGAAGCCATGGAGGTTCCGGACATTTTTGCAAAATGATAGGTTTTGTTGTTAAACGTGACTTGATCAAAGGATGTAAACGTGGCATCCGTATAAGAAGACATCGCGGAAACGATAGAAACTCCCGGTGCAGCGATGTCCGGTTTCATTTCACCATCGTAGCGCGGACCAACAGAGGAGAAAGAGGCGATGGCGCCACCGACTAAATTTCCACTGGCATTTGGGTATTGTGTGGCATAAGCAGCGACACTAATGACATCATCAGAACAGGATGGTTCGCTAATTCCATTCTGGTTGTCTCCGGAAATAGAACCGCCATACGAGAACGAGAAAGGCATTCCCCAGTTTCCGACATCGTTTGATAATTCAGTGACATTCCAATAGTGAACCGTGCTCGAATCGGCGTGCGATTTTAACAGGACACGCAAGGATGTGTTCGTATTCTTCACGCGAAGGCGCATTTGTGGACGACCATTCAAGGGGTGTGCAGCATCCGCGGTGATATTAAACCAAATCGTATCGATTCCGGTAACCAAGAACGAATCGATGTAATTACTAACAGTGGCGGTATTGTAAAACGGACTTTCTACCAAGGTATTTCCAGCGTTATCTGTAATGATTAAACCATTTTCAAAAGGTGTTCCTGCTTCGCCCCATGCATGAACACTTTGTCCCCACATGTTGGCATTCGCGGCATAGGAATAAAATTCAATTCGCGTTTTGAATTGGTCTTGGTTGAAGGTGCGTTTGATGTGAAAATTCACATTTCCGTTGTTTCCACCCGAATTCGCGAAAACCACACCAAGATCCGTATACGCCGTTATCGCTTGACTTAAAATTGAGGTTCCATCTAAGGTTCCAAAATGGTAAAGTCCCCACGACATGTTGATCACCAAGCGTTTGCCGTCTGCCTGTGCCTTTTGATACATCCATTCCCAAGCATCTAAAACCGCAGCTTCGTCCACTAAAAAGGTCACAAACAAGAAATTGGCATCAAACGCCACACCTTTGTATGGAGTTCCTGCACCACCTCCACCTGCAATGGAGGAGACATGTGTTCCATGCGTCGCATACGAGTAAATGTTCGCTGTATCACTTCCTGCAGCAAAAAGCTCACCTAAAGTGGTGTATTCTGTTCCGTAAGCAAATCCCTGCGGATGTGGTCCGCTCGTTTTGTATTGGTCCCAAGCTGCTACAATGCGTGATTGCTGCATGGCGGTATCGTAAAACACGGGAGATGTATAGTCGAAGCCCCAATCCGTCACGCCAATGTATACGTCCTTGCCAGAATAACCTTGCGGTAATCCAATTCCTTGGTGGACACTGTCCGCGTGCATGTCGACGATCGCTTTGTCCAAGGAATTGTGAATTTTTCCAGCAATTTCGAGGTATGCCAATCCTTTGATATGCGCGAGTTGACTTGTTTTGTTTAAAGGAACTTTGATGCTGACCAAATGGGCGATCGGCGTTCCAACAATAAAGTTCTTTTTCACCAATTCTGAGCGATTAAATCCTTCCGTTGTTTTGGCAAGAAAAGATAAATAATACGTTCCATTGATGTGGTAAATGGGATAACGACTGAGCATGTCAGCACTTACTTCTCCTTTATTTACCATTAAGTCGTGGTGAATGTTCTCCAAATCGACACGGTTACTCGCATTCATTTTCACCTGCGCGAATAGTCCGGCAGTTGGAAGAATAAGCAAAAAAAACAGCGCGATAAAATACTTGAGAGAAAACTTCATTCTCAAATATAGGTATAATTTTTACGAGGAAAAGCGTGATTTCAGTAGAAATCACGCTGATTTATCCACGTGAATTTGTGAAAAACTATCTTGTTTCAAAGATGTTTTCCGGCGCCTTGCGCACCTTTGGTAAATATTGGTAAGCGTCCTCTGGCGAACGAAATCCGATTGGACAAAGTAAGACACTTTTTAATCCTTGTTTCGCGAGACCTAGTTTTTCGTCTAGGGCCTTTGCATCGAATCCTTCCATTGGAGTCGCATCGATGCGCATGCTCGCACAGGTGTGTAAGACTTGTCCGAGGGCGATATACGCTTGACGAATGTTCCAAGGTTCGACATGTTCCACTGGAATAGCCAAGACATTTTTCTTAAGAAAATCACTGAATCCAGCAGCTCTTTCAGCGGGAGTATTGCGAACTTCGGTTACGCGTTTTACGTGATGATCGATGTATGATTCATCAATGCTCGTGTGTGCACAAATGACCAATAGGTGAGAAGCATCCACCACTTGGCTCTGATTGTGTGCAATGACTTTTACTTCTTCGCGGAGACTCGGCGTTTCAATGAAAAGGAATTTCAAGGGTTGGAGTCCGTATGCTGACGGTGTTAAACGCAAGGATTCCTTGATGATGTTGAGTTCTTCTTCCGTCAATTTTTTTGTCGGATCGTATTGCTTCGCAGCGTATCTCCACGTTAAATCGTCGATTATTTTTTTCATGTTTAAAATTTCATTGGTACTTCAATAACCAGCAGTTTTCCTTTTTGTTTGTTTTGAATGCGAATTTCGTTGGTTTCCCACACGCCTATTGCATCGCGGTCGTTTAACACCTGTTCCGCTATCTCGAATGTTCCTTCAATGTTCATGAAGTAAACCCCTGATTCTTTTCCTTTTAAGGTATACGTGTTCTCTGTATTCGCTTCCATGCTTATCAAGTGAATCCATGCGTCCTGATGAATCCAAACACCTTCTTGATCTGCATGTGGGGAGACTAATTGTAAAAAGCGTTGTTCGGAATCCTTTACGTCATAAGATTTTTGTTCGTATCGCGGTGTTACGCCTTGCTTGTTTGGAAAAATCCATATTTGAAATAAGTTGATTTCTTCGTGGTGACTGGCATTCATTTCGCTGTGGAAAATTCCGGTTCCAGCGGACATCACTTGTACTTCTCCAGCTTTTACAACCTCGCTAAATCCCATGCTGTCTTGATGACGCAAGGAACCTCGCAACGGAATGGTAATGATCTCCATGTTGTCGTGTGGATGCTTGCCAAATCCCATGGATGGTGCAACGATGTCGTCGTTTAATACGCGCAATGCACCAAAGTGAATGCGTTCTGGATTGTACCATTGCGCGAAACTAAAGGAGTGCTTGGCGTTCAGCCAACCGTGATTCGCATGTCCTCTGCTTTCCGCAGTGTGAAGGATTGTTTTCATGTCTTTTGTTTGTTGGGGCAAAGGTAAATACAAAGCAGCATGCAAGAATGAAATGTCAAATCGAATTTCGAATTCAATAACCTGTGTTAATTCTTTTTTTAGGAAATTGAATGGCGCATTGTAAAAATGGTGATATTCGTTTTATGGTACTAAGTAGATTTTGGCTGATTATTTTCATCAGCTCCGTCATTTTTGTGTTCGCAGGGTTATTTCTATCCCATTCTTATTCCATCGAGTACGTGTTGAATGGAAAAAAAGATAGTCCGATTTTAACGGGTGAACGCTATTTAAAAGATTGTTCAAAGGGATTTCAAGAAAAATTGAAGTCTGCTCCAGAAGGAACCTTGGTGTTTAATGTCAATCCGGATGACAGCGATACAACCTACGTTTTGAAGAATCAAACCGTTCAAGTTTTCAAAGGAACGCAAAAAGCAGATGGACTGCTCGAAACGTGTAAAGCGAGTTTGTTCGACTTGATTCTACCGCTAATGGCTTATTTGGCCTTCTTCTGTGGCATCATGCAGTTGCTCATCGACTCTGGAGCTACGGAACGATTGGCCAGACGCTTGAGTCCGTTCTTTGTGAAGGTTTTTCCTTCGGTTCCGAAAAATCATGAATCGATTTCCTACATGACCTTGAATTTTTCCGCAAACTTTTTAGGACTCGACTCCGCTGCTACACCATTTGGCTTAAAAGCCATGCAGAGTTTGCAGGAAATCAATCCTGAAAAGGATCGTGCTTCGGATGCGCAAATCATGTTTTTGTGTTTGCACGCTGCTGGACTCACACTCATACCAACGTCGATCATTGGTTATCGCGCGGCCGCAAATGCAGCGAATCCTGCCGATGTCATGTTGCCTTGTATTGTGACTTCGCTCATCGGAACTTTGGCAGCATTTTTTATTGTCGGCATCAGGCAGCGCATTCAATTCCGCAGTGCAACCCTTTTATTGGCCTTGACTTCGATCATTGCAGCCATCATCGGATTGTTACTCTATGTAAATAGTTTGGATTTAATCGGTAAGAACTTCTTTTCGAGTAACTTCTCCAGTGTGCTGTTACTCGGAATTATTGTTGCCACCTTGATTTTCGCGTTCGTTCACGAAAAGAAATTCAAAGAAAAAGAAACGACCGTTTTTGATTCATTTGTGGTTGGAGCAAAAAGCGGCATCAATACAGGAGTGGCCATTTTTCCTTACGTACTTGGAATGTTAGCAGCCATTTCCCTCTTTCGTAATAGTGGCTTGTTTGAAATCATCAGTAATTGGATCGCTACCGGTTTCCACTTCATTGGTGTTTCAAAAGAAATTACGGATTCCTTGCCAGTTGCCTTGCTTAGACCGTTTAGTTCAAGTGGTTCACGTGGATTCATGTTGGATGCCATGAATAATTTTGGTCCAGATTCTTTAGCGGGAAGATTGAGTAGTATTTTCCAATGTAGCGCGGAGACAACCTTTTATGTAATTGCCGTTTACTTCGGTTCCATCAATGTGCGCAATACACGCTATGCCCTCGGAACCATGTTATTGGTGGATTTAATTTGTGTCGTGACGGCGATTTTCGTCGCACTTTGGTTTTTCTAAGAAGAAGTTATGTTGAGAAAACTTTTCGGTTCCGGTAAAAACAATCCTTCGAAAGCGTCTAATCCGATTGCTGCAGCTCCCTTGCATGATATCAATTATCCTTCCTTGGTGATTATTGCTTGGACAAAAGCCGTAGAAGGAAATGAAGATTTACAAAATTGGTTGCGTGACAATGGTTATCCAGAATTGTACATGGCCACCTTTGCCATTTTACTGAAAGATGAAGCACGTAATTGGTTGCTTGAAAATGGATACGCCCATCTTATGGCGATGATCAATGGGGCAGAGGGCAACCTCAAGGCGCAAGAATGGTTGCTAAACAACAAATTTGAATTGTTGTATCACATGTCTTTGGCTATTGACCACGAGGACAATAGTTGGTTTTGGCTCAGCAAATTTGCCTCGCCAGAGATTCGAATATTAACGAAAGGAATACAACGAGTGAAAGATGAAATTGAGGAAAACCACAATGACATGCACTCGATAGGTAAAGACGTTTAAGGAAACTTACAACAACATTGCTGCTGGATTCTCCATGAACGTTTTGAAGGTTTGAAGGAATGCAGAACCTGTTGCCCCATCCACCACACGGTGATCACAAGAAAGTGTTACTTTCATGACATTTCCAGGAACAACTTGTCCGTTCTTTACCACAGGAACTTCTTTGATTCCACCAATCGCAAGAATACAACTGTCAGGTGGATTCACGATAGCAGTGAAGGATTCAATTCCGAACATTCCCAAGTTTGAAATAGTGAAGGTGTTACCTTCCCAATCGCTAGGTTGAAGTTTTTTATCTTTTGCTTTTTGCGCAAACTCGCGTACTTCTCCAGAAATCTGAACCAATCCTTTGGTATCGGCATGACGAATGACAGGAACCAACAATCCATCTTCTACAGCAACGGCAACACCGATGTGAACATGTTGGTTACGTCGAATGAAATCACCCATCCAAGAACTGTTGACACCCGGATTTTGTTTCAAGGCCATCGCAACTGCTTTCACAACAAGATCGTTGAACGAAACTTTCACGCCATCCATGCTGTTCAACGCTTTTCTTGAAGTAATCGCCTGATCCATGTTGATGTCCATGGTTAAATAGAAGTGAGGCGCTGTAAATTTACTTTCTGCCAAACGACGAGCAATTGTTTTACGCATTTGACTTACTGGTTCATCCGTAAAGGATTCAACCCCTGCTGGTGCAGCGGTAAATGAACGTTCAGCTGGCGTATATGGTGTGTAATGATCCACATCGCGTTTCACGATGCGTCCACTTTCACCTGTTCCAGCTACGGTGTGAATGTCAATTCCTTTTTCACTGGCTAATTTTTTCGCTAAAGGGGAAGCGAATACGCGTCCACTTGTGTTGTTTGAAGCAACTGGTGCTGGTGCAGCAGCCGCAACGGGCGCTGGACTTGGAGCAGCGACAACGGGAGCAGGACTCGGCGTAGCTACTTCCGCTTTTGGTGCTTCAGCCACAGCTCCAGGAGCAGATGACGCAGCATTCGCAAGGGCAGCAGAGATGTCTTCTCCGGCTTGACCAATTATCGCCAACACACTATTTACTGGGGCAGCTTTTCCAGTCTCCACGCCGATGTGTAACAAGACACCATCGTAAAATGATTCGAATTCCATGGTTGCTTTATCCGTTTCGATTTCGGCTAGTACTTCGCCAGCTTTCACGGTATCACCCACATTTTTATTCCAAGTTGCAACAACCCCTTCGGTCATTGTGTCACTCAATTTCGGCATGTAAACGATTTCAGCCATGGATTCTTTTATTTTAAGTTTTTAATATTCTTTGATGTACGGATAATCGGTTTGTGTGTATACGTCCTCGTATAACTCGTGTGCTTCTGGATACGGAGAGTTTTCAGCAAATTCCACTGATTCGTCCACTTCCTTCTTCACCCAAGTAGAAATTTCTTCAATTTCTTTTTCACTTAACCATTTGTTGTCCTGAATTGTTCGCAAACAATGTTCGATTGGATCTTGTTCCATCCATTCTGACACTTCCTCCTTTGTACGGTATTTTTGAGGATCGGACATCGAGTGTCCTTTGTAACGGTACGTTCGGATATCCAATAGGGTAGGACCATCGCCACGACGTGCACGGTTGCAAGCTTCTTCAATCGCTTCGTGTACACTTTCCGGACGCATTCCGTTTACCACTTTTGATGGCATCTCGTAGGAAAGTCCAATTTTAGAAAGGTCAGTCACGTTTGTTGTACGTTCTACCGATGTTCCCATCGCGTAGTTATTGTTTTCAATGATGAAAATGACTGGAAGTTTCCAGTTCATTGCCATGTTGAAGGTTTCGTGAAGCGCTCCTTGTCGAACAGCACCATCACCCATGGATACAAATGCAACGTTGTCAGTTCCGTTGTATTTTTCTGCAAATCCAACTCCTGCACCCATCGCGATTTGTGCTCCAACGATTCCATGTCCACCCATAAAGTTTTTCTCTTTATCAAAGAAGTGCATGGAACCACCTTTTCCTTTTGAACAACCTGTCGATCGTCCATAAAGTTCTGCCATCAAGACACGTGGGTCTGTACCAAGTGCAATCGGATGTGCGTGATCACGGTATGCGGTCATGTGCTTATCACCTGGTTGACAAGCGCTTGCTGTTCCTGCAACAATGGCTTCTTGTCCAATGTAAAGGTGACAGAATCCACCAAATTTTTGTTGAATGTACAACTGACCTGTTTTCTCTTCGAAACGTCGAATCAACAACATGTCTTTGTACCATTTGATGTACGTTTCTTTGGAAAACTTTGGTTTTCCTGCAGATTTAGAAGCAGTGCTTGCTTTTTTCGTGCTTGTTGTAGCTTTTGCTGGCATAATACGTCCGTTATTTTCGGTCACAAATATAAGAATGAATTTGAATATAATTACAAAATGTCATATTTACACTAAGTGAGTTTTTGGATTAATGAAGTTTAAGTAAATGTTCTATTTTATTCTTGGGAATACTGAACTCAATCGTTCCCGCTGCATAATTGGTGATTTCATACGGAACAAACAGGAAATGCATGTTTTTTTCATCAAAATAAAAATTATCATTGCACGCAAATTGGTCGTTTTCAAACCAAAAGTCGAAGGAGTAATCTTTTGAACCTACACTAACATTTGCGGGAATCCCTTGGGACTTCTTGAAGTACTTTTCGGCAATGCGATTGAATTCCTTGAT
>JAHEMQ010000042.1:9645-12390 GCA_024643555.1 Crocinitomicaceae bacterium | reverse complement strand
GGAAGTTTTCGATAGTTCGCACCCGTTAATTGCTCTTCGTACAGTTCGTAATAATTGAAGTCGGAAAAGTACAGCAACTTATACAAGACCGTTTCACCCACATTTGGCTTCCCTGCACAACGTTCCAAAATATAAAGTAACACCTCTTTAAATTTAGCCACTTGCAATTTCGGGACAGAAATTCGTTCTTGGATTTGCTGTATTCCTTGATCTTCCGCCAGCGTTTCTAAAGCGGATAGTTGAAAATCTTTGGACACAAAATCATCCAATGAAAATTCCAAGACCTCTGCGAAGCGCTGAAATTCTTGAATATTGATTCCACGATTCCCCAATTCGATTTGCGCCAAAGACGGACGAGACAACTGAACACGCGCAGCCAATTCCTCTTGGGACAAGCCTTTTCGCTTGCGCAATTGCATCATACGCTGTCCTATTTCCTTTTGTGCTTGGTTAGTTTTCATAATCATCGGATGTTTACACAAATTTCTCACTTACAAAAATACGTCTTGTATCTTTTAAAAACAAATGATTGTTCTGTTTTCAAACTTTTTATTCCAAGGGAGGCCTTCAAAATGCAAATACTTGAATGCTTTTGCTGAGAAAAATTAGGAGAAAAGAACGCATATTTGAATGAACTATTTTTAAATCCTGGTTATTTAATGCTGTTCACATAAAACTACTTACCGTGAATTGTTGTATATTTATCTACTTTTTCACGGTAAGTTAAGTAAGAAGAATGATCAACCAAACGACAAAAGACAAAATTGAGGCATTGTTCCAACAGTATCAGTCCTTGGCAAAGGATCATGAATCGATTTTAAAGGAAATCACTCTGGCTGAAATTCCTGAGTTGGTGTACAACTCGAACGCGATTGAAAATTCCACACTTTCCTTAGAGGACACTGAAAAGATTCTTTCCGGAGGTCAAATAGCCGGAAAAGTCAATGTGCGTGAAATTTACGAAGCCAAAAATTTAGCAAAACTAACCGAGGACCTACTGAATAAACCCTTTTCCTCCTTGAATATCAAGGGTATGTTAGCCTTACATAAAAGCTTACTGAGCCACATCGACGATTCCATCGCTGGACGCTTTCGATCGGGAAAAGAATGGGTTCGGGTCGGGAATCACCTTGGAGCCAATCCGCAGTTTGTCCCAGCACTCACGCAAACCTTAGTCGATGCGTACATTCAACGAAAAGACAGCTACTTTCTGGATGCGATCGCCTATTTTCATGCGGAGTTTGAAACCATCCATCCTTTTGTAGACGGAAATGGACGAATGGGTCGTGTATGGATCAACCTTCAACTCATGGAGCTGGGCTTCCCTCCCATCATCATTCAAAACAAAAGCAAACACAGCGCATACTATCCCCTGTTCACACGGTATCAGTCCACACTGAAATATGATGGATTCACCGCACTTTTTGCCCTGCTTTTACTTGAATCGTTCCACAAACGAATCACCATTCTTACCGCAAAAAAAATCATTCCCTTAGCGCAATGGGCAGCACAACGATCCATCAAAGGAAACGTCGCTGTTAACAAAGCCAAACGTCAAACCATTCCAGCGTTTCGCATGCGCGAAAAATGGATGATTGCCGAGGAGTTTGAGGGGTAGATGTGATGCGATGACTTTTGGTGTTCATTCAGGCTTTATGAAACCGTGTGAGTAATTTGAACAAGGAAATTGACTATTAACCCCACCCCAAACCCTTTCACAATCCAACACTTTTTTTACATTTGTTCATGCGCAGTTGCTTCTTATTTCTTTTCTGTTGGTTTCATGCGACCTTTTTTGCCCAACAAATGGCGACAATGGTGCACGATGGCGCGCAACGTGTGTTTCATTTTTACGTTCCTTCGAACTTGCAAGCTTCTGAAAACATTCCCCTTTTCATTGCCTTGCACGGACTCACCCAAACGGGATCTGGCTTGATGGATTTGACGCAATTTAATACCATCGCAGAAGCGGAACGTTTTATCGTGTGTTATCCCTCCGGATTAAACAATGCCTGGAATGCGAACATGAACGTGACCGTTTCCTCCACAGACGACAAAGGATTTATCGAAAAACTGGTGGACTACTTTGAAGCGAATTACCATACAGACCCGAGTCGACGATACCTTTGCGGCATGTCAAACGGTGGATTTATGTCCCACAAAATGGTGTGCGAGTCCACGTACTGTTTTGCTGCCATCGCTTCCGTTTCTGGCGTCATGAGCGACACCACCTTCAACAACTGTAATCCGCTGCATCCAACTGCCGTGCTGCAAATTCATGGAACGGCAGACCCCATTGTTCCCTACAATGGAAGCGGTTCAACCGGATGTTCTGTTCCCGCCCTACTCACGAAATACCAGCAATTTTACGGTGCAAATCCGACACCTGTCATCACGGCGATGCCGAATAACAACTTGACCGATTTATCCTACCCGGAACTGCATTCCTATTTAAATGGAACCGCTGACATTCGCCATGTCAAAATTTATGGGGGCGGACATCAATGGCCTGGAATAAACACGCTTGTTGGCGGAGCCGGAACCATCAACATGGACTTCTATTCGCCACAATTCATTTGGAATTTTGTGTCAACAAAATCTTGTCCAACGGCAGCGGTTCCGATTCTGAGTGAGGATGTCCAAATCTACCTGGCGGGATCCACCTTGCATGTTTCCGGACCGAAACAATCTTCCATGGTGGAAGTGTACAACCTCATCGGACAAACCGTGTTTCAACAAGAAATT
>JAHEMQ010000042.1:5135-9545 GCA_024643555.1 Crocinitomicaceae bacterium | reverse complement strand
TCTGAGTGAGGATGTCCAAATCTACCTGGCGGGATCCACCTTGCATGTTTCCGGACCGAAACAATCTTCCATGGTGGAAGTGTACAACCTCATCGGACAAACCGTGTTTCAACAAGAAATTTCGGAAGAAATGTCCATTTCCACATCCAATTGGCCTGCCGGACGCTACTTCGTTCGCGTGAATGAATTACATACTTCTGTTGTGATTCCGTAAGGATGGATTGCGTATGAAGTGCTTCCCTTAAATCCAACGAATGAAAAAATCGTAATTTTGTGGTTTCACACACAACGAAGAACCCATGGCTCAAACAAACATCTATTTAAACTTTCAAGGAAATGCAGAGGAAGCATTTACCGTTTATCAATCTATCTTTCAAACGGAATATTCTGCTCCGATTATGCGCATGGGCGATATGCCCCAACAAGAAGGAATGCCCACTCTTTCTGACAAAGAAAAAAACATGGTGATGCACGTTGGACTTCCCATCTATGGTGGTGTGAACATCCTCGGAACCGATATGCTGGAAAGCATGGGACACCACTTGAAAATTGGAAACAATACGACCATCAGCTTGGACCTCGATTCAAAGGAAGACGCCGATCGTATTTATGCGATATTATCCCAAGACGGATCGGAATGTGTTCAACCACACGATGAATTCTGGGGTTACTGGGGCGTTTGTTTGGACCGCTTCGGCATTCGTTGGATGTTCAACGTTCCCAAGGTATCTTAATGCAAGGAATTACTTTTTTTAGGAGATTAACCAGAAGGATTAGCTCTCTTCGAAATGTATGCCTATCTTCGCGCCTTAATTGAAAATCAGTACTGATTCGTTTCATGTTTCAGTCGATACTTTTGGACTTATGAAGCGCATCAACGAATACAAGAAGTTATTTCAAATTGAAAGTCAAATCGATTTAGCGGAGCTGAAACAAACCTACCGTAAATTGGTCAAACAATGGCATCCGGATAGGTTTCAAGAGGGAGATCCGTTGAAAGAAGAAGCAGCAATCATGGGTCGACAAGTCACCGATGGCTATCATTTTTTAGTGAGTATTGCTCCGGAAACGAAGGCAGCAAATCTAGCGGAATATACGGCAACAATCAACGAATGCGGGATCGCAGATTACAAACACAAAGGACTTTTACTGGAAATTACCTTTACAGACGGGTCAACCTACGAGTATTTTGGAGTCAATGCGAACGTCTTTAAAAAATTGATCAATTCAGACAAACAAGTTCGTTTTGCCAAACGCTTTATCTACGACTCCTATTTATACCGTAAATCGAAGAAAGCAACGGAGGAATAGGGTTCGTTTTTCGATTCCCGAGACTTCGGGACGATGCCCGTTGTTCGATATTCGTTTTCCGTTAGCGCCCTGTTTCTGCGCTCTCCGCTCTCCGCTCTGTTTCCGCGCTCTGTTTCTCACTCTCACTCCCCACTCTCTTCCTCGCTTTCCGCTCTGTTTCCGCGCTCTGTTTCCGCACTCTGTTTCTCCGCTCTCAACTCTCGCTCTCCGCTCTCTTCCTCAATCTGTTTCTCATTCTCACTCCCCGCTCTCTTCCTCACTCTCGCTCCAATCCCTCTCCCTGGTAATAACTTGCACGAATAAGCTCCACTCGGTGGTACGCGTATCCTGAAGGAGCTTCTGTTTGAATTTTAAACGGAATCCGACTATTTGGACCACAGTACTCATAAATGGTAAAAAGTTTCGTGTCGATTGCCGTTCTTGTTTTTGAAAGGAACGTTACACGCACTACAAAATTCATGAAAGTCGCCAGCGAAGCATTGTTGTAAATGTATCCACTATATTCTTCCTTTGCAGCAAACCAGCGATAAGTATGGTCATATTCGATGTTCAAATAATCGAGCGGATGCTCCATTTCCATTTTCATCAGTTCTTTTTGCAATTTCTCTTTTCGCTCTTCCTCTGTCAAGGGCGGAGTCACATTCGTTTGACGGTTTTTCTCTTCGGCGGCTCGGACTTCTTGTCGGGCTTTCATCAATTCGGTTCGCAAGGAATCGGCGGTGCCATCGACTTCCCCAACAACTTGATTGCGTCTTCCCATCATCATATAGGCAATCGCCACTACACCCAAAACAACTGCTGAAACGATGAGGATTTTTTCTAAACTTACTTTTTTATTCATACTACAAAAATTGAATCGAAATTACAAAACTTCCACCTCACTAATCAGTATGGTGCCAGCATCCAAACAAGCAAGTGGAATGGATTCCCAAGTGCATGAGTCAATATCCAAAACAGAGCCAGTTTCGAGCACTTGTTCGCCAAGTTGAAATGTTCCCGTATGAACAAACAAAACAATGCGTTGATGCGTACATGTGAAGTGCAGTGACTCCTCAGTTTGAAGTGTAAAGGCACGGAGCGTTGCAGCGGCTTGATCATTAAACATCACGTTAAAATCACGCACTTTTCCCTTGCTACGGGTCGACCAAGAACCATCAAAGGTATCTTGTTCGTATGGCTGCAGGTGTTTTTGATAGCGTCCTTCATGGATCAATTCGAGCGACCCTTCCAAGACCATGAGAATGCGCGTCAAACCACTAAAATCAGAAAAGGTACTTTCCTCGGCTTCTACTGTTGCGGTGCTGATGCGGAAAATGAAATCCCTTTTCAGAAAATCACTTTCAGGTGGAAATTTCACCAATTCTGTGGTGGTTCCATTCGCCCAAGCCTTCGCTTGCAAGCTATGAACCGGATAGTACCCTTGTTTCATGTTCGCTTATTCGATTCAAATGTACTTTTTTGAAACGGATTATTCGCTTTTTAGTTAACATTCACAGTAAACAGACCAATCATTTTACAAAGCGGATTCCTTTCGATTCAATAATCATTTTCGTTTGGCGCCGGCGCTGAATAAAGTTATACGTTGCGATCACAGATGGTACGATAAATCCCACACCGAAGATTGCCCCAAGTGGAGAATAGTAATTGAGCATCAAATTTTTTGCATAATTATGGTACGTCATGATGTTTTCTCGAACAAGAAGAGATCCACCAATGAAAGAAACAGCATTCAAATAGTATCCGGTCGCAACGGAACGGGACAAACGATTTTTTTCTTGTGGAGTGATGCGGTCGTAAAAACAACGCTTGCTAATGTAATCCACATCTCGTGACGGAAAGGTCAGCACATTTCCCTCTGCTGTTCGAATGTATAAGACTGAATCCATGATGAAAACCGGATGTTTCAAATTCTCATAAAGGGTATCATTCACGACCACATATGGTTTGTACCTCCAGTCAGACTGAGCTGAAATCGAATCCATGATGGACAAAAATAGTACGATGATTAGTAATTTCATTAATTGCATGATTGGACTGTTTTAATTACCGTAAATACTGTATTGAAAATAATTATGAATACGTCTCCGCTTGCTAATATCGATGAGCATAAATATCCCCAATCCACTTGGATAGATTGTGATAATGCTCAAAAAATATCCTCTAACCGGACTCGTTCCAATGCTACTAAATTCCTGTTTGGTCATCCATCGGACATCACTTCTGTTACTAAACGCCTCCACTTCTCTCAAAGGCTTTCGATACGTGGTTTTTGAATAACGATTCACATAATAACACACGCTGTCACAGACCACAATGGGTTTGAGTACCGAAACGATTGACCCGTCCTTTAAAAGCACATATGGTTTTTGAGGATTTTCTGCTACCTCTGCTACTTGGGCACTGGAGAAAAATGAGTAGACACTCAAGAGGAAGAACAACAAGGTGATTTTTTTCATATTCAAAAGTTTTTTCCAATATGTAAGGAACCCCATGGAATGGCTCCGTATCCGTAAAATAAAAAACAAGATGCTTCTAATGATAGATTAAAGCCTTTCTTCGAAAAAAACTGTACTCCCAATGGCAAGTATACTCCTTGATAAAATCCATCAAAGATGATCGCTGTATAACAATATTCAGCTCCCACATATGGTGTAAAACGCATGACTTTATCTTCCTTCCCGAAAAAATACTTTAAACCTCCATATGCACCAACGATTCCTGCACCCAATTCAAGGTTTAAGTTTTGATTAAAAAAATGATTATAATTCAACGCAAGTGCAAAAGTTGGTCCGCCGATTTTCAATCCAAAACCATCTTTAAAATCATTTCTTTTATTAATGTTCTGTCCAAAGGACAAGAAATGAAGTAACAAAAATGTTGACAAGTACCATTTTTTCATCTTTCCACAATAAATATTTACTCAAAAATACCTGCGATTCACACCAAATCATAACTGTATTTCACCAATAACGGTTTAGTCATTTGTGTTTTTCGCAAAAGCACAAGCTATTTTGACTCAAAAACAATTTGTACTTTCGTCGAAAAGTAAAACTATGAGACTGCCTATTTTCATTAGTAGCCTATTCATTACCATCGGTC
>JAHEMQ010000042.1:1636-5035 GCA_024643555.1 Crocinitomicaceae bacterium | reverse complement strand
TCATTTGTGTTTTTCGCAAAAGCACAAGCTATTTTGACTCAAAAACAATTTGTACTTTCGTCGAAAAGTAAAACTATGAGACTGCCTATTTTCATTAGTAGCCTATTCATTACCATCGGTCTTTGGTCACAGGTACCAACGTATGTTCCACAATATGGACTCCTCGGATATTATCCTTTCAACGGAAATCCGAATGATGTCAGTGCAAATGCTGCTCATTTATCGAACAACGGCGCGGTGTTATCTACCGATCGATTTGGTACAGCCAACGCGGCGTATGCTTTCAATGGGACTTCTCAAAACTTAATTAACAACACTCCGAATTTTTCCTTTGGACCGACCTCAAGTTTTACTTACTCGTTTTGGTTTAATCGAAATGTCACCTCTACGACAGGAGTGATCATCATGAATGCGACAAATGCAGCTGGTAATTTTATTTGGATTTTTCAGGCGGGACCAACCAACATGCAATACGGAACCAACAAACAACAATCCGCTTGGATTTGGGTCCCAACGACCACGACGACAAATGTTTGGACGCACATCGTTTGTGTGTACAACAATGGCGTGATGACCCTATACAAAGACAACGTGGTTGTTGGAACGGGTGTCTTCACCTACACCTCTGGTGTGACCACGGCGAACATGCCCTTGTATGTTGGACGCGGAGTCGGTGGAAATTACTTCAATGGAAAAATTGATGATGTAGGAATTTGGAATCGTGCTTTGACAGCTTGCGAAATCAATGATTTATTTACAAGTTCAAATTCTTTAACTTCCGTCAGCGCCGGTCCGGATGTTGTGAGTTGCAACAACTCCGCCATTACTCTTAACGGTTCCGGTGCCCTCAACTATTTCTGGAATCAAAACGTGTCGAATGGCATTCCCTTTACTCCTACTTCCAACGGAACTTACCTCGTCACAGGATTCAATGCGAACGGGTGTTCTCAATGGGATGAAACAAATGTTTCTTTAGCTCAACTTTCCGTAAACGCAGGACAAGACCTTTCCGTTTGTCCAGGAGATACGGTGACACTCAACGCGAGTGGCGCATTGTCCTATTCTTGGGATAATTCAGTCAGTAACAACGTTCCTTTCGTTGTCAATCAAAGTGGAACCTACATCGTAACAGGGACAAGTGGCACTTGCACAGATTCCGACACCTTGGTTATCAGCGCCTTGCCTTTACCACAAATCAATGCGGGGAATGATACGGTTGTATGTGCTGGCGGAATCGTTACCCTTTCTGCTTCCGGTGGACAAAATTATTCCTGGAACAATGGCGTTCAAAATGCACTGTCCTTTCCTGCCTACAATACGCAAACATATATTGTGACTGGCGAGAGTCCTGCGGGATGCCTCAACAGCGATACTGTGGAAGTCGTTGCCAATCCAGTACCAAACGTCATTGCAGGTAACGATTTAAGCATTTGCATCGGTCAATCTGTCGTTTTTACAGCTGTCGGTGGCTTCAATCCGCAATGGAACAATGGCATTCTAGATGGGGTACCGTTCTATCCAACAGTTGGCGGAACCTACATCGTAACCGGAATGAGCAATGATGGATGTTATGGAACGGACACCTTGGTGTTAACGGTAGGGAATTTACCCGATATTTCTGCCGGTGCGGATCAAACCATTTGCGCGGGAGATCCGCTTACCTTGAACGGTAGTGGTGGAACATCGTACATTTGGAGTAACAATGTCATCGATGGTCAAGCATTTTATCCAAGTCAAACCACGACATACGGCGTAAACGGCTTCAGTGGAAATGGCTGTAGTAATACCGATTCTGTGACGGTTTTTGTCAATCAAGCGAGTCAAAGCACCATTACCGCCAACGGAATAGATGTGTATTCTTTGAATGGAACGAATTACACCACTTCCGGGACATTCACTCAGGTCATTCCAAATGCGTTGGGCTGCGACAGTACGATTACACTTGTTTTAACCATGGATTACACGGGAATTTCTGAATGGAACTTGTCACAAATGAACGTTTATCCGAATCCGACAAATGGTGATTTACACCTTGTTATACCGAACCAAATGCTTGGTCAAAACGCCATTTTAACCAACATTTCAGGACAGAAAATCGCACGTTTTCCCTTGAAAGAAAATGAGCAAATGCTGAATATCTCGGATGTCGCTCCTGGAACGTACTTTATCTCTTGGGAAAACCAAGGTTCCCATCCCATTCGTGTGGTAAAACAGTAAGCAACGAGAAAGACGATATAACTCAGGAACTCGCTCTGTTTCTCCGTTCTCGCTCCGCCCTCTCCTATCTCCTGTACTTCCCTCGTGTATGGTAATAATACCTTGAACGTGCTCGTGACTTGTATGCTTTCGGCGAATAACTGACTTTGCGACGGACGTACGCTTTTCTCACTTTACCTGTTCTAGTGACACTGGGATGAACATACTCATATTGCGAATCATCCGTGGATTGAAGGTCACAAGAAGAAAAACCCGATAAAAACCCAAGGATTGCCGTGATGACAAGGAGCTGAACGAAACAACCCCTCGACGTTTGTTGATAGACTTTATTGTACATTGCTTTTTTGGGATTCGTTAGCCAGCCCATTCCTTTTGGTGCTTTCAATCCAAGGTTTTGACGCACAAATCGAGGAAGGGAAGTTCGTGCCGCCACTCTTTTTCTGATCGATGGTATTCTAAATCCAAATTTCATGGTCGTTTTTTAAGGATAATATTACTAATATTGATGCTACAATTAACCATAAATCTTTTTTTTGTGCAAGATATTGCCGCATACATTCAGTTACATCCACTGCGCATTATTGCAGGACTGATCATCGTATTCGCGCTATTGGTCACCTCCTTTTTCCTGTTCAAAAAAGGGATGAAAAAATGGATTGCACTCGGTTTGCTTCTTGCTTTTCTTCCCCTTGCCTTTCGCATCGTTCGCTTGGCTCCATTGAAAAAAATTCACATTTTCAAAACGGAGAATACCTATGAAAACACCGATCTTTCATCCTTCGAAAAAAATGGCATCCGTACGTTTGGCTTGGACATTTCACATCATCAAGGAGACATTGATTGGGACTCCGTTGCGACATCCAAGCATCCGATTCAATTTGTATTTATCCGAGCGACTTATGGCGCGCATAAACTCGACCGCAACTTTGAACAAAATTGGGACGGAAGCCACAATCGGTCATTTTTACGCGGTGTGTATCACTATTACCGTCCACATCAATCTTCCACGAGTCAATTCGAATTTTTCAAAAAACAGGTACACCTCCGAAAGGGAGACCTTCCTCCGGTTTTGGACATGGAAGAAAATAGTTTGTTCGGCAAGGCAAATTTGTTAACGGGAGTCAAAAATTGGTTAAAACTAGCCAAAGAACATTACGGAGTGAAACCAATCATTTATACCAA
>JAHEMQ010000042.1:0-1536 GCA_024643555.1 Crocinitomicaceae bacterium | reverse complement strand
GTCGAACGCCCCAAACGCCAACTTGCATACTTTAAGTTTAACTTTTCACGGTGCATCCATTGCGAAAAGATTGCCGTTTCCACCAAGTTACCTGCTTCATCGTCCGATTCACGGACTGGTGAAAACATCGCTGTACGCAAAGATGGATTGGTCAAATACACTTTAAATGTGGTTACGCGTTGAAGTTTGCGTGCATGGACATCCACTTTATGAATGACTTTAATCAAAAATGCAGCAGCTAAATACTCCAAGTACTTTTTGATGATTTCCTTTTTAATTCCGCTGTCACGACATAGGTTTTCGAACGAAAATTCTTTTCCTGTATTGTATGCTAGATAGCCGAAGAAACTGTTCAATTCCTGTACATCGCGAATGCCATACAAACTAGGCAAATCCCGCAATAAAACCTTGTCAACGATATCGCTTTTGATGTACCTTCCCGGATCGCTTTGAATGCGTTCAGACAAGACCACTTCTGGATATCCACCGAAATTGAGGTAATGAAAAAACGCTTCATTGAGAGTGCGAATATCATGGGTTCCGCTGTAATTCACTTCTTTTCCATGGTATACAATGGAACTTGCATGCATCAGATGATTGAGCCCTTTTAAATGAATGTATTCCTGAAACGTAAGCGGTGGTAACATGAACTCTGTAAATCGTCCTGCCCCACTCTCCGTGCTCTGAAGTTTCAAGGCAGCAGCTGCCGAACCGGATACGATAAACTTTGTTTCTGGATAACGATCAACCAAAACCTTTAAATGGCGTTCCCAATCTTTCAAGTATTGAATTTCATCGAAAAAAACATACATCCCAACCGCATTTTTTTTCCCTAGTGCCTTCAATGATATTTCTAGCAGATCCTCCAATCCCAAATGCATATAAATCGGATTATCAATCCCAACGAATATAATTTGCGTAGCCGATACCTGCTGATCAATCAGTTCTTGAATGGCATGATGCATCATCACGGTTTTCCCAACGCGACGAGGCCCCATGAGGACTACTGCGCGCTTAATCTCTAAGTCGGTCACGAAAGGATAAAAAACATCAAAGTACAGACGTTTGGACATCTGTTTGTAGACATCTTGAATTTTATTCCCGACCCACCACGGATTTTCAAACTGGAGGCGTTCCATTCTTTTTTCGAGTGGAATAGTGTTGCTTATCATGGCTATTTTTCCTTATTAACAACACAAATGTACAAATAAGAATTTTTATTTATACTTATTTTTACATTTTTTTACTTTTAGACCATTTATAAAAGTAAATATATGCTTATTTTATCATGAACAAGCTTTCAAAATTAACTTATCTTTGAAACAAGATGAGAACTTTCTACCTATTTATCTTCCTTGGACTCACCTCCATTCTTTCAGCTCAAATCTATCGAGATCCGAGCAAAGCAACGAACATTCGCGTACAAGACCTAATGTCCCGAATGACTTGGGAGGAAAAATGTTACCAACTTTTCATGGTCCCTGGTGACACCAATTTACTGCACGGTCAACTCTCCCACGGAATTTTTGGTCTACA
>JAHEMQ010000041.1 GCA_024643555.1 Crocinitomicaceae bacterium | reverse complement strand
TTCCTCGCTCTGTTTCTGTTCCTCGCTCTGTTTCTGTTCCTCGCTCCCTTTCTCTTTCCTGCTCTGTTCCCGTTCCTCCCTGAACTATTGTATTCGACCCAGCAACATTTGTTCCCGCTACTTCTGTCGTTCCAGTCACTCGTTCTCCGCTCTCTCGCTCTGTTTCTGTTCCTCGCTCTGTTTCTGTTCCTCGCTCTCTTTCTCTTTCCTGCTCTGTTCCCGTTCCACGCTCTGTTCCCGTTCCGCCCTGAACTGTTGTATTCGTCCCAGCAACATTCGTTCCCGCTACTTCTGTCGCTCCAGTCCCTCGCTCTCCGCTCTCCCGCTCTGTTTCTGTTCCTCGCTCTGTTTCTGTTCCTCGCTCTCTTTCTCGCTCTGTTTCTCTTTCAGCCACTAATAACAGTTCATCTTGTGATTTCACTCGATTTTCAGCCAATTGAATTTGTTCTTGCAACCATTCTTGCTCACTTTCCGATGACGTCGCTGCCATGTTCTTCAATTGAGTCAAGTGCTTCGACTCCCGTTCTCTCAATAATTGAGCACGTTTCATCGGATCCTCGGTCGTGGCGTTGATTTGAGCAATATCCGCATCATAATTTGGATCAATCGATGACCAACGGTTGACTTTTTCCGTTTGAGCCTTCAATTGTTGTTGTTGAACTGTACGCTGTTGAACAAAGGTCGCTTGATTCTCTTGTTCTTTGGCTAAATCAAATGGAATAGCCGAAGTAGGTAAGGACATTTTTTCAGAAGCCAACAAGATCTCCTCGACCTCGGTTTGACGTTGCGCGAACGTTTGATTCGAATGTTGAGCCCTTGCATCTAATTGCGCCGACCAATCGTTCAATTCCTTTTTCAATTTAGCATTTAACTGCTCCTTTTCTTGGATTTGAGCATCTAAAGCCAGGCGCTCCTTTCCTTTGGCTGCGGAAGCTTGTTGTTTCAGATCAACGATTTGTTGTGCCAATGCCAATTGATTTTTCTGTTGCTCTGTAAATTGCGCCTGTTCCGCTGCTTGAGTTTGCTCCTGCTCTTGTGAATACGTACGAATCACTGCCGCTAAATCTTCACCCGCTACTGCTAATTGTCCTTTTATCAATGCTTTTTTCTCGGTCAACAAGTCCATGATCGCTTCAGAGTTTTGCTGATATTGCAACAAAGCGATTTGCTGGTTGATTTCCTCTAAACTTTTTAAAACTTGGACATTCGGAATGCCGCGTTGTTGATTCGCAGTCATCCAGTCCTGTAAAAATTGAATGTCCTTCAATTGAGCATCGAGCTGTTGCTCCATTCGCTTGGATTCTTGCAACCACTTTTCATTATAAACAGGGTCTAGGCTTTCGCTGCCTTTTTCCATGCGCTGATCAAAGGCGGACATTTGTTTTTGCAAGTTTGCTTGTTGTTCTTTCAACTGTTGTGCAAGGTAATTTGTCAATCGGACCTGATTTTCCAATTGAACCTCTGCCGCCAATAAGGAATCGGATAAAATCGCAATCAAACTAGCAGTATCTTTGGCTGTTACCCCCCACTCCAATTGCATTTTTTGTTGTGGACTCAGTTCCACTTTGCGATTGAACGATGCGAGGTTGACATCCATTTTGGAGGCAAGGTTGAGTTTCTCGCTGAGCAAGGCCATATTGTCCATCGTTTTTGGCTTCATGCGAGTCAAAACTTTCAACTGTTCTTTGGAATCCACCATGGAATAAATCAACTCCTGCTGCAGTTCATATTCAGGGTCTAAAATGGGGATTTCTAAGGATTCTTTAAACAGTTTATTGGAACCCGTTACGGTGATTTCCATTTCATAGGAACCTGGTCCAGGTAATCCGATAAGGTAACTGCCATTTAACTGACTAACGAAAGGTCCGAATCGTTCATTTGTCTCTGGGACAATGATTTCAATTTTAACAGACTTATTTGTTTGGTCAATCTGATCGGATAAAATTCCAGTAATGAACTGCAGTTCCTTTGGTGTTTGTGCTGCACTGACCAAATACGTTTCAACCGCATTCAACTTACCGTTTCGATTCGAGGCAAAATTGGCATTTCCACTCACGGCATCCGGAATGTAAAAATAATCGTCGTTTGGCGAAGAATAAGGGAAATGCAGATTTTCAACATCTGAGCTTACATTTCTTTCAAGATCATATTTGGCGCGAAATAAATCATAGCCTCCCATAGACTGGTGCCCTTTGGAACTGAAATATATGTAACCGTATTCTGCATCGAAAAATGGATAAGTTTCATCGGCCATCGTATTAACAGACCCTAAAACTTTCATTGGTTTATCCCATTCATTATCCGCATTCTTTCGTTGAACGTACAAATCCAAACTTGGCGACTCTGCTGAATAGCTTGCGAATACACGGTATTTCATTCCACGCTTAAACGCGTAAACTGGTTCGTAATGATGCTTTCCATTCTCCTTTGGAAAGACCTCTGTTGCTTTATAGAAACTATAGGCATCCTCTACAAACGTGTAATGACTGTAGAAATCCTCACCATAGGGTTGTGATTTCTGTAGTACATTTAAAGTGAGCATGTTTTTCATACCCTCCATGGCGAATTGACACGCTTGAATTTCACCTTGAACATCCAATTGAGCAGCCAGTTTAGGGTCTTTCTGTAATAAAACGTTGAATTGCTGAATCGCCGTTTCAAAATAATATTGATGCTGGTAAATTTTACCGATGTAATAATAGGTCTCTAATGGGAAAATGGATTCCTTCTTCGCTAGAATAAAATCGTAGTATTTTCGAGCATTTTTGATATCCTCCGTGTAGTAAATACAAGTAGCGTATTTGTAATTTAATTCAAGGTTTTTTTGATTTTGAGCCAACAATTGGCGGTAGTCAACTTTTGCCGCTTCGTACTCCTTTTTTTCAAAGGAAGCATCTGCTCGTTTCTTAATGGCAGCAATAGATTGCGCAGATACTTGTTGCACACAAAGGAACAGCAAGTAACAAACAAAAAGGTACGAAATGGACTTTTGTTTCAACTAAACATGGTATTTACTAAAGTCTTCTTACGCCTTCTTTGAGAAAAGGTTCATTTTGTTTTCCTCCCTTTTCCATAATCGCTCGATATTTTTACGATGCGCCAGAATCACGAGTAAACCGAGGACAACAGTAAAAATAATCATGATGCGCGCATCTTCATTGATCATAAAATAACTGATGAACGGAAAACACAAGGCTGCGGAAATGGCACCCAAAGAGACGTAGCGCGATGATAAAAAGACCAGTAGGAAGATCGTCAAACACACGACCGCTGCATAAGGATTAATGCCAATCACAATTCCCAAAGAAGTTGCGACCCCTTTTCCTCCTCGAAAACGCGCAAAGATTGGAAAGACATGTCCTAAAACCGCACTAAAGGAAGCGCATAATTGAAGGATCAAAAATTCATCTTTGTATCCAAGTAGCATGTGGGTGAAAAAATGTGGAATACACGCAGCAAGTACTCCTTTCGAAACATCCACAATGAGCACCAACCAACCCGAGCGTTTTCCCAACACGCGAAATGTGTTGGTCGCACCAGCATTTTTACTCCCATGTTCGCGAATGTCGCAACCATGAAAGGCTTTACCAACCCAAACAGCAGTAGGAATGGATCCAATGAAATACCCTAATAAACTAACGATCAGTACTAACATTTTCTATTTATAAAGGAAGTAGCCTCTAAATTTAGCCAATAAACTCTTCGCTGCTACTTCATCCATGAGATCAAAATTAAAGTTTTTCGTTTTTCGTTTATCCGGTTTAATGGCGATAATCGCATCATTTAATGCTTTGTCATTCGCAAATATACGCAATTCACCATCGCGTTTTACCATCGAATAATGCATGAAATACTTGGTTTCATCTAACAAACTCAATTCCCAAGAAAAGCCTGGGTCAGACTCTTCGGAAAAAGACTGTAAATAGAATTGATGCCATTCTACTTGTTTGAGAACAGGGATTCCATTGACACTTAATAAGCCAATTTGATTGTTCACAGAGATGAATCCTTTGTCGATTTTCTTTGTACTCGGTTTGTTGCTACCAAAAGATTCAAGCACGATGTCCGTCAAAATGAACGTGGATTCTAAAGTCGAAGGCATTTTTCGCAGTTTATCTTCATCAAAATCTTTGAAAACCTCTTGCGCATCTTTCGCATTAGACCAATGAACGAGCGTATTTCGCAATCCAAGGCTCGCTTTCTTGATATCTAATTCTTTAGCGCCTTCCTGTGCTTTTACCTTACTGGCCAAGATTTCAAGAACGTTAGGCGCAAGCGGCATGCTTACGCGTGCATTGGCTGCGATTCTTGTTTTATTTAGTTCTTGATCGAAATTGATTTTTCCATACATTTCCATTTTCACCTCACCTGTATTGATTCCAAGTTCGATGTCGCCAAATCCAAGAACTTCACACGTCTTGACATCCAAGGTCAGGATATTGCTCAACGTATCCAATTTACTCAAACGATTTTTAGAAGCGATTTGGAATTCACTCAATGCTTGATTGTACTGCAAATATCCCGAAGCTGAAAAAAGATTCGGATCGTTTGGACTTTCCACTTTTGATAAGAAACTCGGGTATACGCGTAGACTATCCGTTCGATCGGTCTGTCTCCACAAGAATCCTACTGCTAATCGTTCACCTTTTGCATTTTTCGGTTCCAATTGAATCGGTATTTGAATGTTTGTCGCCAACACTGTGTCTTCAAAGGTCATCCATGATTTATCATACTTGCAATCATGATTTAAACGCGTTGAACCCTTCAAGAAAAGTCCCTGATTCGAAGCCCGAACAGTGACATTCCCATAGTAATCGAATTCTTTACTCAACTTGAAGCGATCTTTCTCTTTCACTTCTCCTTCCGCTGTTGTTGTGGCATTGACAAACCTAATGGAACTCATCGGTAAAACAGTAAGATTACTATCGCGGTCGTAATAAGGATATTTCGCAGTTCCTTCGTAATATTTACGAGAAGAGATTTTAATTTGTGCTTCTTTAAACGTATGGTATTTTGTAATGTAGTTCGCTACAATCACTGCATTTTTCAAGGTGTCCATCGCGGCCGCTTTTCGAATGCGTACCCTCGAACTGTCCGGATAAATTCGCGCATCACCAACTTGAATGAAATCAACAGAATTACATAAGATCAATTGGGTTTTTAAATCGTATTTTGCACTAAGCGACTTAAATTGCAAGGTATCTTGTTTTTCATCCGTTGAGAAGAAATTGTTGCGTGTCAAATCTGCACCACTCTCAAAATTGGTTTCCCCTCCTTTGTTTTTCTGGAAGTCTAAACTCTCTCCATCCATGAACCAAGTAAATTTGTCCATTTGACAATAATAATGATTCGCCGGGAACATGATTCGCTTGGTTCCATTTTGCGTAAATTCACCTTTACGGGTTTTGAAACTAATGTTCGTCTTCATTTCATCCGATTGAATAGCCAACGGATTTTCACCGTATTGACTAAATCGATTTCGCAAACTGAAGGATGAATTTTCAGATAGAATTTCCTCGTTATTAAACACAAATTCTTTGGAATTCAAACTCGCTTCTTTGAACGTTAAAAGTCCAACACCGGTCATTCCTTTTTTGTCGATCAAAAGAGTTCCGTTCATTGCTACATTGTCCTTAAACATCACCAAGGGATTCTCACCAAAGCTCGATACTTTCAGCAAGGATTTACGCGGTTGATAGGAAATCAGTGCTTGTTCCGAAAGTACCACAGGATAACGAACGCCCGTTTCCACTTCCTTATTCGAAAATTGAGCAAGTCCAATGGTGGAATCCGGAAGGAAAGTTAACTTTTTAGAAATCGAAGTCGACTGTAAAAAGTTTATGGTTCCAGTTCCTTGCAATCCATTATTGGAAAGAACAATTTTATTTTGATACTTGGAATCTGTTTCATAGAACGGATATCCTTCCTGCGGAGCTTGCGCAACAAATCCAAATGAATAATCATTCATGATTTTCAAGGGCTCGGGGATTTTAGGGAAAATGCCCGCTGAATTCAACGCTCCTTCGAAACGCAATGTTGCTTCAGCAAAATCATCTAAACTGTCGAGTTCAAATGGATTGACAGCGTAATAAAAGCGCGTACTGTCATAGGCACCCTTCAAAATTTCCTTGGAACTGTAATACACTTTTGCTTCTCCTATTGATTTCAAAATCGGATAGTTCGCGTTCTTTCCTTTACGTCCGGATTTTGACTCAATGTCATCAATGAGTAACTCTCCTTTGATGTTTTTAAAGGAACTGAACATTAAAATTCGTTCGGTTCCATCTTCCTTGCGCAGCGGATTTACCCTCAATGTGGCTTCCTCCGTTGAAAGCAAATTTATTTTAAAGGCATCATAATCGAATTTCGAATACTTTGTAAAGAGCTCCATTTTACCAGCAACCACCCAACCATGGAAACTTAAGTCGCGGTTTTTGTACATGGTAACGTACATCGAGTCTGGATATATAAACGTTTGCTGCGCTTCAGATAAAGACACTTGATCTACTTGATTTAAGCGCATTTCATTTTTATCCAATTGAATGACAGCGTAAGCATTCGTGGCACGTTTACGTTTGTTTTGTGCATCCATGCGCGCAGCCATTTCCTTCAAATAGGAATCTGCAGCAATTTGCTCTTTAGACTCCTTCATGGTTTGTGGACGCAAATCCGAAACGATATTGATGTTATCGTAATCACTTTCTCCCGTGCTTGCTTCTGCGTATGCAATCAACTTTGGTGATATGCTTACCTTTTTCGTTTCTGAATTCAAGAGCAGGAGTCCATATGAAGCCATATCCACTAACAAGGGCTTGCATTGATCAATGGTTTTTTTCAAGGAAGAAGCGACTTCACCCTCCGTAAATTCCATTCGGTTATTTTTCTTTACCAAAGATGCTATCTGGTTGAATGGATGTCCTGAACCCACACTTTGAAACTTCTGAAAAACAGCTGGATCGAAGTAATTCATCGACTGAAAACTTGCCATCTTTTGTTCTTGAGCTGTCCCAACTTCGAAGGTGTAATATGGGTCCGGTGTGCCAAACTTCCAACTTAAGACAGGTGCATAAACATACACTTGAAAATACGAATCGATGAAAGGCAAATACTCGTATCCTTTTTTTATAGAGTTAATACTTAACTCTTTATTCGCTTCATTCAGGGTAAAAAAACACGATTGAATGATCAATGAATCTCCGGACTTATAGTTCATTTTAGCGCGCGCATTCCGTGCAATGACTTGTTGTGGATTCATTTCGAAGTACACGGAACTAATTTCAAATAAAGGTACTCCTTGACGTTTGAAGATAATTTTCGCTGGCTTTTCAGGTGTTCCTCTACCAATAAAATCAGGACCTTCCAAAGTGAATCCACCATCGTAATCCATTTGATCACGCAAATTTGGTATTTTCAATCGTTTCTCAAATGAGTTGAATTGGGGTGATCGCTCTCCTTCACTTAAATCAAACGTAGTTAAATCTTGTAACTTCCCTAAGATAGGCGTCTGAAAATAAGGTGTCGTCAATTCTACGGTATCGACTTTTAACTTCGCCGTGGAAAAATCACATTTGTATCCACGTAAACGAGCGAAGGTCTCATTCTTGGGGAATTTTACTTTCTCCCAAGTAACGGTTCCTTTGGCTCCCATCCACTTGTTTTGAATCACATCAAAATAACCACTTGTTCCGTACACGACAATGGAATCCTCTAGTTTTCGGTCTTCATTGTACTTTAAACATTTCAGGTCAATATTCGTTGCTCTGAGGCGTATGGATTTCCCTTCTTCCCAAGCAATTTGCCCATTGGCATAAGTCCACCGATAAGCAGTTTCTCGGTAAAAGGACTTATATCTGAAAAAATTTGCTGAAAACTTTAAGAATTTGGTCAACTCTTCCCCTGGATCTTTGGCGTAGTCATTGACAAAATTAAACCACGGATTGACCAATTCTCCAGGAAATTTATTTTCTACTTGGTAAATACTAGCCATCATGTAATGATAGATTTCCGGATACAGTGGGATTTCTTTTTGTGCATATTTATTGCAGTTTTCAACCAAGCGATGAAACTGCGTTTCATTCAATAAACTTCCTTTAATTTTTTGTGGTAATTCCTCCTTCAAAAACGGAACAGCCGCTTCATCCAAAACAAGTTTTTGCCATTCTTTGACAAACTTATCTCTTTCATTTGGAAAGGTCTGAGCCTGAACAACGGAGATCATTCCACAGGCTAAAATCAAGGAGAAAAGAAATTTCATCGCATTACTTTTTAAAGATTAAAACGGCCCAACCTTCACGTTCATGTTGGGCTTCAAACTGCAATGACAAATGCAATGCCAGTTCTTTCAATTCATCGGTATCGGAAACAAAAAATCCACTCAACAGCAAATAAGCACCTTTTTCCATGCGCGCGGCATAAGTGGGAAGCTGCGCTTTCAATACATTTTTATTGATGTTCGCAAGAATAATGTCAAAGGATACTTCTGGAATTGCCTCGAGTCCGCCGTGAATTGAAGTAATGACTTGACACGCATTTCTTGTGGCATTTTCTGCACAATTTTCTGCCGACCACTCCTCAATGTCAATGGCACATATCTCTTCAGCTCCGAGTCGCTCCGCCAAAATCGCCAAAACTCCTGTTCCACTTCCCATGTCCAAAACACGTTTCTGTTGAAAGTCCATTTCGAACATCGCAGCACACATCAAATGAGTGGTTTGATGATGTCCTGTACCAAAAGACATCTTTGGTTCAATAACAATTTCAATTCCATCAAAGGAAGGCAATTCATGAAAGGGTGCGACAACCCGAATGTCCTCACCAATAAACACTGGTTCAAATTGAGATTCCCATTGCGCATTCCAATTTTGTTGGGGAATCAATTTCAATTCAAATTGATCAACAACCGGTTGTTCTTGTTGCAACGATTCAAAAAGCGCTTGCAATGCTGCACCATCATAGGAAGTTTCTTGTATGTAGGCTTTTACCGTTGGCGCTTCCTCTTGAAAACTTTCGAAATCCAAATCTGCTAAATAGGCAACAATGATATCATTCCAATTTTCAAAATCGGAAAGGTGTACGGTTAATTCGTAATAGTTCATTTAAAACAATGTGCTAATTCAATAAAACTTTGTGCGTTTAAGGACGCTCCGCCTATGAGTCCGCCATCGACATCCGGACAAGCAAATATGCTTTGAGCATTGGAGGCATTTACACTTCCACCATATAAAATGGAAACTTCCGCACCTTTTTCTCCAAAGGTACTTTCCAACAATTGACGAATGTGCGCGTGCACCTCATTGATTTGAGTTGTATCTGCCGTTTCCCCCGTTCCAATGGCCCAAATCGGTTCATAGGCAATCGTTAACAAGGAGAGCTTAGCTGGCTCCAAATGTAAAAGAGAAGCTTGAAGTTGATCGGTAATAAAGTTCAAATGTGCACCAGCTCGACGTGTTTCAAGATCTTCCCCGCAACAAAAAATAAAAGCGTAGTCTTGTTGACAACACGCATCTACTTTTTCTTTTAAAAAGAAATTGGATTCTTGAAAATACTGTCTACGCTCACTGTGTCCAATGAGGACCGAACTTGCGCCCACGCTTTTGAGTTGGGAAATGGACAGCTCCCCCGTAAAGGCTCCTGATTCCTTGGGATGAACATTTTGGGCACCAACGGTAAGTACTTCTTGCTGTGCTAATGACTGTAGGTATAAAGAAGGTGCGTATAACTGAAAATCAACTAGATTTTTAGTTGTGTTGCTTGATTTAAATTGGGATAACCAGGCTTGAGCTTCGACAAAAGACAGGTTCATTTTCCAATTTGCCGCAAGGATCTTTTTTCTCATGTTCGAAAATAGTAATTATTCCCGAAAAGGAGCCGAAAAACATTGCAGTCAGAGCTGAATTACTTCTTCGTCTTCTGCAATTGAAGGTTGAAATCTGCTTTGTTGAATTTGTTGGAGCCCTCTGTTCCAGAATAGAATTTCATAATGTTGCCATTCCATAAATAACATACTCCAGGAACATCCTTCTCATTTCCAATGGCATTCCAAAATTCAATGACATCGACCACCTTATAAGGATAGCTCGCTCCAGCAATTTTAAAGAAATTTGGAATTTCTTCTGCTGCTTCATCCATGAAAATAATTTGCATTTCTGGCATGGAAGGATTTGCTTTGCGCATTTCCGTTAGTTCTTTGGCTGTGGCTTGACAATGTTCGCAAGACGGAGCGAAAAAACAAAGGATTTTCTTTCCTTGATCGATTCCAGCATAGTACTTTGCATAACCTGATTTTTTTTGCTTTGGACCGATCGGTTTCTCAGGTGTCTTGCTGGTATCTTTCACCGCTGATGTAGCAGAAACTTGTGGTGCCGCAGGACTTACTTGCTGACTAGTTGTATCGACCAACGTCGTATTTGCAGCATCGTCATTCGCGAAAACAGTCGTTTTTTTGTATAGAGGAATCAACATAAACATTCCTAAAATACAGGCAGTTACAATATTTGTCATAGCTAGGTAATTCGTTTTTTTAGGTAAGACTTCATCGTGTTTCCATATTAAAAGAACGAGTAAGCCAATGGATAATAGGTTTTTCATCACTGCTTGTAGCGGAGTCATGGGCAATAAACTTCCAAAACAGCCACAATTACCTTGATTTCCATGGTTTATTATTTCCATGGTTAAATGAATACAAAAAACTGCTAACATTAAAATGATTGCAGGAATCACCCATTTTTTCAGGTTGTAAGGAAACAAGATTAAAAATCCTAAAGCAAATTCCACACCGATTAAGGTGCGCGAAAAGTACTTTGCTAATAACTCCGAAAATCCCATTGGATATAATTGCTTCACCTCAAAAATGGAAATGGTACCAAACATCGATGGATCCGGATAGATTTTTCCAAATGCGGAAATCAAGAAAAGTCCGGCAATGATGATGCGAATGGACCACGAACTAATGTTTAATGTTTCTTTCATGAGCTAGGTTTTGGGTAAAAGTACAAGAAGATCTAAAAGTAACATCGGAATTAACAGCCTCTTAACATTTTACGTCCAAGTGAATCAAAGCAAAGACACTGTAGTTCAACATGTCAAAATAATTCCCTTCAATTCCTTCTGAAACGAGAGTCATTCCGGCATTGTCCTCAATTTGTTTGATGCGCAACACTTTACTAAGAATCAAATCCGTCAAGGAACTAACACGCATATCTCGCCAAGCTTCACCGTAATCATGGTTTTTCTTCTGCATCAATTCAAAGGCCTCTTTTTCAATCACTCGATAGGCAGCAATCGCCTCTTGAACAGTCATGTCGTCGTTTATTTTCGCTTCATGACGCAATTGAATGATGGCCATAATGCAATAATTGACAATTGCCATAAACGCATCCTCAAAGGACTCCCCTACTTTATTTTCGCCTGTTTCCTGAATGGTACGAATGCGCTGTGCTTTGATGAATATTTGATCTGTTAGTGAACTTGGACGAAGAATTCGCCAAGAGGGTCCATAGTCAAGCGATTTTTTTTCAAAGATCTCTCGACAAACATTCATTACATTTGTGTATTCAAGTGTAGTTTTTTCCATGTATTCAGTATGACATCAAATACGTCTTTTCGCAAGAACCAATTTATTCAAATCAAAGGTCAACTTTACGATTTCAGCATCCCAAAGATAATGGGAATTCTGAACATGACGCCAGATTCCTTTTATGAAAAAAGTAGAAAAGTAGCGAATGCATCCCTGATCGACGAAGTACGTGAAATGATTGCGCAAGGGGCTGACATCATTGACATCGGCGCCAGCAGTACGCGACCAGGCGCAGAAACTCCAACAGCAGCAGAAGAACTTTCCCGCTTAAAAGAAGTCATTCCGATGTTGCGAATTGCCTTTCCATCGATTCTCCTTTCCATTGATACGTTCTATGGCGAAGTAGCAGATTTTGCATTGAGTTCCGGCGTTGACCTAGTGAATGATATTTCTGGTGGACAATTTGACTCAGCATTATTGGCAGTCGTTGCTAAACACAAAGCACCTTATATTCTCACTTATCACCGCGGCGAAAAGTCAAACGAAGCAAGCTCTTACGTTGAAGCAAATTTAATGTTAGATGCCTTGCATTATTTTGCAGAAAAAATTTCACAATTAGAACACTTGGGTATCAGTGATATCATCCTAGATCCAGGATTTGGATTTGGAAAATCAAGCGCGGAAAATTTCCAACTTGCCCAAAATTTTGAAATGCTGCACATCTTTGAAAAACCAATCATGGTGGGGATTTCAAGAAAATCCATGATACGACAAATATTAAACGTTGAAACAGAAAGTGCTCTAAATGGAACCACCGCATTGAATACACTTTTTTACACCAAAAATGCGCAACTCTTTCGGGTTCACGACGTCCGAGAAATGAACGAAGTACGCCTTTTGA
>JAHEMQ010000010.1 GCA_024643555.1 Crocinitomicaceae bacterium | reverse complement strand
TCTTCTGTCGTTGATCCATTGCTCCAACTATACGTGTAGCCTGGAACTCCACCTGTTACCGTTAAATTTACTCCACCACTTGTGCCACCAAAACATAAGGATGGAGTTGAGGTCAGGTTAATCGTTAAAGAAGAACCAGGTTCCGTTATTTGACCAACATAACTTTGTGAACATCCATTTGCATCGTGAATGGTTCCAGCATACGTTCCCGAAGTTAAATTTGATAAATCTTGGGTTGTTTGTCCATTCGTCCAAACATAAGTATATCCCGGCGTTCCGCCTGTCACAGTCAAATCAATGACCCCATTTTGTTGACCAAAGCAAATAACATTATTGTTTTGACCTGTCACTGTTAATGGACTTGCAGGTTGTTCAACTGTAAAAGTTAAAAATAACCCACAACCCAAAACATCGTCCACATTCACATAATAGTTTCCAGGAGAAAGGTTTGTTAAATCTTCAGCAATGGCACCAGTGCTCCAATCAAATACATAGCCTGGCATACCACCAGATGGTGATAAATTGATCGACCCATCTGCTCCTCCAAAGCAATTGACAGAATCAACTACAGCGCTAACCACCACGGTATTTGAAGGGTCGATGACAACGATTGTTAAATCGGAAACACAGGCATTGTTATCAGTTACTTGAACTACATAGGTTCCACTTGATAAACCCGTTATGTCTTGTGTTGTTGCACCGTTGTTCCATGCATAGGAATACGCAGGAACTCCACCTGTCACAGTCAAGTCAATGGACCCACTGATTGTACTCATACAAGATGCATTCGTATGAGTTTCCGTTAAATTCAAACCGGAAGTAGGTTGTACAATGGTTGTTACTAAGGTATCGGTACAGTTATTCGCATCAAGTGCAATCACGCTGTATGTTCCTCCACTGACATTCGAGAGATCTTCTAAGGTTGAACCATTGTTCCAGAGGTATGTAAATGGTGCTGAACCACCTGAAACGGTTAAATCGATGGTGCCTGTAGTGTCACCGAAGCACAGAACATTGGTATGTACTTCACTCATCAAAATTGGATTCGATAGGTTAATTAAGGTCACTGATAGCGAATCTTGACAGCCATTTGCATCTTCCACTTGAAGCTGATATGTTCCGGCTGGAATGGAGGTTAAATCTTCGGTGTATGTAAAGTTACTCCACGCAAAAGAATACGGCGTAGTTCCTCCAACAGCAGTCACATTGATGTTACCTGTAGCAGCGCCGAAACAATAGATATCATTATGAACTTCAGATAATGCCAAGGGTGATAGTGGTTCAATGATCGTATAAGAAGATGTTAGGGTACAGTTATGACTATCCGTTATTAAAACCGAGTAATTCCCAGAAGGAAGTGACGAAATATTCTGTAAAGTACTGCCATTGCTCCAGGAATATGCGTACGGCAGGGTTCCACCTGAAACACCAATATTTATAGCACCAGATGATTGACCTAGACATCCAATTGGGGTAACTAATCCTGAAATAGATAATGGTGCAACTGGTTGAGAAATGGAAACTGTATATTGTGAAGTACAGTTATTGTTGTCGGTGATCACCACTTCGTAAGATCCTACAGGTAAGTTTGATAAATCTTGTGTTGTTGCACCGGTATTCCAAGTGTAACTGTAAGCAGGTGTTCCACCTGAAACCGTTAAATCGATTGATCCGGTTGATCCCGCATAACATAAAACATCTGCATGGGTATCTTGGCTATTTAAAGGCGCTGATGGCTGAGTAACCGTTGCTTGGGCGGAAGTTAAACAACCATTCACATCTGAAACTTGAACAGAATATATGCCAGCAGAAAGACCATTCAGGTTTTGGGTAATTTGTCCATTTGACCAAATATAGGTATACGGGAATGTCCCTCCGGAAGCAGATAATCCAATTGCACCTGTTGATCCACCAAAACAGAGTACAGGAGTTGAGATAGTCCCCAAAGTTACCGCTGTAGGTTGGGATAATGTCACCGATTTTGTCGAGATGCAACCATGGGCATCAGTGACAGTAACGGAATAGGTCCCCGCAGAAAGTCCGGTTGCCGTTGCACTCGTTTGACCGTTCGACCATAAATAGGTATAAGGCAATGTTCCACCCGTAGCTGAAGCTGTTGCAGATCCATCTGCAGCATTGTAACAAGAAATATTCTGCCCGTGATAATTTGAAGTGATGGCTATGTTTGAGACAAGCGTGTCCGGTTCAGTTATAGGAAATACTGTATCATTAACACAGGTATAATTGTCCTGAACCGAAATGCTGTATAAACCCGGACTTAGATTATTTATTGTACTATTTGTATTTCCATTTGACCATGAATAACTAATCGGTTGACCGCCCGTTGCACTTACCGTAATTGTTCCATTATCCGAATTGTAACAAGTGCTATTCGTGAGATTGACTAAATTTATTAAAGGAGTTGGATGAACAACAACAGATTCCGTTAGATTACTGAATGTACAAGACGATCCCGTAAATGTAATGTTTAAGGCATAAGTACCAGCATTGTTATTATTCAAATTAGAAATGGAAGGATTCTGAACATTAGATGTGAATCCATTTGGTCCGGTCCAAGCATAATTTGCCCATTGAGAATAAAGTGTGGTTAAGTGCAAAGTATCACCTATGCAAAGCGGTGGATTTGACCCAACGCCTACCACAGGACACCCAGTGGTATTTATGGTAACCATATTATTGGCAGAAGTGGCACAACCCAAAGCGTCGTAAACATCGGAAGCACCATTGTTATTCACTGTTGAACCCGATAAGACACCTGTACCAAAAATATAGGCTTTGTTTTCTAGGGTACTATCGCATTTTAGAATCAAGCAGTCATTGACTACGACTACTTGAAAGCGAACGGATGAACTATCAGCACCATTTACTGAATTCAACATTTGTCCTCCCGTGGTAGCAGTTGCACCCGTTCCAACGCGCATTCGCACCACGCGATTTGCTGCGTCATATTCCGCTTGGTCATCCGCTGCCGCATCCGTTTTCGCACCTGCAAATGGTCCATTCAAGTAGGTGATTGAATTAGGTACATAATTCGTACGGATATCTAGAGTGTCCGTGATGAAAGTATTGATGGAAACATCCGAACCAATGTTTTTACCGGTTACGGTATATTCCAATATATCTCCTGGAACAACCGCACCACCGTTTAAGTCATTCACCGTAACAGAAGCCCTTAAATCGGGTTCATAAATGTCAATGGCAGAGGTAAGTACTCGCGTGATAATGGTTTCAGATGATGTTGTTACTCGGATATTTGCCGAAGTCGCATTATTTCCCAGGTAATTTTGGGTGGCGTTGTTTGGTAAATAAATTGATGCATCATATCCAAGGTTATTGTTATTACTTGGATTTCTAAAAGGAGTTAAAACGCCACCATAGGCTATTGTACTATTGAACATATCCGTTGCATTGTGCAATGCATCTGTCACTTGTACATAGTTCGTTCCAACACCATTAAAAAGTAACTGATCTCCAGTTTGATTTCGGTCACCATCGTATGCAACCACCCCTAATTCAAAATTCACAGCTCCACTGATAGGCGTTAAAAACCCAGAAACTGGAATGGTTACCGTATTCGAACTTGTTCCTTGACTCACATTGGCAAGTCCATCGAACACCGTTAAGTTTTTAAAGGATTGTGCGGTGTTTTTGTAAACGACAACGATGGTCCATCCACCCCATAGATTCGTGGAGTTGGTCTGTGTCACCAAGTCTGCTACTGTGAAACGCGCTTTGATTCCAGCGGATTGTACAATACTCGTAATGTTTTTGAAGCAAAAATAGGAAACCGTTCCAGAATAAGCCAAGGTTTGATCCGCTGCTAATGTTTGGTACGCGCCATTGTTCACTTTCAACTTCACATTGCTTCGATTGGCATAATTGGTAGTTGAAGTCGTGATTTTAGCCCCCCAATACAATCCTGCCCACAAAATTTCACTACAATTTGCTAGATTCAAACTATCCGATGACGACATATAGGTACTCGCATCGCCATCGATGTCGATATAGCTCATGGTAAAATTGTTGTTCTGTCCTGTTCCCGCCGGCGGAAACTCCGCTTTTGCGGTTGTACATGTTGTGGAAGAATTACAAGTTACTGAAGCATTTGAGATAAAACGAAGTCCACCTTTTTGCGAGGTCTGATAACGGATGGCGAAGGGATTGATGACTTGTGAATGAACATAGCTATGTAAGGTACCGCCTAGTAAAGCAATCGCGAGGAGTAAAATTCTTAGCTTAAAAAACGTAGTTTTTTTCAATTCATTCATAGCTTTTAGGAGAGTTTATAGCTTGATTATAACGAAATTGGAGCGAAAAGGTTGCCAAAGATAGGATGCGATTTACAACTTTTACTTGCGGACCCTTATAAAGGAATATTCCCGTGCTTTTTTCTTGGCAACGTTTCTGCTTTTTTCTCGAGCATTTTGTAGCCTTGAATCAACTTTTGACGCGTCTCCTCTGGTAAAATAACATCATCGATAATCCCTCTTTCTGCTGCACGATAGGGGTTGGCAAAAGTATCCGCATAATCCGCTTCTTTTTCTAACCATTTTTCTTGTGGATTTTCAGCAGAAGAAATCTCGCGTTTGAAAATAATTTCTGCCGCTCCTTTTGCTCCCATAACGGCGATTTCCGCAGTTGGCCAAGCAAAATTTAAATCTGCTCCTAAACTTTTAGAGTTCATCACACAATAGGCACCACCATACGCTTTTCTAGTGATGACAGTGATTTTAGGCACGGTTGCTTCGGCAAATGCATACAGTAATTTTGCGCCGTGGGTAATGATTCCGCGCCATTCTTGGTCCGTACCTGGCAAAAACCCAGGCACATCTTCAATCACCAATAAAGGAATGTTGAATGAATCACAAAAACGCACAAAACGCGCCCCTTTTCTCGAGGCGTCGATGTCTAAAACCCCGGCCATTGCCGCAGGTTGATTGGCGATGATGCCAATTGTTTTTCCTTCTAAACGCGCAAATCCGACTACAATGTTTTTTGCGAAGTCTTCTTGAACTTCTCTAAAACTTAAGTCATCTACAAGTGCATCTATCACCTTTTTGATGTCGTATGGAGTATTCGTGTTTTCTGGTAGAATCTTACCAATATTAGTAAGTTTGGACGGCGTAAAATCGAAAACACCTGGTTCAGGCGCTAATTCGTAGGAGTTTTGTGGTAAATAGGTGATGAGATCCCGTGCTTTTTTAATACACTCCATATCGTTCGAAGCCGTGAAATGATTCACCCCTGATTTTTCAGCATGCGTTTTAGCACCACCAAGGTCCTCTGAGGTAACTTCTTCATGAGTAACCGTTTTCACCACGTTCGGACCCGTCACAAACATATAGGACGTTTCCTCCACCATAAAAATGAAGTCAGTCAAGGCAGGAGAATAAACCGCACCACCTGCACAAGGACCCATAATTAACGAAAGTTGAGGTACTACGCCAGATGCCCTCGTGTTTCGAAAGAAAATATCTGCATAGCCACTTAAGGAAACGACACCTTCTTGAATTCTAGCGCCACCAGAATCATTCATTCCGATAATCGGCGCGCCGTTTTTCATGGCCAAGTCCATGACACGGCATATTTTTGCGGCTTGTGTTTCCGACAGAGATCCTCCAAGTACCGTAAAGTCTTGCGAATAGACATAAACTAAGCGTCCATGAATTGTTCCAAAGCCTGTTATGACACCATCTCCTGGGTATTTTTGTTTTTCTAATCCAAAATTGCTTGAACGATGTTCCACAAAAGCACCGATTTCATTGAAAGAATTCTCGTCCAATAATAACGTAACACGTTCTCTAGCCGTTAACTTTCCTTGTTGATGTTGTTTTTCGATGCGTTCTTTTCCACCCGCTAAATGTAACTCTTTTCTTTTTTGAGCTAAAAGTAAATTTCTGTCCATAATTTCTACTAAGAACACAAATTTAAGGGAAATTACCTCGGGAAAAAAGCCCGAAGTTTTTCAGCAAAAAGTGTTACTCCTGCAAGCCCTAAAATGAGGCATAAAAAGAGGTGATTTTTGGACAATGAAAACCTCGTCATACCTATGCTCAGTATGAGAAAAATGATGAAATAGGAGAACAATTGAACAGAATGATTTTGCCATGATTGCAGGTGCATTTCATCTGAAAATTGTTTGATATTCATTTTAAACCGGAGTCGTTCACCGAAAATAATCAAGGGAAATAACAGAAATCCTTGTGCAATTCCAGTGTCCTTATACCAGAAAAATGCCTCCATTTTGTCAAGGAATCCAATACCGGGATATAAGAGGTAATTGAACACATGCATCATTGAAATAAATCCGAAAAAAACGAGCATGTTCAGGACATAGGAACGTAGGCTTAAACGAAAGCGATTCCTTAGAATGCGCATTCGAATGAGGAAAGATAGTTCTCTTGAAAATTGGTCGATTAAAATAAAAAGGCAGATAAAATAGATGCTCCAATTCCAAAGAAAATAACCTAAAATCGGGATCAGCACATCACCAATCAATGATGCTATTTTTTCTTGTCGGTTCATCGCTTATTTTTCAATGCGGCCACACGTTCTTTCGTTAAAGCATATTCTGGATCTATTTTCAAGACCTTGGCATAGGTAAATAAGGCATTGGTGATGTCATTTTTTTCTTCGTACAACAAGCCAAGATTATGATAGGATGGAACGTGCTCTTGATTCGCTTTAATCGCCCGTTTATAATAAATCATGGCAGAGTCTAATTGCGGTTTTTCGAATTGATAAATGCGTGCAATGTGAAAGTATGCATCTGCATAAGTGGAGTCAATTTTTGACATTCGACGATATAAAGATAAGGCCTCATTGATTTTTCCATTGTTTTCCTTTGCAAATGCCAATGCATAAATCACTTCTGTATTTCGAGGAGCTAACTGATATGCCGTCGTATATTTTTCCATGGCAAGTTCTGGTTTCCCTTTTAGTTCATATAAAACCGCCAGAGATAAATAGGCTGTTGTGCATTTTGGGTCAATTTGAACGGCCGTTTCGTAAGAAGAAATGGCTAAATCTAAGTTCTGTTTCAAACGATAATTTGTCCCTTTTAAAATGTAGGCGTCTCGGTACCTTGGATTAATTCGAAGGGCTTTATTAATGTATACAAAGGAATTGTCCATGTCTTCCAGCATGGTGTAGGTATTTGCGAAGCCAACCAATGCTTTTTCACTTTTGGGATTTGATTTCACCAAGACTTTGTACATCAGGTGACCACGCAACATGTCATCTGCTGTTCTGCTCGGTTTATTAATGAGTGCTTCCGCGTACAATACTCGTGTTTCAAATTTTAAACTATCTAATCGATATGCTTTTGCAGCTACTTCTAAGGCTTCTTGGTACTGAACCTTCTCGATTAATTGGTTTCCTTTTTTCACTAAAAGTTCAACACTATCCGGAAAAAGAACAATCAAACTATCCAAGGACAAATTGGAAGTGTCCACTTTTTTTGCCGAGAAATCACAACTTGTTAATGGCAAGAAAACAAGGGCGGAAATAAGAACTAAAAGAAATCGCATAAGCAAAAGTAAGTATTTTGAATTGGAATTAATCTTGCGTACTTTTGTTAACGAATATTTTAGACATGAAGGTTAAAATTCTAGGGCTATTTATAGCGCTTATTTCTACATCCCAATCCATTTTTGCACAAGGGTGTTCACAGTGTAAAATGCTGGCAGAACAAAACGCTTCATTGGATGAGGATTCTTTTGGAAACAATATCAACGGTGGGATTCTGTACTTGATGATTATCCCTTATTTGCTGTTGATGTTTCTATTTAGAAAGCAAATCATTGGCTTTTTAAAGTCGTTTTTTAACTCAAAAAAGGCTTAGTTCCAGCGAACGGTTATTTTCCCCATTGATTTTCCGCTTTCCAAAAATTCGTGCGCTTCACACATTTGATCCACGGTAAAAATTCCTCCCACATGAGTGGTGATTTCATCTTTCTCAAACAATGCGAGCATTTCATTCATACACTCCGCAATGATATCCGGGTATTCATCTGCTATCTTTAACATGTTCACTCCGATGATGCTTTTAGATTGCATCATCAGTCCAATGGGCAAGGCAATCCCCATTTTAAATAAAAAATTCAATTTGGAGAATAAACCAAATTTTCCTCCCATCATTTGTGATCCACCGAACAAAAATAAGCGTCCGTTCGGACCCAATAACTTCATGTCCTTTTTGATGGTATCACCCGCAACCGGATTAAAACTAGCGCTCAATTTTGCTGTTCCTAATGACTTCGACAATTCTTCTTCGTAATTCGCGGTTCGGTAATTCAATACAACGTCCGCACCTAGTGTTTTGACGAATGCGCGTTTGTCTTCTGAGCCAATTTTTGCATAGACCACGGCACCTTTTCTTTTGGCCAATTGAATCAATAACGAACCAACTCCCCCTGCCGCTGCGTGAATTAAAACATGTTGATTTTTTCGTATGGGAGAAATGACCTCAGACATGTAATAAGCAGTCACCCCTTGGGTAGAGAGTGCCATTGCAATTTCAGTTGGAATATCGTTTATAGCAACGATGGCATTTTCTTTGGTGTGCACTTTTCGAGCATAGCCACCAAAACGGGAAAAAGCCAAAACACGCTTTCCAATCCAGTCTTTGGATACCTTTTCACCAACAGCTATAATCCTTCCTACTAGTTCATAACCCAAAACACAGGGCAATGCTGGGGCTTCTTTATAGAGTCCATGTCGCGCCATGACATCTGCATAATTTAGTCCAAAAGCTTCACTTTCGATGCAGACTTCATCTACGCCAATTTCTGGTAAGTGGATTATTTTTCGCTCAAAGGCTTGAGCCGCTGAACCAATTTTCGTTAAGACAATCGCTTCTGTTTCCATTACTTAGAAACGGGCCGTAATTCCACCCATTACTTGGAATGGTTGAACAGGATAATTGTACCAACGGTTGTAGCGTTGTGCTGCCACATTATTCAACTGTAAAAAGGCTGAAACACGCGGGCTGTATCGGTACTCCACTCCTAAATTAAGGTCAACAATGGTTCCAAGATTGACAAAATACTGGCCATTTTCTTCTTTTACACCATCTCCGGTCGCGTAAACCAAGGCATTTCTACCAGTTTCCAAAGTACCATCCAAATTGATCAAGAATTTATCGTAGAGGTTGTAAGAACCACGGACTAAACATTGAAGTTGCGGTAAATTCCAAGCGCGCGCTTGATGGTACATTTCGTAGGAATAGAAGCGAGCAATTCCATCTATTTTCAATTTTTCATTCATTTGATAACTCAAAGAGCCTTCAATGGTAGTCAAATTCAGGGTATCGTAAATCACGTGAAATTGATTGCGGTAGAGTCCAAACGTATCGGTCACAAACAAGGCTTTGTTTTCGATGTGTGCGAAACTAGCACCAATGTTAAAACTCATGCGTTTACTCAAGGTTCCTTTGAATCCTCCATAAATGTCGAACGGATTATGTTCATTCAACAAAGTTTGATTGGTGCGGATAAAAGGATTTTGAGCGGACAAACTTTGAAAGGTATTTTGTTTTAATCCACCTCGGATTCCCAAGTATGGGATAAAGATATCATGGAACATCGAGTATTTAAATTCTGCATGAGGATACAGATAAACCACATTTTTTTCCGTGTGTAAATCCGCTGTGATTCCCACACCAATTTCAATTTTCAAACGATTATCCAACATTTGTGTCCAAACGCCTGGTTTGAAATCAATGATTGTGTTTTGATTTGAAATTCCGGTATCGCCAACACTCATTACTGAGTCTAAAATACCGTATTTATAGCCGTTGTATCGAATACCGATGTCGCCATAAAATCGTTCATTTCTGTTGTTGTACCATAGGCGTGATTTCATATTGAAATGGTTTTCAACGGCACGCCAATCCGCCAACACATCGGACGGTTTTCTGGATTGAAAATTCGAATAGTCTGTTCTAATTTTAACATTCAATCGAGCACTATCGCCACGATTCGCAACGTATTCAGCGGAACCATTGTATAATTGAAAACGTTGAGCGATGGAGTCCTTCGAAATACTGTCGTTTTGAATCCCATAATAATGAAATCCATTATTTTGATAGTTAAAATCCCCCGACAAATTATAGTTTCGTTCATTGATTTTCCCAAATACTGTTGCACTTGTGCGGTCGTATTGTGCCGGAGCATAAACGACTTTGTTTCTGTCTTTGATGTCACCAAAGGAGCTCAAGTGCTTTACATTTGCACCATATTGATACGCTCTAGATCGGGTTGAATGATAATATAATTCTCCCATTGGCATAATGGTTGAACCAACTCCTACTTTCGCATAGAAAGGATACAATTGTTTTAATTTTTCTGTTGTTTCCACACTGGCAGCTTCAATGGTATCCAAGGAAATTTTCGTTGGGACTTGGAAAAACAAAAGTGGATACGCCTTTACTTGAGCAGCTTTCACCGTGTCGATGATTTTTGGATGTGCCAAAATGCGAAAGGCCGGTTCGACCGATCGTTGTGCACGCATTTCATAAACGACGTCATCACGCTGAGCCAAAAGCTCGGAGGCGAAAAGGAGCGTCAATATAGTGAATACGAATTTCATACGATTAATTTTCATTGATTTCAATTTTCATTTCTGGTTCCTTTTCTTCTGTGGCAGGAGGATTTTTCAGCTGCATCAATTCATCCCAAAGGTCCGTTGCTTCTGATTGAATTCCATCGTTGGAATCCGGGTAGAAGTCGATCACCGATTTAAGTGTTTGTTCTGCTTGGAATAAATCATCGTTTAACATGTGAATTCTCGTCTGCAACATCAGTCCTTTCGCCACCCAATAATTGTAGCTTGGTTTCATTTTCACCAAGGATTTTATTTCGGTTTCAGCCAATGCCAATTCTTTGTTTTTAAAATAAATATCTGCCAACAAATACTTCGCTTCCGATCCCATTGCTGTGGTGGTGTTCTTCACTAACCATTCCAAAGAAGGTTTAGCACTATTGTATTCTTTTAAGTGATAGTTCGATAAACCAATGGAATATTCCGCCTCTATTTTCAATTGTGGTGTGATGGCTGCATTTTCAAGGACAAACTTCGCGTTAACGATCGCATTTATGTAGTCTTCTATTAAGAAGGAACAGCGCATTTGGCCAAGTTTCGCTTGGAAAGTTGCTGTTGGTTTGGACGCCAAATTGTCTAACTTTTTGTAATACCCATTCGCTTTGGCATAGTCCTTTTTACCGTAAAAATAAAACGCCAATTTGGCCGCTGCATACTCTGAATAGGCTGTCGTTGGGGTTTCTAGGAATTTCTCAAAATATCCCATGGCATTCACCGTGTCTTTGATTTTCAAATAACTATTGCCTAGATAGAAATAGGTTTCATCAACAAATCTTCCTGTTGGGAATTTTGCTAAATACACTTCAAATTTTGGAGCTGCTTCCGCATAGTTACTATCTAAATAACTGTTCCATGCCGGAGAATAGAACATGTTCTCTTTTTCCTCTTTGGAGACATTCGCACAGGGGTACTGGTCTGCAATTTTAGAAGCCAATTCTGGATTTTTTTGTGCATTGTATACATCCATCAGAGACTTCACAACTTTCTCACATATTTCACGTTGTTGTGCAAACTCTGCCAAGATGCTTTTATAAGCAGATTCAGCTTTTACATAATCCCATTTTTTATAGTAAGCATCTGCCATGTCTAAGCGAACATCTAAAACATAGGTTGAATTCGGGTATTCATTCAAAAAATTCTCAAATGTCATCAATGCTTGATCGAATTCTCGCTCTGTCATGTAGGTACGACCTAATTCGAATGAAGCGGTCATTCGGTATTTTGATTTTTTGTAATTCGACAATAAATCATTTAATGTTTTGATTTTATCCTGAGCTTGATCATTAAATCCGTAGGCTTTTGCCAAATAATACATGGCTTTATCATTTAAACCTGAATTTAATGCCAACGCATCCTTGTAGAACTGAACAGCCAATAAGTTTTGACGTGTCAAATAGTAGCAATCTGCAACACGGAATGTTGCATCCAAAACTTTGTTTTTGTCCTTTGGCGCAAACTGTAAATAAGTTCTAAACGATTCAATGGATTGATCATATGCCTCTTGGTCCAGGTATGCATATCCAATGTTGTAATACGCATCAATTTTTTCCGGTAAAGAGTTGGAGGCTGGTGAAGAAATAAATTCACGGTACATCGAAATAGCCTCTTTCAATTCTTTTTGACGGAAGTGAATATCCGCCACCCAATATCTGGCCAGTGCAACCATTTGAGGGTCCATTGGGTATTTTTCTACCGCCTTAAAAGCCGTCATTGCATCCGTGAAATTATTTTTTTGGAACAATTCTACGCCATAATTAAATGCAACCGTTTGATACACGCGTTTCAATTTAGCATCCATGGAAGGCAATTTATCCAAGCTTTCTAATGCCTTCGCGTAGTTACTTGTATTGGTATAGACATTCACCAAATATTGAAACACATCTGATTTTCGCTTCGTATTTGGATAACGACTCAAGTAATTTTCAAATGCACGGACAGATTCATCGTACGGATTGATGTCCACTTTAAAAGAAATAACGGCAAATTGATAAAGTGCATCTTCCTGAATTGTTGAAAGACTTGTCATTTCAGAAGCACGTTCAAAGGCGCTTCTCGCGGGTAAAAGTTTGTCCACTTTCAAGTAGCAATCACCAATTTGATACATGGCTATGTGACCAAGGCTATCATCTTGTCTTGATACTTTATCAAAGTTCTTGATGGCTTTCTCGAATTGATTAGATTTATAATATGCGAAGCCAAGCTCATAGAAATCATCGCGTGTTCCTTTTGATTTTGCATGAAATTTTTCCAAATAGCCAATCGCTTCTGTGAATTTTCCTAATTGATAATAAGCATCACCGATAATGTGTTGAATATCCGATTCATTGTTGACCATGGAGCAACTCAAGACTGTTGGTGCAAAATCGATGACTTCTTGAAATTTACCTTGTTTGTGTAAAATTTGAGCAATGTAATAGGGAACAACACCACAAAACGTGGAATCTGTTCGTAATTTTTGGAATCCTTCCAATGCCACTTGCAAGGCATTTCTGGTGTAAGAAATGTGGGAATAAAAGTACAGGCTTGGTTTCGCATATTGCGTGGAACCATCTTTCACTTCTCTAAAAGCGTCGTAAGATGACTCCAAGTCGCCATTTTGAAAGGCAGAATACCCCATTTTAAAGAGTACTTCTTCCTTTTCTTCTGACTCCACTTCGCGAATCGGCACTTTTGAATAAGCAATTTGTGCAGATTCATAATCCTCATTTTGAAAATGATAATTTCCGACTTTTATGGCAATTTTGTTCTTGTATAAATTGTCTGGATATGCCTTGTTAAATGCATCCAACAAGGGAATGGCATCATTGTTATACAATTCGAGAGCAGAAATTCCCTCGTAATAATACGCTTTGACTAAGAGCGGATCATTTTGATTTTTATTGGATGAAATACTTCCATTGATAAAGCTTCTGAATTCCTGTTTTGCCGCACTATATTGGGCTTTTTCATATAATTCTTCTGCTCGGAAATAGGTAGCATTTTCACCGGCATATTTTGCCGATTCTTGAGCCCAAAAATGAATGGGTAGCAAGAATGCAAAGACGAGATGGCGCAAGTTACGATTCATAGAATGTAAAATTACAATTGGGGACGTGCTAGAAAGAGAGGGCCTTTAAAAGTTTTAAACCTGAAAGTGTTAAGATATTATCGGAGTAGGATTTAAATGGTTACAGCAAAATGAGCACTTTTGTTCTAAAGTATATGCCGTGTCAAAAGTAATAACCCTCGCAAATGCCCAAATCTATCAACAAGATAAGTTGATCTTGAAGAACGTTTGGTTTGATTTAGAAGAAACTGAATTTGCCTACCTAATTGGTAAAACCGGAAGTGGGAAAAGTAGTTTATTAAAAACACTTTATGGTGAATTGCCTTTGACAGAAGGGGAAGGACATGTCTCTGGATATAACCTTAAGCGTATTTCCAAAAAAGAGATTCCTTTTCTTCGAAGAAAAATTGGAATTGTATTTCAAGATTTTCAATTACTCCCCGATCGTACGGTGATCGAAAACTTAAAATTCGTTCTAGGCGCCACAGGTTGGAAGGATAAAGTGCTCATACAGAAAAGAGCTTTAAGTTGTCTTCAATTAGTGGGCATTGAGCAAAAAGCAAACAACTTCCCTCATACCTTGTCTGGTGGAGAACAACAACGCGTTTCCATTGCACGCGCTTTATTAAATCAACCTTCACTGATTTTGGCCGATGAACCAACAGGGAACCTAGACCCAGAAACTTCCGAGGAAATCATGCAGCTTTTAATTGCCGTGGCAAAAGAAGAAAACACTGCGATATTAATGGCAACGCACGATATGAACATGGTGGAAAAATTCCCGGGAAGAATTGTGAAAGTGGAGGAAAGTGAATTAATCGAAGTGAAAAAAGCTTAGTCCATTTCGCCGACAAGGGATTCCTGTAATTTTTGTTTTAGGTCCAAAGTAGAAGGCTGACCAAGCAAGTACATCAATTTGGTAATGGCCGCCTCAGAAGTGAGATTTCTTCCACTCACCACACCTACGCGCTCAAAAAACGAACTGGTTTGATACGCTCCTTGTTGCACTGCCCCTGAACCACATTGCGTAATATTGAGGACAACTCCACCTCTTGCAATGAAGTTTGAAACAAGTGCTTGAAAGGTCGCATCAGAAGGAGCATTGCCAGAGCCATATGTCTCTAATACGATTGCTTTGACTTGTGGATTGGTAAAAATGGTTTCATATACTCCAAAATGAATGCCTGGAAATAAGCGAATTAAGGCCAATTCGTCGCTAAACGCCGTAAATACATTTAGTGCATTCAAAGGACTTCGGAACAAACGGTCTTTCTGCCATTCAATCTGAACACCTGCCTTTGCTAATTCGGGATAATTTGGGGATTGAAACGCCTCAAATTGGTTTGCCGATATTTTGCTGCTTCGGTTCCCGCGATATAATGAATACTCGAAATAAACCGCCACTTCTTGTAGCAAGGCCACTCCATGTTCATCTTGCATTCCCGCAATTTCAATGGCTGTTATTAAGTTTTCTTTTCCGTCTGTACGAATGGTCCCGATGGGCAATTGCGAGCCCGTAAAAACGACTGGTTTTTTAAGTCCTTGCAACATGAAGCTCAACGCCGAAGCAGAAAAGGCCATGGTATCTGAACCATGTAAAATGACAAATCCATCGTAATTTTCATAGTGATCGCTGACCATTTCTGCCATGATTTTCCAATGCCCTAAGTTCATTTCGGATGAATCGATGGGTTGATCAAAACTGATGCTTTCGATGTGAACATTCAAGCGTCCCAACTCGGGAACATGGTCGTGAATGTGCTTGAAATTAAAACTCTCTAATTCTCCCGTCAATGGATTTTTAATCATCCCAATGGTACCACCGGTGTAAATGAGGAGAATGTTAGTCATGGGATAAATTTAGGAATTTTTGCAATTGAAATAATTCGATGGCATTTGAACTCGTTGTTTGTTTGACCTCATCCATGGAAATCCCTAATATGTCAACTATTTTACCCGCAACCTCAGCGACAAAACTTGATTCGTTTCGTTTGCCACGGTAAGGGACTGGGCTTAAATACGGCGCATCCGTTTCAAGTACAAGTCGATTCAAAGGAATGTGAGGAAGGACCTCTTGTAATCCCGCATTTTTGTAAGTCAAGACTCCCCCTATTCCAAAGTAAAAGTGTTCATAGGTGAGGATTTTTTTCACTTGTTCTGCGCTACCAGTATAGCAATGAAAAACGCCTTTAAGTGATGGCGTCCATTCTTCGTCCATGATTTGAAAAAGCTCGTCAAAAGCTTTTCGCACATGTATAGCAATCGGTAGCTTTAGTTCTTTTGCCCATTGCAATTGACGACGAAAAACCATTTTCTGTTCTTCCAAAAAGGTTTTGTCCCAATAAAGGTCCATGCCTATTTCTCCAATGGCACAATACTGATTCGGATTCGCAAAAAGCTTCGTTTCAATTTGCGCCAATTCCTGCTCCCAATTTTCTTTGACATACGTCGGATGAAGTCCCATCATTTGAATGCAGTGCGGATAGCTAGCTGCCAATTTCTCCATGGGTTCAATGGAACTCACATCAATATTTGGCAATAAAATCGCGCGAAGTCCGGCGTCTTGGCCACGTTGCATCATCGCTGATAAATCCTCCGTGAATTCTTCTGCATACAAATGCGCATGTGTATCGATTAGAAAGGACATCTTAGGACTGTTTATTTAAGGCTAATTCCCAATTCCACGCATCGCGAACGGCATCTTCTATCGAACGTGAAGCCTTCCATGATAACAGCGAATTTGCCTTTGTTGCATTTGCGAAAATCTCGATTACATCTCCTGCCCTTCTCGGTCCAATTTGGTAATGGAGTGTTTGATTCGTTACGTGTTCAAAAACGCGAATGACTTCTAGTACAGTTGTTCCGGTTCCGGTTCCGATATTAACCGCTTCTAAGCATCCTTGGTTTTGATTTTCCAAGAATTGTATGGCTTGTACATGTGCTTCCGCAAGGTCCATGACATGAATGTAGTCTCGAACACAAGAACCATCGCGCGTTGGATAATCGTCGCCAAATACGGTTAGACATTCTTGCTTTCCAATGGCTGTTTGCGTGACAAAAGGCAATAAATTATTCGGTTTTCCAATAGGGAATTCTCCGATTTTAGCGCTTGGATGTGCTCCTACAGGATTGAAATAGCGCAGGTTCATTAAGTGAAATTCAGGAGCTGACTGAAAGAAATCTGAGATGATTTGTTCCCCAATCCATTTGGTGTAACCATAAGGCGATTCCGGTAAACTTTTTGGCGTTTCTTCATGTACTTCCTTGGTTTCTTTTGGTTCCCCGTAAACCGTACAAGAAGAAGAAAAGACGAAATTCAAGACCTTAAATTCCTCCATCAGTGAAAGGATATTTACCAATCCAGCTAAATTATTTTGATAGTACTTCAAGGGTCTTTGTACAGATTCTCCTACTGCCTTATAGGCGGCAAAATGAATCACACCATGGAAATTGTACCTTTGAAAAATCGCTTTCATTTCAGACGGATCACAAATATCTGCGCGATGTAAAATGGGTTCATAGCCCAAAATTTCAGAAAGGCCTTTCATCACCACTTCATTGGCGTTTCTAAAATCATCCACAATGACAGGTGTATATCCTCTCGCTATTAAGGCAATCACTGTGTGAGAACCAATGTATCCGGCTCCTCCTGTTACTAAAACGAATTTACTCATGATACAAATTTAGGCAGGATTATGAGGAAAACCGCATGAAAGTCATGGAATCCAAACAAATTATTGTTAAACTTGTTAGGCAGGTATGAAATCACTTTCCATATTTCTTTTATTCGGTTTGGTCTCTTTCACCTCTGGAAAGCGTTCGCATAGTACGCGGAACGATTTAACAGTTACCGTAACCAACATTCAAAACTCAAAAGGAAAAATATCTTTTGGCTTGTTTCGCAAAGAAGATTCCTTTCCAATAAAAGGAAAGCAATTTAAAGGTGTGTTTGTTGAAACGACAAAATCCAAAACAAAATACACCTTTCTTGATTTAGACAAAAACGACTATGCGGTTGCTGTTTTTCACGATGAAAACAACAATGGGATTTTGGATAAAAATCTAGTTGGCGCCCCAACAGAAGCGTATGGTTTTTCGAGAAATGCACGGGGGATGTTTTCCGCTCCGAGCTTTGAAGAGGCGAAAATTACTTTAAACGACAATAAATCGATTGAAATATGGATCAAATAAGGGTTAATCGAAGGAAACCAATATCGTTCCTTTGTCAACTACATCGCCTTGAATCACATTGATTTGACTTACTATGCCCATTCCTTCTGCCTTTAAAACATTTTCCATTTTCATGGCTTCCAAGGATAAAATTGGATCACCAGGTTCGATTGATTGACCAACTTCCACGTGAATATTCGTTACACGTCCAGGCATTGGCGCTGCTAGTTCTTTTAGCTTGCGAATCTTCGGCTTGTCAAAGCCTAATGAAGCAATAATTTCATCTAATTCACCCTTTCTTTTCACTTGAAAAACACGGTGATTAATTTTGATGGTTAGGGCACGATTCTCCGAGTCATCTTTCATCATTTCACCATGAAAAACCACACCATTATGGGTGATTTCAAAAAAGCGGTGGTCGTGCCAAGTGATGGCTGCTCCGCCCGCTGTGGCAACTTCTTTTCCGTCAAATATCCAATTCATGGTCTTAAATCAGTTTAGTTAATTGAATCATGGTATCTCCTTCCGCTTCGATGTCTTCCTTTTGTCCTTCTGTGAGTACTTCAAAACGCAATCCACTTGCAAGAACTTCATTGCAAATATACGCTTCAAATTGTTTCATTGCTGCCTGAATTACTTGGGTTGTATCCAGCATCACTTCAATACGATCCGTCACTTCCAATCCAGCGTCCTTACGCATGTTTTGAATTCGGTTGACAATTTCTCTAGCTAGACCTTCTGCCTTTAAGTCTTCGGAAATTGTGATGTCCAATGCAACCGTGATTCCTCCTTCAGTTGCGACCAACCATCCAGGGATATCTTGTGCATTGATTTCAAAGTCCGTCAACTCTAAAACCACTGTCGAGCCTTCTATTTCCCCACTCCAACCTGAATTTTGTTCAATGCTTGCAATGTCTTCTTGTGTAAAGCCTGCCACTAAATTCGCAATGGACTTCATTTGTTTCCCGTATTTCGGGCCGATTGTTTTGAAATTTGGTTTGATGCTTTTCACGAGCATTCCTGCTCCATCCGTTAACAATTCCAATTCTTTAACATTTACTTCGGAAAGTATCAACTCCTTGACATGCATGATTTGGTCAGCAATATCTTGGCTTAACACAGGAATCATCATTTTTTGTAGTGGCTGACGCACACGAATCATGTGTTTTTTTCTCAAGCCTAGCACCAAGGAGCAAGACTTTTGAGCTAATTCCATTTGGCTTTCTAATCGTTTATCGATACATGCATCATCCACCTTCGGGTAATTTACTAAATGCACTGATTCAAGTCCATGTCTGCCCGAAACTTTCGTTAAATCTTGGAACAATTGATCCATGAAGAATGGTGCGATTGGTGAAGCCAAAATAGCCACTGTTTCCAGGCAAGTGTACAAGGTTTGATAGGCCGCAAGTTTATCCTTCGGGTCATCATTTTTCCAAAAACGACGGCGACATAAGCGCACGTACCAATTGGATAATTGTTCGGTCACAAAATCTTGAATGGCGCGTCCGGCTTTTGTTGGTTCATATTCTGTAAACGCCTGATCAACTTCTGCAGCGAGCGAATGAAGTTTGGAAAGAACCCAACGATCAATTTCCGGTCGCTCGTTTAACGGAATTTCCGCTTCTGAATAATCAAATTCATCCACGTTCGCATATAAAGCAAAGAAGGAATACGTGTTGTAGAGTGTCCCGAAAAATTTACGTTGCACTTCTGTAATTCCATCCAAATCAAATTTCAAATTGTCCCATGGTTGCGCATTGGTGATCATGTACCAACGCGTCGCATCCGGACCGTATTTCTCAAGGGTAGAAAAAGGATCAATTCCATTTCCTAAACGCTTGGACATTTTTTGTCCATTTTTGTCGAGTACCAATCCATTTGACACTACATTTTTATAGGCAACGGAATCAAACACCATGGTAGAAATGGCATGTAAAGTATAGAACCAACCTCGGGTTTGATCCACGCCTTCTGCAATGAAATCTGCAGGATACGCTTGGCGATTTTCTATGAGTTCTTTGTTTTCAAACGGATAATGCCATTGCGCATAGGGCATAGATCCCGAATCAAACCAAACATCGATGAGATCTGCTTCTCTTTTCATCGGTTTGCCAGAAGGCGATACCAACGTTATTGCATCTACTCGGTGTTTGTGCAAATCGATTTGAGCGTAATTTTCGGTGGACATATCTCCAGTTTCAAACGCAGCAAAAGGATTTGACTGCATGAATCCAGCAACAATAGACTTTTCACACTCCGCTTTCAATTGCGCAACAGATTCGATGCAAATACGCTCATCTCCTTCTGCTGTCGACCATATTGGAATGGGAATTCCCCAATACCTAGAGCGCGAAAGGTTCCAATCGTTGGCATTTTCCAACCATTTTCCAAAGCGACCTGAACCTGTAGATTCTGGTTTCCATTGAATGGTCTGATTCAATTCCACCATTCGGTCTTTTTTATCTGTCACACGGATAAACCAAGAATCGAGCGGATAATACAAAACGGGTTTATCTGTTCTCCAACAATGTGGGTAATTGTGCTCGTATTTTTCGACTTTAAAAGCCTTGTTTTCTTCTTTTAATTTGATGGCAATTTGCACATCAGCTGAACGTTCTGGTTCTTCGCCTTCATTATAATATTCGTTTTTCACGTACATGCCAGCAAATTCAGCCATTTCAGGACGAAAACGACCCTGTAAGTCAACCAAAGGCACCAAGTTTCCGCGCTCGTCCGCTACCAACATCGCCGGAACTCCTGCGTCCGCTGCAACTTTCGCGTCATCCGCACCAAAGGTTGGCGCCGTATGAACGATCCCCGTTCCGTCTTCTGTCGTCACGAAATCACCAGGAATCACCACAAAAGCTTTCTCAGGATTTTCTGCTGGTAATGCATAAGGCAATAATTGTTCATATGAAATTCCAAGTAAATCCTTTCCGTAACAGGTTCCTAAAACTGTATATGGAATGATTTTCGCTCCGGCTTCATAGCTCGATAAAGCGGACATGGATTCCTGTGCTTCAAATCCTTTACTGAATTGGTATCCAATTAGATTTTTAGCGAGAATAACTGTGATTGGTTCGTGCGTATATTGATTATACGTGGCAACTAAAGCATATTCAATGTTCGGTCCTACCGTCAAAGCGGTGTTCGAAGGAAGTGTCCATGGAGTGGTCGTCCATGCCAGAAAATGAATGTCCTTCGCATGTCCGCTGACAGCTTCACCTAGCTGAAAAGTAGCCGCAATCGTAGCAGGATTGTTCGCTTTAAACATCGCAACTACTGTTGTGTCTTTCACATCCTTGTAACAACCAGGTTGATTCAATTCGTGAGAAGAGAGTCCTGTTCCCGCTTTTGGCGAGTAGGGTTGGATGGTGTATCCTTTGTAAATCAAATTTTTCTGATACAATTGAGCGAGTAACCACCAAACGGATTCCATGTATTTTGGTTCGTAGGTAATATATGGATCTTCCATGTCCACCCAATACCCCATTTTTATTGTTAACTCATTCCAGATGTCGGTGTAACGCATGACCGCTTTTCGACAGGCATCATTGTATTCGTCCACACTGATTTTCGTGCCGATGTCCTCTTTGGTTATTCCAAGTTCTTTTTCTACGCCAAGTTCCACTGGTAATCCGTGGGTATCCCAACCAGCTTTCCGTTTCACTTGTTTTCCTTTCAATGTTTGATAACGGCAGAAAATATCCTTAATTGCTCTACCCATTACATGGTGAATTCCCGGCAAACCATTCGCAGAAGGAGGTCCTTCAAAGAACACATAGGAATCGTTGCCTTCTCGGGTAGTAATAGATTTTTCGAAAATGGAATCATTTTGCCATTTTTCTAAAACCGATTGAGCCACGTTGGGCAAATTTAATCCTTTATATTCCGGATATTTTGAGCGCATCATTCTTGAACTTTTGAGATTGCGAATTTACGATAAATGGACCAAAGGAACAAGGTAGGATTGGAACAGAAAAGTAGCGCACGTTTTATACCCGTTGATTCATATTCTAGCCCATTTTATTTTAGTCTTGAAAAGTTTATATTTGTTTAAACCAAACACTGAATTACGCAATGAACAAACGACTACTATTATGCTTTAGTTTATTCGGTTTTTTTTCACTTTTCGCACAAGAAAAGGGGGAAAATTGGAGTGTATCCTACCAAAAAGCCCGTGTTTTTATTGAGAATAAAGGTCAATTTGATGCATTTGCCACAAATGAAACAGGGAAAATATTGTACGGTGTTGACTTTGGTTCCACACGCATTTTCTTTGGAAAATCAGGAATCAACTATTCCTTTCTAGAAGCTGTTAAAGTGCCCAAAGCAGAACGCGATGCTTTAAGGGCTTCATTGGCGCATGTTCCTCAAGAATACAAAGAGCAAGAGCGCATCGTTGGGAAATTCAAATTTAAAAGCGACGAAGTTTCCATGCGCTATGTCAACGCCAATGCAAAAGTGAAATTATTCGGACTCAGACCCAGGACCGATGATCATAATTATTCGGTTCAAAATACAGACGGAAGTTATGAAGCGATTTCACATGCAAAGGCCTTTGAAGAGCTCATATATGAGAACATTTATCCATTCATCGATTTAAAATTTACCGTACACCCTCAAATTGGATTGAAGTATGTGTTCATAGTGCATCCCGGCGGGAATCCTGCAGACATTGAAATGGAATACGATCGAAACGTCCAGTTTATTCAAGGAGAAATTCATATTCCATCTGCCTTTGGCGACATCATTGACCACGCACCGTATTCGTTTCAAGGTGAAGAGAAAAAAGAGCTGAAAAGCAATTTTCAAGTGAGCCAAAAAAAGGTCAAATTTAATGTAGGATCTTACCAGCAAACAGCAGATTTATTCATCGATCCATGGATCCAAACACCCGTTTTTGCGACAAATTGGGATGTTGTATGGGAATGTGATCGGGATGGCGCAGGAAATGTCTATGCACTTGGGGGAATTATGCCCATGCAAATTTTAAAATACAATGCCAGCGGAACCTTGCAATGGACTTACAACACGCCTTACGATACATCCAACGTGTGGTTAGGAACCTTTGCTGTTGACAATGCGGGAAATTCTTATGTAACAGCGGGATCAGTGGCACAAATTCAGAAAATTAGTCCAACTGGTGCACTACTTCTAAACAATGCCAATCCAGGGGGAATACTTTCCAGTGCTGAATTTTGGACCATCGCCTTTAATTGTGATGAAAGTAGTTTGGTCATTGGTGGAACTGGAGGTGCTCTGTTGCAATTAGATGCTGTGATTTACAATGTCAATACCTCCAACTTGAACATCACTAATCAACAGTTTATTTCCAATGGTCCAACAACGAGTATTCCACCCAATGTAGAGGAAGTGCGGTCGATTACCTCTGCTAAAAACGGGAAATACTACTTCATGACCCAAGATACCATGGGATATGTAAATGACAATTTTACGCTTTGTCCAACTGGTACAACGAGCTTTTTCAAAATGAATCATGGTGCTGGATGGGGATATAAGTTGGAAAATTACCGTTATGACAATTCAGGGATTTGCGCCCTAGCTGCTGACCAAAATCACCTGTATTTTAACCGTGGAAATAAAATTGAAAAACGCAGTTTACAAGATTGTTCTTTCATTCAGGATAATACCATTCCAGGAGGACAATACAACAGTGTTTTTTTGGGTGGTTATACCGTTGGAAATTCAGGAATTGCAATCGATCAATGCGGCAACATATACGTGGGATCAACCACTGGGGTTGTTAAATACGACCAATTATTAATTCAACAAGCCTTCTATCCAACCACATTTGCTGTATATGATTTAGAAATCAATACCAATGGTGAGTTAATTGCTGTGGGAGGAACGGGGACATCCACAAGTAGTACCCGCAGCGGTGCCATACGCTCCATTGCAGTTGGAACCTGTGCGCCCATTGCAAGCACGTGTTGTGACGCAACCATTTGTCAACCAAATTCGGTTTGCATTACGGACGCTCCAATTTCCTTAACAGCTGGCACGACTGGTGGAACATGGTCAGGGCCTGGCGTAAATGCGAATGGAGTGTTTAATCCAAGTATCGCTGGAGTTGGTGTTCAAACGATTGTTTACACCTTACCTTGTGGTGCTGATTCCATTCAAATCACAGTGAGTCCTTGTGCCGGCTTACAAGTTTGTTTGGAATCGAATGGACAATTCACTGTTTCAGGTGGTGTAGGACCTTATTCTTGGTCGAACTATGTTCCTGCAACGAATACACCGATCACGAATCAAACAGAATGTCAAAATTGCGGATATACTTGGTTTTTTGGACAATGTTTAAATGGTTTTACGCCCGTTACTTCGTGTAGTTCTCCGGCTGCATATGTCAATTTTGCCACGGGAACGACGGTCACTCCACCGGCTGGGTCCACACAATTTCAAGTCACCGATAATGCTGGAACCGTTTACACCTTCACGGCTGTAAACCTAGTTCCGTGCACAACAACACCTTGTACCTCTTTAACCGTGAATGCAAGTAACATCACGAATGTCTCTTGTTTTGGTGGAAACAACGGAGCAATTACTGTGAATGCAAGTGGCGGAATAGGACCCTATACTTATTCGTGGACTCCCAACACAGGGAATGGAGCGAACGTAAACAATTTGCTTGCAGGAACGTATTCGGTATCCATTTTGGACGTCAATAATTGTCCAGGAAGTATGACAATAAATGTGACACAGCCAACTGCAGCGCTTGCGGTGGGCACGAGTTCAGTCAGTACCTTGTGTGGAACATCCAATGGATCTGTAAGTGCTTTGGTTAACGGAGGAACAGCGCCTTACAGTTATTTGTGGACACCTGGAAATGGAAACACTGCCACAGTTGCAAATTTAGCAGCAGGCGTCTATTCGTTGGTGATTACCGATGCGAATGGATGTACGAGCAATGGCACAGCGACTGTTAGTAATTCGAACGGTCCGACAGTAAATTGCACCGTATCGAATATTTCCTGTTTTGGTGGGACAAACGGTGCAGCAATGGCGCAAGTTTCAGGTGGGACTTCTCCGTACACGTATGCATGGACACCAAGCGGAGGGACAAATGCCACCGCAAGTAATTTGAGTGCAGGAATTTATGCTGTTCAAGTCACGGATAATACCGGGTGTATTGGAACAGCTAGTGTAACGATTACGGAACCAACTCAAATCACGATTACCGAAACCATTATTCCATCCTCCTGTACCACCGACAATGGATCGATATCTGTTGTTGTTTCTGGCGGAACAGGTCCATACACGTATACTTGGAGTCCATCCGGACAAAACGCAACAAGTCTTTCTAATTTAGCTCCAGGAAGCACACCTAGTTTAACGATTAGCGATGCACATGATTGTGCAAGTTCGGAATCCTATCTCATACCAGGAACAGGATCCATTAATGTAACGGCAAGTCCGATTTCCACCTCCATTTTGTCTGGACAAAGTGTCATCATCAATGCTTTCGGTGCCGCCAGTTATCAATGGAGTCCTCCGGATGATTTAACATGTCCAACTTGCGCCAGCACAAGTGCTTCACCCACTGCTACAACGCTTTACACGGTAACTGGAACAGCTCCAAACGGCTGTACCGGTCAAGCAGAGGTGATGATTTACGTCACGGAAGTCTGTGGAGATATTTATGTTCCTACCATCTTTTCACCGGCTAGTGCAAACAATGAAAATAAGCAAGCATGCGTATATGGAAATTGCATTGCAGAATTAGACTATTCGATTTATGATCGTTGGGGGCAGTGTGTGTTTCAAACGAAAGATCAAAACGCGTGCTGGGATGGGAAGTACAAAGACAAGGAATTGAATGCAGGTGTATTTGCCTACAAATTAACCATCAAACTGCAGAATGGCGATTTTGTTATTCGTTCTGGAAACCTCACTTTAATGAAATAAGCGATGAAGAAAACTCAACTCATTTTCTTGTGTTCCCTCGTTTATTTCGGTACACAAGCCCAAGATTTACATTTTTCACAAGTAGATCAAACTCCATTATTGGTCAATCCTGCACAAACAGGAAGTGAGGCCCCAATTCGCGCAGGATTGAATTACCGAACTCAGTGGAAAAGTCTGGCCAGTCCTTTTCAAACAATGGCTGCAGGATTCGATGCACGTTTGCAAAAAGACAAACGCCGAAGCAATGGATTTTTCGCTTTGGGTCTGCAAATATACAACGACCAAACAGGTGATTTATCCATTCGAACTTCGCAGATTTCCATAAGTGGTGCGTATCATTTAAGTCTAGGACGAAATTCCACTTTGGGGCTTGGAATCTATGCAGGTTTAGGGCAACGCAGCATCGACGGGAATAATGGAAGGTGGGGAAATCAATACAATGGTTTGGCGTATGACCCGAGTATTTTGAGCGGGGAACCATTGCCCACGGCACAATTTTCATTCAAAGACGCAGGAGCGGGAACCTTATACCGCTATCGAAAAAGCAATGCGGGAAGTCAATCATGGGTGATTCATAGCGCAACAGCTGGACTCGGGTTTTTCCATGTGAATAGACCTGTTTATTCGTTTTTAGCCAATGAAAAGGAACGTTTATACATGCGAAGTACTCTTTTTGCGAGTGCAGAAATTTCCATGAAAAACACGAAAACAGCGTTGGTTCCATTGCTTTTCTACCAACAGCAAAAATCCTCACATGAATGTGTGTATGGTGCAGCCTATCGTTATTACATCAAAGGTAGTCTCTCGGGAAAATCTGCTTCTCAAAACTTTTTGTCCTTTGGATTATACAATCGATGGAAGGATGCCATGATTGGAAAAGTAGGATTTCAAGTGAATCAATATCAATTGAATGTGTCTTATGATTTTACCATTTCCGGTCTTTCCGATTTAGCGAAAACGCAAGGGGCTTTTGAATTCTCATTTTGCTATCTATTTGGAAAATAAGCCCATGTTAAAAATCAAAATTCACGAGGCCTTAAGCGAGGCTCTTCAACAAAAACATCAGAAATTAAATACCATTTTACGCGATGCATCCGAAGGAAAATCGAATGATGCTAAAAGCTCTGCAGGCGATAAACACGAGGTTGGTGTTGCCATGGTTCAATTGGAACAAGAAAAGCTAGGAAAACAGGTTCAAATCATCGAAGAACAACTCACCACACTAAATCGCATCGATTCCACAAAAAAACACCTAAAAGTTAGTTTGGGTTCCTTGGTGAAATGTGAAAATCAATGGTATTATTTTTCAATCGGACATGGGCTTTTACAGGTGGATGATCAAGCTGTGTTTTGTTTAAATCCACAAGCACCATTGGGAACTGCACTGCTCGGTAAATCTGAGAAAGATGAAGTCAGTTTTCAAGGAAGAAAAATGGTGATTCAATCCATATTTTAGGCTAATTTTGCCCATCATATGTCGAAACAGCACATTGTTATTATTGGAGGAGGAGCTGCAGGATTTTTTGCGGCCTTAAGTGCGAAAAAACACCATCCAACGGCACAAGTGAGCATTTTAGAAAAATCATCCAAACTATTAGCAAAAGTGAAGGTTTCTGGTGGTGGACGCTGCAATGTGACACATGCCTGTTTTGATAACAAACAATTATCGACCTATTATCCAAGAGGAGAAAACTACCTGAAGAAAGCCTTTGAACAATTCAATGCGCAATCGACCATCGACTGGTTTGCCGAGCGCGGAATCCGCATGAAAACTTATCCGGACGGATGTTTATTCCCTGAAAGTAACGATTCGCAAACCATTATTGATTGTTTTTTATCCGAGGCTAAAAAACTTGGGGTGCATATATGGATGAATCAAGGGGTCAAAAAAATCGAGGTGCTACCGCATGGATTCAAGCTACATTCGGATCAAAAAATAGTTGATGCCACGCGAGTAATCGTGACAACCGGAGGACAACCCAAACGCAGTAACTTCGCTTGGTTGGAAGAATTGGGACATGACATTGTTGAGCCACTTCCGTCGTTATTTACCTTCAATATGCCTGAAAATCCCGTACGCGAATTAATGGGAACTGTGGTTGAGAAAGCCAGTGTTAGAGTGGAAGGAACAAAACTCCTTGGACAAGGTCCTTTGCTCATCACACATTGGGGCATGAGTGGTCCGGCAGTGCTTTTGCTTTCCGCTTGGGGAGCACGAATTCTAGCAGAAAAAACCTATCATTTTCACGTGTTAGTGAATTGGTTGAATGACAAGAAGGAAGTTGATTTACGGGCAGACATTGAACACACTGCCCAACTCCATGGCGCTAAAAAAGTGCAAAATTTGAATCCCTTTCCCATTACCAATCGACTCTGGCATTTCTTACTGACGAAAGCCGACATTCCGAGTGAAATACGCTGGCATGAACTCGGCAAAAAGAACACCAATAAGTTGGTCAATATCCTCCTAAACGATCGTTACGAAGTCAAAGGCAAGACCACTTTCAAAGAGGAGTTTGTGACTGCTGGCGGAGTTGCTATGACGAACATCGACATTCGCAATATGGAAAGCAAACGTGTTCCAGGCTTGCACTTCGCTGGAGAAATACTTGATATAGACGGAGTCACGGGCGGATTCAATTTTCAAGCCGCGTGGACCACTGGATATATTGCAGGGAAAAATTGCCTGGATTAAAACTCAGCGTTCAATGGTGTTCGAGGGAAAGGAATAACGTCGCGAATGTTGGACATTCCCGTTACGAACATCACCATGCGTTCGAAACCAAGTCCGAATCCAGCATGTGGAACGGTACCGAATTTACGTGTATCCATATACCACCAAAGTTCTTCCGCTGGAATGTGGAATTCCTCACATTTTTGAAGCAAGACATCGTACCGTTCTTCGCGTTGTGAACCACCAACGATTTCACCAATTCCAGGGAACAAGACATCCATTGCAGCTACGGTTTTTCCATCTTCGTTCAAACGCATATAAAATGCTTTGATTTTCGCTGGATAATCCGTTAAAATCACTGGGCAATTGAACTCTTTTTCCACTAAATAGCGCTCGTGTTCACTTTGAAGATCGATTCCCCATTCAACAGGATATTTGAATTTCTTCTTTTTGTAGTGATTTGAATTCATTAATACATCAATCGCTTCCGTGTAGGTCAGACGTTTGAATGGATTTTCAATGACAAACTTCAATCGTTCGATTAACGTCATTTCATTGCGTTCATTCTGTGGTTTTTGTGCTTGTTCTTGCGCATCGCGCTCACTTAAGAACTTCACATCTTCCGAACAATGATTGAGGACATAGGAACAGATGTATTTTAAGAAATCTTCTGTTAAATCCATGTTGTCCTTTAAATTATTGAACGCAACTTCCGGTTCAATCATCCAGAATTCCGCAAGGTGACGCGAAGTATTGGAATTCTCTGCTCGAAACGTAGGTCCAAATGTATACACTTGTCCCAATGCAGTTGCTGCCAATTCCGCTTCTAATTGTCCAGAAACCGTTAAGTTCACTGCTTTCCCGAAGAAATCTTCTTTAAAGTTCACGGACCCATCCTCATTCAACGGTGGATTCTTCGCGTCTAGGGTTGTGACACGGAACATTTCTCCCGCTCCTTCGGCATCAGAACCCGTAATAATTGGTGTGTGCAGATAATAAAATCCACGGTCGTTAAAAAACTGATGAATGGCGTAGGCTACGGCATGACGAATACGGAATACTGCTCCAAACGTGTTTGTTCTAAATCGCAAATGTGCTTGTTCACGCAAGAAATCCAAACTATGGCGTTTCGGTTGCATGACTGTTTTTTGAACCTCATCCGGATGGGCATCACCTAAAATTTCGATTTGTTCTACCTGCAATTCTACTTGTTGTCCTGCGCCTTGAGATTCCACCAATTTTCCCGTCAAAGATAATGCTGAAGCAGTGGTGATGCGCTTTAAAAGAGCTTCATCCCATTGTTCAAAATCAACAACGGCTTGAATGTTTGCCATACAAGAACCGTCATTTAATTGAATGAAACGGTTGCTTCGGAAGGCACGAACCCATCCTTTTACATTGATTTCTTCACCAATTTTCAAGGGTGAATTTTCAGCTAATATCTCGGAAATTCGGTATCTTTTCATGGAGACAAAGTTAGTTGATTTCAGCTAAAAAGCCGAGTACCTAGCTCAATTACTCCAAGAAATTCCTAGTTTTTGAAGTTCTTCCTCTGAAATCGTCGGTGGAAAAGTTCCATTTTCGATTTTAGTCCGAACCAATTCAGCCACTTTTAATGCTTCTTCAGAACTCGAAAACCCTTGGTTTCCTGGAACACCGGGAATTGATTTTTGGTTGATGATTTGTTTTCCATTTTCACAAATGTAGTAACCCCATCCCTCTGGCTGTGAAAAGGTAGCAACGGTATAGCGCGAGCTCTTCGGTGCGCTTGTTTGAACAAGTTGTTGCTTTTCTATCTTTGGAGCATGTTGCTTTGGTTTGAAGGACTCCTTCGTTTGCGGTGATTCTGAACACGCAAATAGTATGCATCCGAGACACAAAAAGAAAATTAGTCGCATTTCACAAATGTTTTCACGTAATTTTTACCCTTGATTTCGTATTGGAAAAAATAGGTCCCAACAGGCCAATTCGAAACATCTAATTCAAGTGCTTTGATGTTGTCGGATGAATTAAAAAGTTGTTTGCCATCCATGGATTGAATGCTGATTTGTTGCAGGACCTCATCCGAAAGCACCTGCAAGTGACCTTGGGTCGGATTTGGGAATAACTGAACGTCGGCCGTTTCAACTGAATTTATTCCGGCAGTGCCAGCATAGGCCCAAAAATCTTCGAGAAAAATACCATTGTATCCTCCTCCAACATACGAAACACCATCGATGTAGAACGAAAATGCATTTTTCCTTCCTGGAGCCGGTAAATTTGCTCGTTGAATCCAAGCATTTAGGTAATAATTGTATTCGTAAAGATCATTTTTAAAGTCCCCATTTGAGTCCTCCCCTGTTCCCACGTATGCAACCGGGAATGCACCCCATGCGACGGCACCAGCGCGAGGAGTTCCAGGAAAGGTCGCCTTGTCAATCCAAGCATCAGATGGAACATCATACATCCAAAGGTCATTTTTCAGCGTGCCATCGTCTCCTGTGCCAACGAATCCAAATCCATTCAACTCAAATGCCACGGCATCACGTCTAGCGGTACCTGAGAAATCGGCTATTTGTGTCCAACTATTTGTTGTTGGATCGTAAGCATAAAAATCTTTCTTTAGTCCTTGGGCATCTTCTCCCGTACCAACATATGCGATGTTTCCCGATGTAAAACAAACCGCTTGTCGTCGCGCTGAACCGGCAAAATTTGCTTTTTGAGACCACGTTTCTGTTTGTGGATTAAATTCCCACAAATCCTTCATGTAGGCCACTGTCGGCGTTTGTCCCAGGCATACGTATGCTTTCTGCACGTTTTCATGGTAAAGGGAAAATGCAGAAGCGGAACCTCGTTCTAATCCATCTCCAGAAGGCCCTCCAATTGACACTTCTTCATCCCAATCATTTTGAAAGGGTGAATAAGAATACATTTTGCGTTTAAACCCAAACTCATCCAATCCACCAATTATTAATCCAATGTTTTGAAAGGAAGTCGCCGCCATGGCAGCTTTTGGCGAGCCCTTCACGGTATCGCGCGGATACCAATAGTCCTGTGCACAAAGGTCAAAGGACAACGAAATTAAAAGGAAGAATAAAAGTCTATGCATCGCCTAGTGAATGATGATTTGTTTTTGAATGTGTTTTCCATCTTTTGTTTTCAGCCTAACAAGGTACATTCCTACCGACAGATGTCTTAAGTCTATCATTTCAGATGGGGATGAAATTTCCTGTTGAAAACACATTGTTCCTTGCTGATTGAAAATTTGAACGGATTCCAAGGCTAGTTCTGAGTTCAAATGAATTTGTCCACTGGTTGGATTTGGGTAGATGTCACAGCTATTTTCAAGCTCGGACAATTGTGCATAATTGGGTGCTGCATACTCTTGTATACTCGCTTTTTTACCTGAATATCCTTTCCCAAGTCCAACGAATGCGCGGCCATTGACAACGAACGCAACGGCATTTTTTCGTTCGCTACCTCCATAGGCACAGCGCAACTCCCATTCATTCGATACTGGATTGTATTCCAGCAAATCACCTAAAAGTCCACCATTTGAACCCAAGCAAATAAATCCGTGATTATCAAGTGTAAATGCACAAGCGCTTCCTCTCTCTCCACCAATCAAATCAGCGATTTGAGTCCATTGATTCGATCCCGGATTATAGCGGTAAAAATCTTTTTTATAAGTATCTTGATTCGCCCCAAGTCCCACATACCCAAAATTCCCAATGCTAAATGAGCTCAATTGGTAACGAACTCCGGGCGGGAAATTGGCACGTTGAATCCATTCATCATTGCCTGGTTTGTATTCCCACAGTTGACTTGAGTACAAACTTGGGCCCCATTTTCCGCCACAGATATACCCTTTGTTATCTACGGTGAATGCCGTTGAAAAATAAATTCCATTGCCTCCAGAGCCAGGGAAGTCTGCTTTTTGTGTCCAAGCATTTACCAAAGGATCATATTCCCACAAATCTTTCAGTTTATTTCCGATAAGTGCATTGGCATTGTCCATTCCTGTTCCTACATAACCTTTACCATGGATTGCGAATGCGACAGCATCCCTTCTCGCCACTCCCGGTAAATCAGCTTTTTGAGTCCAAGTGTCTAGTTGTGGATCGTATTGCCAGAGGTCCTTTAATAGGGTTTCAGTCGTATCTACTCCTGTTGAAACATAGGCATAATCACCTATTGAAAAGGCCACCGCTCGTTCTCTTTTTCCGGCAATAAAATCACTTTTCTTGGTCCAAGTATTAAACTGTCCCATTAGTAAAACCGGAGAAAAGATGCACAAAAGGAAGAAATTCATTCGATTCATACTACAAGATTTTAACTAGTTTACTCGATGTTTGATCTTGAGTTTGAACGCTCATCAAATAAGTTCCAGTAGGAAGATTGGAGACGTCCAATTGATTTATTCCCGGATGCAGCTCGATTCGTTGGATCAACTGTCCTGACAAATTCCTTAACTCCCCTATCTGTCCTGAAGGGAATTCAAGGGGTAATTCAAGATGAATGAAATCCGAGCTTGGATTCGGGTAGATGCTCCATGACCAATCATCAGTCTCGGAAAGCTCTGAAGTATTGATCGTAGGATTGTATTGCCAGAAATCATTTAGATTAATCCCGTTTGTTCCTGTGCCAAAATACCCTCTATTATGAATGGAAAAGGCAACTGGGAATCGTCTAGAGATTCCAGGGAATTCTAATTCCGCTTGCCAAGTATTTGTTCCTGGATAAAAAGACCATACTTGACTCGTCACCGTACTTAAGCCACCAACATATCCACAGGTGACAAATCCACGTTGAAGCATCGAAAAACCAGAACTTCCTCCTGTGCTTGTACCGGGAAAGTCTGCACGTTGAGTCCATGTGTTATGCAAAGGTTTGTATTCAAACAATTTATTCCCGGCTTTCACGTATCCACTTCCTTCTATGGTGAATGAACACGTCCATGATCCAAAGGATACCGGTGGTGAAGCAGTTAAGCTCCAGCTGTTGTTACTTGGGTCATATTCTGCCATTTGTTGGCCGACGTATACATAACCTTTATTATTTACCGAAAACCCTTGTGTATCACCTGGATTAAAAAATGGACAAGCAGCAATTGCCGTCCAAGTATTTTGATCTGGATTGAAGGTATAAAATTGTCCATCTAAGGCTGCTCCTCCCCCGACACAAGGCTGGTCATTGACCACAAAACTGGTAGCTCCATAATTCGCAACTGGAAAATTCGCGCGTTGTGACCATGAATTAGAGGACGGGTCATATTCCCACCAATCTTGGTAAGAGTAATTAACACCTGAACCATTGACATGACCTAATCCAAGATAACCTTTGTTTTCGGTTGCGCATCCGACTGCTCGGTGACGTCCCACACCGGCAAAAGAGGATTTTTGGATCCAATATTGTGCCTCACTTGCCAATGTTATTAGGCAAAACAGTAATGTTAAAATGCTCCTCATTTGACCAAAACAATTTGTTGAGAAACTTGTCCATCTTGAGACCTTAAAAAGTAACTTCCCGCTTGAAAGTCACTTAGGTCAATTTGCAAATCCTGATCTGTATTATAGGTTGCCAATTTTGTTCCATTCACATGGTATAACGTCGCCATTCCAATGGATTGATTTAAGTGTACATTTCCACTTGTTGGATTGGGAAAAACCTTAACAACTGATATCTTTTCCTCCTCTAATCCGACATAATCGGCGTTCAAGGTTAAGGTATAGTTCCCCATTTCAATTCCCCAACCTTCGACAATGATGTAAACAGAACCTAAGCCAGCCGTTTCAAATGTAAGTTCCGATTGGCTTCCGCAGTTTGGAGCATCATCATTGAAGGCAATGACGTTTCCATTCATATCAACCACACTCATAAAGGTATCAAATGAAGCGCCACAAAGGGAAGCGTGTACGGACTGAATAAGCGGATTCGGAATAAATTTATAGTACAAGTCCGGTGACGGATACACATAATTATTGTTCGAATAACAATAGGAGTTGTCTCTTGAATCTGTAAATGGTAAGGAATTCACCAAAATAGGGTCGTTTTGGTCATCTCCAATGTATCCCGTGCAATCGATGCCGTTACCAATGGTAATCCCAAAATCCATGACAGAACCCCAAGCATACGTAGCACAAGGATTCAAAGGCAAGGTTCCTGCTTCATGTTGCATGACCCGCATGCGGGTGTTTCCATTTTGTGCGTTTGCTGGAACAACAAAGTTCATGGGTGTAACATTTGCTGGAGGTGTGCCTGTCCATGTTCCAATGGATTCATAAGGGTCGAAGTTTCCATTTAGATCGAAGTCAATCCAGACCTCTCCTGCACCTGCATAATTTCCACCACAAGTGCCAAATTTAACATTTAAAAGGTATGCTCCTCCGGCGTTTAAGGCGACAGAAAGTGTCGTTAAGTCCTGCACACCAATGACACCGGGACAACCCGTATAATTGATGTTCCCTGAAGCACCTGAAATTTGAACCAATTCTACGTTAGAATCCACGGTTGAGGTTGGGCCTACATTTAGGGTACAATATTGGGTAAAAGCAACCGAGAAATAGCAAACAAAAGCAGCGAGTACAAATTTTATCATGCAGTAGTATTTATCCGAATTTACGAATAATACTACATTCATAAAAATTTAATATTGTCTTCATTTACTTTCCATTCCAATGGGTCATTGTCATATCTAGACCAACAAAGGAAAAACTCTTAATAAATTCAGTGGCTACTTGAATCCGTTCAGGGAGAGCTAGTTGTTCCTCCTTGTTCCATTCTCCCAATACATAATCGGCTTGTCTTCCTTTGGAAAAATCATTTCCAACACCGAAACGTAAACGAGCGTATACTTCTGTTTTCAATACGGCTTGAATGTCTTTTAAACCGTTGTGTCCTCCATCACTACCCTTCCCTTTCATGCGCAATTTTCCAAATGGAAGAGCGATATCATCGGTAATGACCAATAGGTTTTTTTGCTCGATTTTCTCCGCTTGAAGCCAATAATTCACTGCTTTACCAGAGAGATTCATAAAGGTAATTGGTTTAATGAGGATGAGGGTGCGACCTTTAAATTTCACTTCTGCGCGAAAAGCGGCTTTATCCAAAGAAAAGGTGGTTCCTAATTCCTTAGCGATTTCATCTACCACTTTAAATCCAATATTATGGCGTGTTTCTTCGTATTCTTTTCCTGGATTTCCCAATCCAACAATCAAAAACTTCATGGCTTACCAATTTGGACAACCGCCACACTTATCTCCTTGATTCAGATAGAATAGTGCGCCAACAACAATGTTTCCTTCGCTGTAGCCAAAAACTTGTTTTGCGTGTGAATCGTAATCATTTGGTCTTGTTTTCACGCGCACTTGATCAATGAATCCGGCACCAAGATTTGCCTGAACGAAAACACGTCTAAAAAACTCGGCTCGTAAACCCGCGTGTGCAGAAACGCCGAATCCAGAAAGAGAAACGGTTGCCACATCTTTTTGTCCAGCAAATGTAAAGTCATTAAAGGATAGAATTGGCCCGGTTCCAAATCCCCAAAGTGTGGTCAGAGCGAATCGTGCTTTATCCGATTGATATACTTTGAAAACATTCGAAATATCGGCGTGGATGTAATTCAACCCGTTCGTATTTTCATAGTGAAAGGTATTCGACTGGGTCACCACTGGTTGATCATGATACGTTCCTGACCAGTTTGTAACAGGGTCGACGCCTGGATTAATGGTTCCATTCAATAGGTAGGTTGGTCCATCAGCCAAAACATACTTCATGTGGTCATACCCTAGTGTGATTGCCCAATTTTTTTTGATGTTGTACCCAATTCGAAAATTAAATTGTGGAACCGTAAAATCCGTCAGACTTACATATGTTTTAATATCTTGTGACGGACGATCGTGTGCCACTACTCCCTTTAAGGTAAAATCGTAGCCAGGACCAATAAAACGAAGGTTGCTTTTCGTGTACGTAGAACGATTGTAACCCCAATAAAAAAACATCGCACCTTTGGCGGTAGATCTTTTATTATTTTTAGTAGGTGTTTGAGCTTGAGCGACTGAGCCAATGAACACTAGGCAGATAAGAAGTAATTTTTTCATCGTGTTATCATTTTAATCCATTCTTGTTGGGTAAGCACTTGTTCTAAACGAAAATGTGCTGTTTTATTCAGGTTGTGCCATTCAACCAATCCAAATCCATTGGCAAAATAACTAATACGGGTAGTTTGTTTGGCTTCCTCTTTGCGGGTAAATGGATTCAGTACAGTTAAGCGAAGTAAATCTGAAAAAACAAGGGTTGGTTCTTCATCGTCCATTACCACGTGTTTTTCCTTTCTTTTTAAATGTCGTTTCACTTCACTGAGCATAACGGTAGAATCCACAATTCCTTTGAATTTAGCCGCGAACCAAGTGTTCTCATTCAAGCTCATTGGAAAAAGTTGATTTTTGTAAAGCAGGGCCTTTTCTTTCTCTTGATTAACATCAACCACCATATAATCTTGCAAATTCAAGGAATCAATGTTGTAATTATACGCTTCCTTAATTCTTCCGTCGCTTGCATATATTTCCACGATTAGGTGTGGTCCAGCTTGGTCCTTCACCGTATAAATACGATGAAATTCTTCCTCTAAGCCACCAGATACATCCCTGTACAAATAGATTTTAGGAACGGAATCCAAGGGATAGAAAAAGGCTGCATTCGGATTTTTGGAAACATAGTCAGAGGAATCTGAACACGAATTCAATCCAACGAAAACGGGTAAAAGCAAGAGTAAAAAAACGCCTAAACGCATCATTATTTTGTCATTTTTAAAAAACTAATTTCTTGTTCTGTCAAGTGGCGATAGAATCCTCTTGGCAAATCTTTTTTAGTTAATCCAGCAAATTGAACGCGATCTAGTTTCACAACAACATAGCCCATTGCTTCAAATAAGCGACGAACGATTCGGTTTTTCCCAGAGTGTATTTCCACGCCAACTTCACTTGAACTTCCATTTTCAATGTAAGCAACCTCATCCACGCGTGTTTTACCGTCTTCCAAATCCACACCTTTTAACAATCTTTCCATGTCCTCTTTTGTAACGGGTTTATTTAACTCGACGTGGTAAATTTTCTTTGCTTGGTATCTCGGATGAGTTAATTTTTTTGCCATGTCACCATCATTGGTAAAGAGCAATAGTCCTGTTGTTTCTCGGTCTAATCTTCCCACTGGATAAATGCGTTCTCTACATGCTTTTTTAACGAGCGTCATGACTGTTTTTCTTCCGCGAGGATCATCCATGGTTGTGATGAATCCTTTCGGCTTATTCAATAGAACATAACGTTTCGTTTCCGCGTTGATGGTCTCCCCATCATATTGAATAACATCGTCAGGAGCAATTTTGTATCCTAACTCAGTGATGATTTTTCCATTCACCGTCACCACACCCGTTTGTATCAATACATCGGCCTCACGGCGTGAACATACGCCCGCATTGGACAAATATTTATTTAAGCGTACTTGATCTTCATTAAATGATGGAAGTGGATCTCCCTTTTTCACTTTAATTTTATAATCAATGTACTTTCGCTTGTCACGATCGGTAACCGTTTTTTTATCGGTCGGTCCTTTTTTATCAGCTGGACCCTTTTTGTCTGTAGTTGCTCGTTTGGATGTTGCCGGCTTTCTGCTTGGTGAAGCAGGACGCTTGTCTGAAGCTTGACTTCCTCTCGATGTTCCGCGTGTATTTTTCATAATTCAAGCAAAGATAGAGAAAAGTGTTCGGTATTCCTTTCAATCACTCAGATTGCAAGCGTTTGATATCGGAAATCAACTGATTTACTTCTTTTGGAGAGGTTCCGTCGTAATATCCGCGAATACGCAGCTGTGGATCAATGAGGACAAAATTATTGGTGTGTATGAAGTCACTTCCAGCATCTCCCAAGTTTTGGGCCTCGGCTGGCTTAAGGACAAAAAACGACTTTCTCGCCAAGGCATATAGAGCCGCCTTATCTCCTGTTAAGAAATGCCATTTGCCTGGTGTATACGCATGTTCCAAGGCATATTTTTTCATTTGCGTAACTGAATCTGTTTCAGGATCGACTGTAAAACTAAAGATGCGAACATCATTCGATTTTTTAAAGGCATCATTCACACGTTGCATTTGACGATTCATTAGCGGACAAATGCTCTTACAGGTAGTAAAAAAATACTCTACTACAGCAATTTTTCCTTGCATTTCCTTCTGACTAATCCACTGACCATCTTGGTTTTGAAACGAAAATTGTCCCACATGATGACCAAATCCTATACGCAATAATTCAGGATCGACCATTTCTTCATTCACATCAATTGGATTGATGATTGGGAGCTGCTTTTCCTTTTTGGTATTCATGAGGTAATATCCGATAGGCACACAAATTAGAAAAAGTAAGGCTAAAAAGAATACGCGTTTCATACCGCAAAGTTAGGAATTAAGTAGGCCACTCATCACCATTTGACACACTTTTTGACGCTGAGAAAAGTTTCCTGATAAGACTGTAAATGGACGCTTCATTTGATTTAATTCCGCCAGGTACAATTCAAATAGTTCATCGCGATTATCTGGATTTTCTCTCAGCGGGTCTTGCTGCCAAGGGATATCTGGTGCACATAGGAAATAATGATCAAAACATTGGTTAGAGTATTCTTTTAATATCAAATTCGAAAGACGATGGAAGCGAAACTCCGACCAAATTTTAATGACCGTCATTTCCGTATCTGCCACAAACGTATTTCCCAATTTTGTCCAAGCCGCTATTTGACCCTCACATATTTTGTCTAAGTCAGAGAAATCATAATTCGGATCTAGTTCGAGGTACTTCCTGGCATATTCCTCACATAACGGAAGTTGATATGCTTGGGACATCCAAGTTGCTAAGGTAGATTTTCCACACGATTCTGGACCAGTAAAAGCGATTCTCATGTAATTAGTGTTTTTTATTCCATTGAATCAATCCATAAATACCCAGTAAGAAATAGGACAAATAAAGTAGCGCTGTTGGGAACAAGCCTTGTTGCACAAATAGGCAAATGCAAGCGAAATTGATGAAAAGCCAATAAATCCAATTTGTTTTTTCTTTTAGGATGCCTAAAATCGTGGCGTAAAAGGAAAACAAGGCAATGTAAAGATCAAGCGTGAAGGTTTCCTTTTCTGCAAAATGGTGTAGGTTTCCTTTTTGAGCATACAAAATAATGGCACCAGCTAGCAAAATAAGTAACATAGCTTGCAGGTGTTGGCTGAGTTTCCATTGAACGAGTTTAACCTCGCCCGCTCTATTCCACGACCAAAAAGCGTAAGCGCTCATACAGACATACGCAATGGATAAATAGGATTGAGCGTATACTTTTGAGTGATAAAAAATAAAAATATATAAGAAAGAGCTCACTCCACCAGCTAGCCAAGCCCATTTGTTTTTTTTTGCTATTAGCCACAGATAAAGTGCCCCTAATAGGGCCGCAGTCCACTCCGAGAAGAAGTGTGCAGTTGCCATTTAGTACAGCAATTGTTTTTTAGCTGAATTTCTCCACCCCGCTTGACTTTCATAGTCTACGAAGTATATTTTTAAATCTGCTTGACTTTCGTAATCTACAAAATAGATGGATTTTTTTGCTTGACTTTCGTATTGAGTGAAAAACCATTTTCCATTGTTGTCACCAGCTTGACTCTCGTATTTCACTTTAAACACTTTGAGGTCCGCTTGACTTTCGTATTTCACAACATATACCTTGACATCGGCCTGACTTGCGTAGTTTACAGAGAATACTTTTTGAGCGAAGCTAGACTTGGAAAGAAGGATCAGAAAGGAACAAAGTAAGAACTGTTTCATGACATATTTTTTATCAAAAATAGCAATCCTTCTTGAGTTTGACTAACGAATGACCATCACTTTTCCAACTTTACGATCTCGTCCGTCAGCATTGGTGGTGGTCCAAAAGAAATATACTCCCGTAGGGACTTTTTCTCCTTGTAAATTTTGGCCGTTCCAAGTAGCTGTTCCACCGTTTGAGGTGGTGCGGTAAATTAAATTTCCTGCGACATCCGTTATTTTAACATCCGAATTATAGCGAATACCTTGCATCGTGATTGGTCCGAAATACGTGGGTTTCACAGGATTTGGGAAAATCTTTACACTTTCATAGGTAGGGTCTTCGTAGGTCGCATTCGTTCGATAGGACACCAATCCTTTGTCTGTAACGATGTAAAGTTCACCAGTTTCTTGATTCAGTTGCAAATCATAAATTGTGTTGGAGATGATGGGTGAATTCTCCATGGTGTGTTGTTCCAAGATTTCAGAACCGTCTGCGGACATGAGAATGATTCCCGCATTTGCCGTGGCCATCCATTTGCGATTTCCACCATCCACTTCGATGTCGGTTATGTGTGTTTTTCCCAAAACATATTCCACATTTCCTTCAAAATTCACTTTGATTTGCTGCGCGTTATAGTCTCCGGGTTGTGCATCAAAAGCGGAAGCTGCATTGTATAATATGGCAAATCCAGATTCCGTCCCGATCCATAATTCACCGTCAAAGTCCGCTGCAAGTGCAGTGACTGCAATGGATGGAAGATTACCTGACAACGGTCCATCATTAATCGAAACATATTGATCATCACTTGGGTCCGATAGAGTACCCTTGTAATTGTATCCGATAATGCCATCTGATTTCGTTGCAAACCAAAGGATTTCATCATAATCTTGAATCATCTTGTTAGTGAACTTGTTTTTACCATCGCTGCCGCAATCGAAGGCATACCAATTTCCTGTTTTATCTCGAACGGTTAACGGTCGGTCTGAGTATCCGTTTAAGGCCCATAAATTGCCTCTATTGTCGAACAACACATCGGATACTAAAGTCCAACCATTCCCAATCGAAGTTGGTTTAATAGGAGAATTTGAACCATTAAACACCAAGGTATCTACAGCATTTATTAAGGTCAATGGTGTATAAGAGTAGGTTGACATGGCAACTTCATCGGTATTATTGGGATTGATAGCCACATCAATAAAATCCCATGTGTCTGATTCGGGCCAAGCTGTTACTTGACTCACATTCAACAAACTCCACAATCCTTCTTCATAAAAATGCACCCCATTTCTAGTAAAGCCAGGGGCATTATCGTTTAGTCGTCCAGAGGCAATTGCTAATTTCCCTTTTTGGGCATCCATGGCGTAAAATTGATCATTTTTAGTTCCTTCAACCGGATAGAATTTTACCGAAATCTCACTTGGATATAAGACTAAGCCAGATTTTAAATCAGCTGACCATAATCCCTGTTGATTTCGCGCGGTCCGTGCGGATGAAAACCAAGTGTTAAAATTTCCTGCTCCATAGGCTTCTGGAATTTGCAGATTGTCGTTATACATATTGATCACACCATCGATATTGACCGATAAATAAGAACCTACAACATTGATTGAATTAATTTCCACCGTAAATGGCAAATTGGTAACAACCTCTAAATCACTGGCGTTGATGCGGTAAACGGTATCTGACCCATAATCCTCTGATTTTTTCAAAACTACCAAGCGGCTATGAAATAGGTCCATCTCCGTATACTTATTTGCTGTTTGATATGGAAGTCGAATGTCGCGCACCCACTGAGAAAAATCTGGCAACAGTGGATTCGTTAAAAATCCTTTCAGCAATTGGGTGGGAGTTAAAGCGTAAATAGAATCTTGGTAAATTGAGACATCAACCACCCTTTCAGTTCCATTTGTTGGATAAAAGGTCTCCTTGACCTCATCCTTATTGGCATCTAATTGAATGAGCGAAAAATCATTGGCTACATAGAGGTAATCGCCATGACGCTCAAAATGATTGATGCGTTTGGAAGCAGAAATTTGAGCAAGTTTAATGGCGGGAATATTTATAACATGTCCATTTTTCAATTTATCAATGTTCCCATTCGTATACCCAATGTAAACCGCATTTTGCAGCGAATCATAGTATAGGCAAGAAATATCGATATCTGATAGACCATTGAGTGCGGTCATTAGGACATGCTCCTCATTTGCCAAATCATAAACCGAGAGTCCATTTATGTAAGCGGTGTAGACTTTTGATTCAGACGCCACAACGTCAATTGCTTTCGCGGTTGCCACATGCAATTTCCACGAACCCATGCCAATCTGTGCCTTTGAATAAAAGGCAACAAAAAGGAGTAAAATGGAGAGTATTCGTTTCATGTCGAGCGTATAACGCATAATTTCAAATTAAATTGGCTGAGCAACTTTATTTTTTTGCTTGTAAGGCCTTAAGTCAAACAAGCGCACATTCTTCTTATGGAATAAAGGGTGTTTCAAAAACATCTCCCAATCCTTTCGTGGCGTCCAATCGGCATCCGTAATAATTAAAGCAAAATTAGCGCCTTTCTGGATCAATTCAGCCAGTTGCGTTGATTCATCTTGAAAAGGTTCATGAAAACTAAACTGAGAATATCCGATGCGATTCAAGGTGTATAGTTGAATGTTTGGCGACGGATCTGATAGGCAAATAATAGTATCGTTAACAGGGATAATTTTTTGTAGTTTTTTTACATGAGCTTGTAATTGTCCCAGGTGTTCTTTGTGGTAAAAATGAAAATAACCCCAATTACCTTTCACAAATTCACTTACAAAAGGGGTGTTTTTCGTAATGATGTTTTCCTTTCCCTGTGACCAATGTGCATAGGATATCGCCTGTAAAAAAAAGAGCCCAATCAAAATACTCGCAAGTCCCCATTTATTTCCACGGGAAATCTTTACCTGATGGAATACCTGTAGTGAGAAGGCAAATAAAATCAAAGGGAAATACAAAACTTCAATCAAATAATAGTCATGTACGTCGAAGACCCAAAACCACAGGATAAAATAAGAAACACAACCTAAAAACCCAACGATTACGATTATTATCTGGAAGGTAGAGAGCCATTTTTTCCAAATGGCAAAGAAAAAGAAGGCCAGTGAAATCAAGAGAATACTTGGGTGAAACAATTCCGGAAGCATATGTCTCCAAAATTTTTCCCAAATGATTTTTCGTGTTTCCGCATCCACTTCCCAAATTGGGCGGATGGTCGTCGAAAAAATATCCGAGCCCATCGCTTTGTTATATTGAATTGCGTAGTGGTACCAAAGATAGGTAACAGTCAAAATAAAGAAAAAAGAAAAGAGGAAACACACGTAATAGTAAGCTTGTGTTTTGAAAGAATGCCGAGCAAATAAAACACTGTACAAAAACCATGAACTGCCGAAAGTTAATATGGCAATTAGGGCTGTGATTTTAAGTAGAACCGCCAATCCTAGAAACAAGGTTAGGAATCCTAGCCAAAATACTTGTTTGGATTTTAAAAAATGAAATACCCCAAAAGCACCTAGCAGCAAAAAGGAGAAGGAAAAAATATTGGGTAAAATCGAATCAGAATAAAAAATAAGTACTGGTGAACTGGCCAGCATCATGGAGAAAAGTAAAGCTTTCTGTTTGCTTTTAAAAACGTTTTCCATAACCATGCTGAACAATGAAATGGACATAAACAACAAGGAGAGGGAAAGTGCTTTTGAAATCCATTCATGGTAACCAACGATTTTCCAAAGATTTCCAAGTAAGTAATAGATGATGGGGAATTCTGCTGCCGCGTTACGATTTCCATGTGCAGAAATCCATTGGGTTTGCGGTTCCAGAAAGGGTGCTCCTTTAGCATAATTCAAGGCAATGGAAAGAGAATCTGTTTTTCGCCATTCATGAATGGGTAAAATCCCCGAAAAAAACTGACCTAAAATGCCATACAGGGAATACAAGGCAACTAATAATAACAGTGTTTGTACTGCCACAGGCCATTTTCTAATTGCACCGATCATGATTTCAATTCTTTTTCGGTAATCAAATAAAGCGGGCGATTTTTACTTTGAATGAACAATTTCCCCAAGTAGATGCCGACAATGCCTATCATGATTAATTGAATGCCACCAATGAACAATATTGAAGCAATAATGGAGGTCCAACCGGTGATGGCTTCACTTGTAAAGGCGGCAATGTAAACCGCATAAAGTCCATATAAGAACGCCAATAAGGCGAAAAACAACCCTGCATATATGGAAAAGTACAATGGCTTTGCACTAGATGAAGTAATGCCATTTAAGGCAAAACGTAGCATTTTCGAGAAGGAATATTTGGTTTGTCCGGAAACACGCGCATTCGGTGTATAAGGAATTCCCATTTGTTTGAATCCAAGTGATGGAATAATTCCGCGCAAAAATAAATGCGTCTCATTGAATTGCCGCAAAGCCTCCACGACTTTTCGATCTAACAAACGGAAATCAGCTGTTCCCTCTTCCATTGGAATTTCGGACAATTTATTTGTGATTCGGTAAAATCCTTTGGATGTCCATTTTTTCAGAAGAGGGACTTTTTGATCGTCTCTTCGAATGGTATAAACAACTTCAAATCCTTGTTTCCATTTTTCAACAAGCGTAGGAATTAAGGCCGGCGGATGTTGTAAATCAGCATCCATGCTAATCACTGCTGCTCCAGTAGCATGGTCTAGACCAGCTTTTAGTGCGTTTTGATGTCCAAAATTTCTGCTTAACTGGATGAATTTTACTCGGCTGTCTTTCACTCGCAACGATCGAACATGCAACAAAGATTGATCTGTACTTCCATCATCTACAAAAATGAACTCGAAATCAGTGATGTGGACTTGCTCCATGACCAGGCATAATTGCTCGTACATTGGTCTGATGTTTCCTTCCTCATTACAAGTTGGAATGACAACGGATAATTCGATATGTTTGGAATTCTGTTCCATGTGAAGCGAAGTTACACAATTATCCGCAAGTATCCGAGTGCTGTGTTCCAGCTTAAGGTCAAAATCGATTGCTTTTCGTATATTTGCCGAAAGATTTAGAAATGTCAAATCAAAATCGTATTTCTACCAATAAAGCTCCGAAACCAGTTGGATTGTATCCACATGCGCGACGCGTCGGAAACCTCCTCTTTTTATCCGGTGTTGGTCCAAGAGTTGCAGGTTCAGATGACACGGATTCTGCTGTACCTGGATTAAAATTGGACAAAAATGGAAACTTCATCGAGTTCGACTTTGAAGCACAATGTCGCAGTGTTTTTGACAATGTACGTATCATCTTAGAGGAATCGGGTTCCAGTTGGGATCAGTTAGTGGATGTTACCGTGTTTTTAGTACATATGAAACGAGATTTTCAGGTATACAATCGCGTCTATGCTGAATATTTCAAGGACAATTTACCTTGCCGAACGACCGTAGAAATAAATTCACTTCCAACTCCAATTGCAATAGAGTTAAAGTGCATTGCTACCATCGATTAAGATTGAATAAAAAAAAGAACCTATGATTGCATTTATTATCCGCATCGTTTTAGCACTTGTTGCGACAGGATTTAACGTTTATTTATTCACCTCAGGTCATTGGGGATGGGGCATTACCTTTTTGTTTGTGACGGCGTTGATTATCCTTTCGTTTTTCAGAAATGAAAACGTTTTGTTGGCCTTGAATCAAATGCGTGTAGGAAATACAGATAAAGCGAAAAAGTACATTGATCGCATCACACAACCTCAATATTTGCCTAGAAGACAGCACGCTTATGTGTTGTTTTTGAAAGCGGTCATGGGCGGACAAGAACTTGGATTCGCGAACAGTGAAAAACTCTTGCGAAGAGCGATGGAACTAGGCTTAAGAACCGCAGAAGATAACGCTGTAGCGCGCATGCATTTAGCAGGTATTTGTGCACAGACGGGAAGGAAAAGTGAAGCAGTTTCTCTGTTGAATGAAGCTAAAAAATTGGATAAAAACGGCATGATGCGTGACCAAATCAAGATGATGCAAAGTCAACTTCAAATGGCACCTTCTAAAAACCAAATGCGCATGGCTCAAATGATGGGTGGACGTAAAAAAACGCCAAAAATGCGTTAATGAATGAGCGATATTCCTAGAATTTACGCCCAACCTTGGGCAGATTATGAATTACTTGATGCGGGTGGCGGTAAAAAACTAGAGCGTTGGGGTTCAATCATTACGATTCGTCCGGAGGTTCAAGCGTATTTCCATAGCGGTAAACCTTTCACCGAATGGCGGGAATTGGCCCATTGGGAATTCATTGAAGGAAAAGCTCAACAAGGGAAATGGAAATGTTTGAAGAAAAATGTTCCGAGTGAATGGAACATTCGGTACCAACGACTTCAATTCACCCTTTCACTTACTAAATTTAAACACATTGGATTGTTTCCTGAGCAAGAAGCGAACTGGAGATTCATAGAAGAACACCTATCTGCAGAAGAGCGCTTTTTGAATCTCTTTGCTTATACTGGTGCAGCATCTTGCATGGCGCGCTTGAAAGGATCAGACACCTATCACGTTGATTCCGCAAAGTCCACATTGAATTGGGCAAAACGAAACATGGAAGAAAGCAAACTTTTAAACATCAAATGGGTACATGAGGACGCCTTAAAATTTGCTGCACGCGAAGTGAAACGAGCCAATCGTTACAAAGGAATTATTATGGATCCTCCCGCATGGGGAATTGGTGCAAGTGGCGAGAAATGGAAGCTTGAAGACAAAATTGACGAACTGATGATGACCGCTTCCAGTTTAATGGAAGAAGATGGATTCTTAATTATGAATACTTACTCACCAACGGTAGACACCGATTTTCTTAGTGAATTAACGGACATTTACTTTCCCACGAAAACAACTTCTATTTCGCAATTATACATGGAATCAAAAACCGAAAAGACCATGTATTTTGGTGAATTGGTTCGGATTCAGTAACGATTACAGCAGGTCATTTGCTAAGTTAGCCAATTCTGAGCGCTCTCCTTTTTCCAATTTCACGTGTGCAAATAAGGACTCTCCTTTGAGTCGATCAATGAGGTATGCTAGTCCATTACTATTCTCATCCAAATATGGTGTGTCGATTTGATGGACATCTCCAGTAAAGACAATTTTCGTGTTTTCTCCAGCGCGCGTAATGATCGTTTTTACTTCGTGCGGCGTCAAATTTTGAGCTTCGTCAATGATAAACATGATGTTCGATAAACTGCGTCCACGAATAAATGCAAGTGGAGTAATGATGATTTTACCCGATTCTTGCATTTCTAGGATGGCTTTATGTTTCTTTTCATTTTCTCCAAATTGCGCCTTAATGAATTTCAAGTTATCCCAAAGTGGCTCCATATACGGACCTATTTTGTCATTGGCATCACCAGGCAGAAATCCAATTTCCTTGTTGGATAAAGGAACGATAGGTCGTGCTAGAATGATTTGATTGAATAATTTTTGTTGTTCCAATGCGGCGGCTAATGCCAATAGTGTTTTACCCGTTCCCGCAACGCCTTGAAGTGCCACTAATTTAATGTCATGATTTAAGAGGGCATGAAAAGCAAAGGCTTGTTCGGCATTTTTCGGCTTTATTCCGTAGATAAATTCTTTTTCAATGCGGTCAATGCGGTCATCTAAGTGGTTATAGAATGCAAGTGCCGAGGTTTTGCCGTTTTTCAAAATATAATACCCATTCACCTCTTTTTTCTCCCCTAAAATTCCTTCTTCTGAAATGCTTCCTTTGTTAAATATTTCGCGAATTACGGTCGATTCGAGTCCTTCAATGGAATAAGTACTTGAGGCCTGGATTTCATCGGAATGCACTTTGCCAGTTTGATAATCCTCTGCTACAAGTCCTAAAGCTTTTGCCTTGATGCGTAAGTTGATATCTTTCGTTACTAGAATTACCGACTTACGTTTTTCCTTTTCCTTCAGATAAAGAGCGGCGTTGATAATTTTATGGTCATTTTTTTGTGATCCATAAACGACTTCTGCATTCAATTGATCCAAGGATTGTTCCATGATGATTTTAAAACTTCCGAGTCCTGGTCCGAGAGGAATCCACTCTTGCAGTGAACCACTTCCGGAAAGTCGATCAATAAAGCGAATGACTTCCCTTGCCGAGAAGTTTTTTGTATCGTTGCCCACTTTGAATTTATCCAATTCCTCGAGTACCGTAATCGGAACTGCTACAAAATGTTCATCAAAGTTTGATATTGAATCGAAGTCATGCAACAACACAGACGTATCTAACACGAATATTTTTTGAGATTTCGCCATTCCTTTTTTCTTTGAAAGTAGTTTTTTTTACTTTTCAAAGGTTCTTTTTGAATGTTAAATTTCAAACAAATTATTTCGGAAAGAGTGCTTTTAGTGCTTTGTTCAGTTGGTCGTATTTGAATGAAAATCCAGCGTTTACAATCTTATCATTAGAGACCCGCAAGTCAGAAAGTACTAACATTGCGCGTTCACCTAAGAAAAACTTCAGTACAAAGCTAGGAACCGCTGGAAAGAAGAATGGACGTTTCATGTACTTTGCAATCCCTTTCATCATCGTTTGATTCGTATCGCAATGCGCAACAGCATTATACGTTCCTTCTAACTTTTGCTCTATAGCAAATAAGATCATTCTGCAAAGATCATCTATGTGAATCCATGGATGGTATTGCGTACCTGTTCCTATGGGGGATCCCAATCCAAAGTTGATTGGTCTTTTCATCGCATTCATCGATCCACCACGATTTGAAAGTACCATGGCGATGCGCAATTTAACGTAGGGACAAATTCCATCAAAGCGGTCACTTGCCTTTTCCCAATCTTTCACGAGCACACTCAGAAAATCTGCTCCATAGGCATCCTCTTCCGAAAAGACCCTTTCGGCATCCATTTCATAACAGTTGACACCAGATGCGCCGACATAATAGTATAAATGTGGCATTTTGCTTGCTAATTCGCTCAAGAATTCAGTGGATTCCACACGTGAATCGATCAGTTCCTTTTTCCGCTTCTCGGTCCAATTTCGATTTCCAATATTAGCCCCTGCCAAATTGATTAAGATATTCACACGACTCAAGTACTTTTCATCTACTTGCTTCGTTTTTGGATTCCATTGTACGTGACCTTGTTTTCTGGCATTTCGAGAAAGTTTATAGACACGATAGCCGCGTTCTTTAAAGACCTTTGTCAGTTGCTTCCCAATGAGTCCAGAGCCACCGGCAATTAATACTGTTTTTAATTCTTCCATGTTAGTTACAATCTGCTCTCAGCAGCATCAGTTCTTCCCCGTTTTTTGAAGCATATTCCTCACAAATTTGGTTTTTTGAGGCAATTAATTTTTTCAAACGTAAGCTATCTTTTGTAGAACCTTCATTTTGCCAAATCTTTTCACTTAACTCATTTACCTCCTTGCTTTTATCCATACATGAACAAAATTTTTCGTCTTTGTTGTGACAAGAACTTAACAAAAACGTTAGCGTTAATATGGGCAGTAAATTAAATTTCATATTACTTGAAAGATTATATGGTTCCAAAAGTAACATTTATTGCAGTAAATCCGTTAACTTCGAGACACTCTTTTGATGCATAAATACGTCTTCATCCTCCTTTTAAGCCCCTTGTTTTCCAATTTAGGAACAGCACAATCGTGTCTTTCCTTTTTTAATTATGCGAAAGATGATGTGAGTTCGGCGATACTTTGTCCGGCCGCCATGAAAGCTGATATTGAGCAGTTGCATGAACACATCTTAAGTACCCATCCGAATCCTACACTTTATTGTGGTGTAGAGGCATTCGTGAATGGCTATAAGCAGGCCCTTGCGGCATGTTCGACAGAGAAAACGATGATGGAATTTATCCAAATCGTTAATACCTATTTATCGGTCATGAAAGATTCTCATACCAATTTAAATGCCCGTGATTTTCTTTATTTAGGTCCAAAAGATCGAGCTGTATTGCCATTTTTTACAGTAAAGATTGACAACAAATTTTACTTGGAAGGAATGTATAAGAATGCTATTCCTGTTGGGGCTGAAATTTTGTCCATTGATCACATTTCCATGGACAGTTTATTTGAACTTAGCAAGCGCCTAAGCTTTTCAGAGGGGAATGCGATGCAAGCACGTGATGAAATCGCACAGCGTATGATGGGGGCAAGTTATAATTTGATTCATCGTGCGAAGCTCACCGACAAAGCGCAAGTAAAACTTGTCAATTTAAAAGGCGACACCATTGAATACGATGCCAAATATGTGAAATCGATCAGGTATTTACGCGATCGAAGTGGCGAAAAGGAGCGGCCTATTCGTTACTTCATCGACCAACAAAACCGCTGTGTCTTGACCATTGAATCATTTGACCCATATTCTTTGAAAAAATTCAAGAAGCGCATTGACGCATGTTTCGCAGAAATAAAAGAAAAAAATGTGCAGGAATTATACATTGATTTGCGTGACAATCTCGGTGGAATGTTACGTGCTCAAGAATATGTGTTGAGTTATTTAAATGCGAACAGTGCAGCCTTGCAGATGAATTATTTGTACAAGCGCAGCTATTACGATCGATTTGCTCGTTTGCCATTTTATCAGGAGTGGCAGTTCAAACAGCGTGCAGAGCGGGTATATCCGAATGGTTTAATCAGTCAGGAATATGATTTTTACAAATCTCCAATAGGGACAACAAAGACAATTCTTTATGAGTATATTCCACAAAACCAATTGAACTTTACTTACAGAGGGAAGTGTTTTTTAATCATGAACGGTTCCTCCATGTCTGCTTCTGTATTATTTGCCGGGTGGTTCAAATACATGAACCGTGGGAAGATCATTGGAACACCTTGTATGGGAAGTATTTGCGGGACATTTGGAAATAGCGCTCCATATTCTTTGGGTCATTCGAACATTCATTTATCGGTTTCGACTTTAAAATTCACCCCGAAAAATAAATCTAAAATTGAATTAAATCCGATTGAACCAGATCAAGAAATTTGGATCGATCGTCAACAATTAATCGACCGAAAAGACCCTGTGTTTGAGTTCTTAAAAATTGATATCAAAAAATAAAATAAAGTAAAATCACTCCACCATATCGGAGCAGTTTACCAATGCCAAAGAATGTGAAAGTTGGCAACATGGGGGCACGAAAGAATCCTAAGACTACACCAATGAGGTCTCCAACGATTGGTAACCATGAAAAGAATGCAAGCCACATTCCGTAGCGAAGCGCTCTACTCTTCCATTGCTCGATTTGTACAATGGTGACACCGATCTTTTTTAACCAATTCGGATTTCCTACATAACCGATGAAATAATTCAGTATCGCTCCTAGCGTATTTCCTGTGGTGGCAATGATCAAACACAAAAATGGTTCATATCCTAAGCCTAGCATTCCCAGCAAAACAACTTCGGAAGCAACGGGAAGTATGGTTGCCGCCAAAAAAGCGCTTAAAAACAGTCCTAAATAGCCTAATTCGAATTCCCACATAACACAAAAAAGGCCGGTATGTACCGGCCTTTAAAAAATGATTTGATGATTCTTATTTTTTCACGAATTTTTTCGTCAAAACTGTCCCGTTGGATGCAATGTTCACGAAGTAAACACCACTGTTCCATTTTGCAGATTCGATAGCAACTGAGTGTGTGCCATTCGTTAATTGATTCATGCTTATATGCTGAACTTCTTTTCCTGTTACGTCAACAACTGATACGGTTACATCAGAAGCATTTAACAATTCAAATTGCAATTCAGCTACTCCGTTGGATGGATTTGGCATAATCACCGCTTGTTGAACTTGTTCTAACTCTTCTGTACCTAAAACTGGATCAAAATTCAAACGAACATATGGTGTTGATGTTTGGTAGAACAACGTAGAAGAAACGATATCATTTCCATCTAATAAGAAGGAAGTTTGTGCTGGAGAGGTTCCAGCATTGGAAACTTTCAATCCACTTGTGTAAGAACCAACTACAGCTAAATAAGTTGTACCAGCTGTTACGTTTACATAAGGATCCAATTCCATCACCAAATTCGTGTTCAAGTTATTGGCTGCTAATACCAAAGGTGCTGATTCAGATTCAAAAACAAAATCTCCAGTTGTTGGATCAATCGAATACAAACGTGCATAAATTTCAGTTCCTACAGTTGCACCGCTTGTTCCGTTTGGAAGACGTGTATTGATTGCTTTTAACAAGGCATCTTGGTAGATGTCGTACAAGTTTCCAGTTTCAAATCCAGTTGTTCCGTTTGACGTACTTCCTGAAATCACATTGTTATCACGTGCATAGATAAAATCTGTCACATTGAATGTAATGTCCGACAAGGCATTGTTTGCTGGAACATCATCTGTTGAATCAGCGGTAATGTTTCTTGTTAACGTATAAGATGCAATCGTAGCTGCTGGTGTGAATTGCGTCGCAAGCGTTACCGTCATTGTATCCAAAGATACGATGGAAGTAGGTGCACTTGAACCAACAAAAGTTCCACTATTCACGTTTACGTTCAATTTTACATTGGACTGGTTGTTTACACCACCATTGAAGATATCTGCTGTAAAATCAATCGGTGCTACCTGAGCAGTAGGAATTTGGAAATAATGTAATCCTGCTGATCCCCAATCTGAACCTGTTACAGCTAAATCATTTGTTGGATTTGTTACCAATTTCACATCGTCGATGTACCAACCGTAAGTGATCCAAACGTTAGGATTTGTTGCAGAATTCGGATAGTTCGTTGTCCATTGAAAACGAATCCAAAGTTGCGTTGGTGCTGACGTTAAGAAAGGCGCCAAATTTAAAGATTTCGTGTCTGGATTTGAATATGCTGCACCACCAGAAGCAGACAAAACTGGTTTGTCGGAATTATTTCCAACAGAAGTCCATGAAGTACCGTTCGTACTAATGAACATTTCCTGCAAATCGTTGAAACGCGCACCATATTGTTTAAACTGCAAAGAAATTTGGTTTGAACCACCCAACGAAGCAACGTCAATTGGCAATGCGGTTGTCATTTTGTAAACAACATTTAATGCTTGGGTAGCAGGAGAAGCGGTTGGATCACCATTCACTAATTCTGCATAATTTCCACCTGAAGTAGAGTTAATTCCTGCCGTTGACCACCATCCGTCAGAAACATTGTTGATGTTCCATCCGAAATCGATGCCTGATTGACCACTATTATCGATAGTCCAATTCGCTGGAGTCGAGAAGTCATCAGACCAGATCGTCACTCCGAGTGATTTCTCAGTTGATTCTACTGGACCAGCGTGATTTGGAGCTTTCACCAAGTCCTGAAATGTTTCCATTCTTGGTGCTTTTTGAGCAAATGCAAACATCGAAGATGTCAACACAACAGCCGAGAGTACAATTTTTTTCATTTTTTACAATTTAACGTGTTATCAAATATACAAACTATTTCCTATCCTTCAAAAAAGGCAGGTTGAATCTCAAATTTTGCAATGGTTCATATGCGATTACAATGGAGGAAACGCCTTCGTGTTCATTCATTTCTAAACATGTTTCTCCTAATCCATTATATACAGCGGAGGAACCTGGATACTCTAAATTATTACCATCCGTTCCTACTCGATTCACCCCAACCACATAACATTGGTTTTCGATAGCCCTTGCTTTCAGTAGGGTTGTCCAGTGAAGGACCCGTTTTTTTGGCCAATTGGCAACGTAAATGAGGAGATCATATGCAGGACTTCCATCAGCACCGATTCGATTTCGAATGAGTTCAGGGAAGCGCAAATCGTAGCAAATTTGCAAATTGATATTCCATCCTTTATACGCTACGATTTGTTCGTGATTTCCTTGCGTAAAAACTTTATCTTCTCCCCCAAGTCCAAACGATTTACGTTTGTCGTAATAGGTAACTTCTCCCTTTGGGAACACAAATACACCCCGATTATAAAATTTGCCTGCTTCTATCACCATCAATGAGGTATAAATGGCTGCTTGCTTGTGTGAGGCCCAACTTTTTAACTGATTTATCACAACATTATGCTCCCAGTGTTCAGCGAGTGAAACATTCATGGAAAAAGAAGTGTGAAACATTTCCGGAAGTACGATGAGATCAGTGTCTGTTAATGGCGCAATGAGTGAAGCAAACATGTCGATGTTTGCCTTTCTATCTTCCCAAGTTTGATCAGCCTGAATTAAACTGACTTTTAAATCTTGCATAAGCGTTCCGTTGCACTGTTTAAGGTTTCATCATCTTTTGCATAACAAAAGCGAAGTAACTTTCGGTCTTTCAAATCCGCATGGAAAACAGACATTGGAATACTTGCCACTCCATATTCCTTCGTTAACCGAATGGAAAAATCCACATCCGATTCATCAGATATTTCCGCATAAGAAGCCACTTGAAAATAAGAACCCTCTGCCGGTAGTAATTCAAATCGACTCGGAATCATTTTCTCTCGAAAGACATCTCTTTTTTGTTGATAAAAGGGGCCTAATGAATTCAAATCCATTTCTGGCAAGTATTTAGCCAGTGCAGCTTGAGCAGGGCTATTCACACAAAAGACTAAATATTGGTGAATTTTTTGAATTTCCAACATGACCTCAGTGGGTGCATATAGGTAGCCGATCTTCCAACCAGTAATGTGAAACGTTTTACCAAAACTGGAAACGATGATACTTCTGTCTTTCAATCCATCGATTTCATGTGTGGAAATGTGCTTTTTCTCAAAGGTAATGAACTCGTACACTTCATCGGATAAAACCCAAAGATTAGGGTAATCATTGACTAACGAAACTAACTCATTGAAATCATTCATGTCCCACACTTTTCCACTTGGATTGTGAGGATTATTCGTTATGATTAAACGTGTTTTATCATTGACACAAGATCGAATACGTTCCCAATCAGGTAAAAAATGCTCGTTTAATGGAATACGGATTGATTTTGCGCCGGACAGAATCACCGGACTTTCATAACAATCGTAACTCGGATCCAAAATAATGACTTCATCACCTGGATGCACGAGTGTTTGAATTGTTGCAAAAATAGCTTGGGTTGCTCCCGCTGTAATTAGAATATTCTCTTCACTGATCTTTCGTTGGTAATGTTCAACGATTTTTTGGGCGATTTCCTGCCTTAATAGCAGTAATCCTGCCATTGGGGCGTATTGATGTGTATTTGCGTTGATTTGCTCTTTAAATAGCTCTAATAAGCGATAATCGACGGGGAAATTAGGAAATCCTTGTGATAGATTTATAGCCTGGTATTCATTGGCCAATGTTGACATCACCGAAAAGATGCTTGTCCCAATGTGCGGTAGTTTCGATTTCACAAAAGTGTAAAAGTAAATTGACTATTGTTGCGCCAATTTTTTCGCTTGTTCAATAGTGATGCGTTTTCCTTGATTAAATGCGATTACGAATGCTTGAGGATATCCGTTTTGACGCATTTTATCTTGGAAAGCCACGGCTTCTTTTAAGGTTTTGAAAGCACCTCCAAGGCAATATTTGTAAGCATTATCTTGTTGGTATTCATACACATCTTGCGTTTGGTATTTTACAGTTGCATTCGGGATTTGAGCTGCCGAAGACTCCACTTGTACTCTAAATACCAAACCTTCACTTTCATCTGTAATTGGAGAAATTCTAAAATCTGCCTCGTTATCCTCATTAAAGGTGAAATTTCGATTGCCTTCTGACGGAATCGCCGTTGCAGCTTTAGGCTTCACATGATTCAACTCTGTAGAAATATTCAAACTTTTAATGGTGAACTCAGTTCGACGATTTAATTGATTATCTTCCTCTGAACAAGCGGATCGTGACCTTCCCTCACATGGACAATCCACTTTCAATTTTGTTTCTCCATATCCCTTATAACTAATTCGATTTGGATTTGAAATTCTTGCCTTGATATAATTCGCTGCAGAAAGTGCTCGTCTATTAGAGAGATCTAAATTATAAATTTTTGGACCTCGACAATCCGTATGTGAACCCAATTCGATTTCGATTTTGGTGTGCTTATTCATGAAGTTGACCACCTTGTCTAGCTCCACAATAGCATCTGCTCTCAAATCAGCCCTATCGAAGTCATAGTAGATCGTTTTTAAACCAAGCAATTCATTGATGATCATATCAATTGAAAGTGGTTCAAGATTCAAATCAACTAAGTCTCCAACATTGATAACATTTGTATCTGTTGCTGTAAATGCAAACTCAACATCTTTGGATACGTATCCCTCCTTCTCCAAAGAAATTTTGAATTTATGCTTAGAATTCATTGGAAGACTATCTAACCTTTGAAAGAAGCTTCCCAAGTCATCACTAAAACCTTGAAATAATATTAAACCAGTAGAGTCATCCACAATTTTTACTGCAACATCCTTCAAAGGCTCCAATGAGTTTTTGTCTTTGACAACATAAGCTAGTTGAACATCCACAAAAAGGTCGATTAATTTGAATTCATAAATATCGTCAGTTACCCCCATATTCGCACGATTGGAGGTAATGTATCCCGATTTTTTATCATTAAACATGATAGCAAGGTCATCGTATTTCGTGTTAAATTTGTCCCCCATGTTTTTAACCTCAAAATTCTCCATTACAAATAGGTCATAACCACCCATTGTATTGAAGGCATCAGATGTGAAATATAGTTTATTGTCAAACATGTAAGGGAAACAATCATGCCCTTTTGAATTTACATAACGTACTAGTTCTTTCTCGCCAAATTTCTTTCCATCGAAATTCGCGCGGTAAATATCCATACCACCCAAACCTCCAGGCATGTCAGAAACAAAGTAAAGAACCTTGTTTTTCTCATCATAAAATGGATGAGTTACATTGTATTTATCATTATTAAATGGGACCGGAATTGGCTTGGACCATTCGCCTTTGTCATTTTTTGTAGAATAATGAATGGTTAATTTTTCATATTCATGGGATCCAGCATTATTCGTGAAGAATAATAAATTTCCGGCCGTATTTGAGCTGATAGGACCATCGAAATAACAAGAATTAATATTTAATGGGCCTTTCGTTTCAGCACTAATCAATTTAGCATCTTTTGTTTTACATCCCTCCACCTCATACAAATCTGAATAAGGTTTCTTCGTGTAAGGATCCATCATGATATCCTCACAAGGATCTTTAGATGCAGACAGAACGAACAATTTGTCACCTAACTTTCTTGTACCAAAATCATCAAAGGATGTATTGAAACATGCAGGTGTTAATTGAACATCATACTGCGCCAAAATAGAACTTGAAGCAAAGATGACCAATAAAGATGTTAAAAAGAAACGCATTGGCTATAGACTAAATATCAATTGAAGAAACGAGGTCCTTGACAACGGCTCGTGTTATTGTTGAATCGGTATCGCAAAGCAATCTCATGTGATTGAACTGTAACCTGATTTAAGCGACTTGTCGGGAATGTATAAGAATAGCCAAGATAGAATCGACTATTAATGTCATAACCCACAATCGCACCTACAGCACTTTTCAATTGATAACTAACACCAAAATCAAGTCCGATTTTGTGCGTAAAAATTGCATTCATATCAACGGTCCAAGGTAGGTTTTTCATATATCGAGCGACCACATTTGGTCTAAACTGAACTGTTGGACTCAACTTAAAATTTCCACCAATATAACCTAAATATCCACCTTTTGCATCAACGTATAAATTGGTAACACGGTTTTTAAAAATCGTTTGAGCCACACGTGGTTGTGCAACCCCTAGATAGAAGTTTTTGTGATATAGCAAAGCTCCCCATCCACCATTAAACGTTAATCCAGTAGTTAAGTTCGTTAACATATCCGGATCCATAGGTACAGTCGTATTCAATTCAGTTAAATTCACATTTAAATTTCCAGCTATTCCTCTAATTCCAAGAGATAAACGCCATTTATCATTCAACTTTAAATGGTAAGCTCCACTAATTGCAAATTGTGTGTTGCTTACTGGACCTAATTCATCTTGTAGTAATGATACACCTAAACCAAAATTCTTAAGAATATTGAAATTTCCTGAAAGTGTCATTGTTCTCGGAGCCCCTTTAAATCCACCCCATTGAGCATTCGCAAGGGTGGAAATATCAGAGTATGAGTTTGCTCCAGCTTGTGCTGGATTCAGCATTAGTGCATTGAACTGATTTTGTCGGTAGTTGGGATCTTGTCCAAGAACTTGGAATGATGCCATTACAATTCCTAATGCTGCGATGATGCAATTTGTCTTTTTCATATCAATTATTTCTATGAATGATTATTTTTTAACTCGGTTGATGTAAACGTATCCATTTACAATTAGTCCATTATCTAACTTGAACATGTAATAGTAAGTTCCATCCGGCACTGGGTTTCCAGTTTTCAGAAGTGTACCATCCCAATCATTGTTGTACTTGTTGCTTTCATAAACAAGCGTTCCGTATCGACTATATACAAACAACTCTCTAGTTTGGTAAGCTTCGATTCCCGGCACTACGAAATAATCATTATAGTTATTTCCGTTCGGCGTAAAGGCATCTGGGATAACTGGACCACATTTGTCTGTGTCTAAGAAGTCATACAGACCATCTTGATCACAATCTTGACCAGGCTCACCCAAACCAAAGTAATCCCATTCATCATCATCGCTGATACCATCACCATCCGAATCAGAGTCTAAATAGTTAGGTATTCCGTCACCATCCTGATCACCAGTTCCTTCAATAATGGTAGGGATTCCATCTCCATCATCATCCGGATCAAGGCTATTTGGAATTCCATCTCCATCTGTGTCACCTAACTCTTCGTTGGTATCATCAATTCCATCACCGTCATCATCCGTATCACATGCATTCAAGATACCATCATTATCTGTATCAGTACCAGAAGTAATGACATTTACATTGATGGTAGCAGTTGCCACATTTCCACTATTATCAGTAACAGTTACAGTAATTGTATTGTCGCCAATATTCGAACAATCAAAAGTGTCCTGACTTAATACAACCGAAGCAATTCCACAGTTATCAGTTGTTCCGTTGTTTACGTCATTGAATGAAATGGTAGTTGAACCATTGTCATTGATAACCACAGTAATATTGCTGTTTACATTAATTGTTGGTAAAATATTATCAATAATATTTACCAATTGTGTTGCAGTAGCCGTATTTCCTGAACCATCCACAACTGTCCATGTAACCGTTGTTAATCCTAACGGGAAGATTGCCGGAGCGTCATTAGATACAGTTGCAACCGAACAGTTATCTGAAGTAGTTGGTGTACCTAAATTTACACCGATTGCCTCACAATTAAAGTTCGGTGCCATTGTAACATTTGCCGGCGGAACAATTACAGGATTTGTATTGTCACCAATAAACACATTGATTGGCAATGAAGTCGCAGAACATCCACTTGCATTTGTCACTGTTACTGTGTAGTTTCCAGATTGGTTTACTGTGATAAATGGTGTTGTTGGTCCATTTGACCATTGGTAATTTGCACCATTTGAAGCAAATAAAATGACCGTTCCACCAGGACACATTGAAGTTGCACCACTTGGTGTAATGATTGGAACAACTGGGTTATTCAACACATTGACAATAGCAGTTACTGCATTAGTACATGCTCCGTTTGTCACGGAATAAGTAATCGTTGTCGCACCAGCATTAAGACCTGTGACAATTCCCGTATTCGAAACAGTTGCTATGAAGTTATTGCTACTTGTCCATGTTCCATTGTTTGTTGCACTTGTCAAGTTGATTGTGCCACCTTCACAAACATTATTTGCTCCAGTAATCGCAGCCACAGAAGGCATTGAACTAACTGTTACAACCGTTGTAGCAGATGTTGTTGAACATCCATTGTTATTTGTTCCTATTACATAATAACTTCCAGGAGTAGCGGTTGTAATACTTGGGGTAATTGAACCATCACTCCATTGATAACTTGTTGCTCCTGAAGCCGTCAATGTAACATTCCCTCCTTGACAGAAAATAGTTGGTCCATTTGCGGTAATCGAAACAGCCGGGTTTGTATTTACCACAACAGTTTGACTAGCCGTTGAAGTACAACCATTTCCAGAAGAAACAGTCAAAGTATATACCCCTCCATTATTAACTGTAATACTTTGAGTAGATGTTGTTGTTACACCATTACTCCAAGAGTAAGAGATGCTGTTTCCAGACGGACCACTTAAGATCACATTTGAACCATTACAAATAGTTGTTGGCCCATTTGCTGTAATTGTCGCCTGTACACTTGGAATGACAGTGACGTATACATTGGCAGATGTTGTTACACATCCACTTGCATTCGTCACGTCAACGTGAATTTGACCAGAAGTTGAAACAACGATTGATTGCGTAGTTTCACCTGTGGACCATAAATATGCTGTTCCAACCGATGAAGTTAACGTTACATCATTTCCTTGACAGAATGTTGTTGGTCCATTTGCTGTAATTACAGCATTTGATGATCCATTTACCGTTACGTTTATTGCATTTGATGTTGCTGTACATCCAGCTGTATTTGTAATGGTTACAAAGTACAATCCTGAACTTGTTACATCAATACTTTGCGTAATGGCACTGTTATTCCAAACATATGTTGTTCCAGCAGAAGCTGTTAATGTCACAGAGCCACCTGCACAGAATGTTGTAGGACCGTTAGCAGAGATCGATACAACAGGAGCAGCATTCACAGTCATTGACCATGAAGTACTTGCTGTACATCCATTTGCATTTGTAACAGTGTAAGTAATTGTAGTTGTACCAACTCCATTTCCAGTTACAAGACCTGATGCATCAACAGAAGCAAATGAATTGTTAGCACTTGTCCATTGACCACCTGACGTTAAATTGGACAACTGAGCTGTTGCTCCGATACATACATTCGTAGGTCCCGTAATTGAATTAACTGTTGGTAATGGTTGAACGGTTACCGTGATTGGTGCAGAAGTACTCGTACATCCAGCGGCATTGGTTACGTTCACATAATATGTACCTGAAGTTGTTACTGTTAAACTTTGTGTTAAATCTCCTCCAACCCAAGCGTAAGAAATACCAGGGGTAGCAGTTAATATTACGGATCCACCATCACAGAAGGTTGTTGAACCAGAAGCTGAAATTGCAGCAACCGGTAACGCATTCACGGTCATCGAAGATGAAACTGAATTTGTACAACCATTTGCATTTGTTACTGTATATGTAAAGATGACATTTCCAGTAGTTAATGCCGAAACATTACCATTTGCATCAATTGTTGCAACTGCAACATTACTTGATGACCAAGTTCCTCCAGTTGTTGCAGATGTCAACGTAGTTGTTGTTCCTTGACAGATAGCATTTGCACCTGAAATAGCCGAAACTACAGGAAGTGGATTAACCGTAATGTTCGTAATGTTCGATGTAGCTGAACATCCTGATCCATTCGTAACCGTTACGGAATGAGGACCAGCTGAATTCGCAACAATCGATTGTGTCGTTTCACCTGTATTCCAAACATAAGCTGTACCTGCACTTGCCGTCAATAGAACACTTGAGCCTAGACAAATTGCTGTTGAACCACCACCAACAGTGATTGTTGGAGTTGTGGTAGCATTCACTGTAACAACTGTTCCTGTTGACATTGCACTACAGCCTAAAGCATTTAATACAGTCACACTGTATGTTCCAGCTGTTGAAACAGTAATACTTTGAGTATACTCACCAGTGTTCCATAAATATGATGAACCTGACGAAGCTACCAAAGTTACACTACCACCTGCACAGAATGTTGTCGCGCTATTTGCTGTTATCGTTGCAACAGGTAAAGCGTTCACTGTTACGGTGATTGGAGCAGATACTGCTGCACATCCGTTTGCGTTAGTTACGGTTACTACATAGTTTCCAGATGCACTTGCATCGATAGACGCTGTCGTTTCACCTGTACTCCATAAGTAAGCCGTTCCCGTACTTGCTGTTAAGGTCACATTACCTCCTTGACAGAATGTTGTTGGACCGTTCGTAGTAATTGCGGCTGTTGGAAGCGCGTTCACTGTGAAGTTTGTATTCACTGAATTCGTACATCCATTCGCATTTGTATAAGTATAAGTCA
>JAHEMQ010000008.1:61187-62745 GCA_024643555.1 Crocinitomicaceae bacterium | reverse complement strand
GTTTAGATTAAACAAAGATGAGCCCTTCTTCAGCAATGGAGAAGGGTTTTTTGTTCTAAACGAATACGATGTAATCACGGAATTACAAGAAAAATAGATCGCAGCATTTCTGCTTGTACTTCTTAATTTGACTAATTTTATCGCTCAAAGCGAAAGAAGAATGCCCATGAAAAAAATGGAGCATTTCTTTCCTAATCTAAGTTGTGAACGACATGCGCCTTAATAAATTTATCAGTGAAAGTGGACTTTGCTCGCGTCGTGAGGCGGATAAATTCATTGAACGTGGATTGGTTTTTATCAATAAGCGCAAAGCAACAATTGGAGATCAAGTCAAGGTGGGAGACAAGGTTCGAGTCAATGGTACTGAACTAGAACCGCGGGAAGGAGAAGACATTGTTTTTATTGCCTTAAACAAACCTGTAGGCATTACGTCCACGACTGAGGAGAATGTGCACGACAACATTGTTCAATTCGTCAATCATAGCAAACGTATTTTTCCAGTAGGTCGTTTGGACAAAGATTCTCAAGGACTCATTTTTTTAACGAATGACGGGGACATCATTAATAAAATTCTTCGGGCTGGTAACAAGCACGAAAAGGAGTACATTGTCACCGTGAATAAACCGTTAACCCCAGAAATGATTTCCGGCATGTCCAAAGGAGTCCCTATTCTCGGCGTTCACACCAAGAAATGTAAGGTCGTTCAGGAAGCATCGCACGTTTTTCGCATTACTTTAATTCAAGGATTAAACCGACAAATTCGACGCATGTGCGAGTACTTTGGTTACGAAGTCACTAAGTTGGAGCGCGTGCGCATCATGAACATTGGTCTAAAAGGATTGCCGCTAGGTGAATGGCGTGATTTATCCGAGGAAGAAATGGACAACATCTACCGATTATTGGAGGATTCCACGAACGATGATGTGCGAAAATCATCGAAGCAAACAGCGTCGAAAAAACCAAAAACAACGAGTGCTTCCAATGCTGCGCATCCACCAAAATCAAAGAAGCCTTATTTGAGCAGTCCAAACTTTGGGAATCCTACAAAGAAAAAGGATCAACGCAATGGTGTTAACAAAAAATCGAATGGTCGTCGACCGAAAGGACGCTGAGATTATTTCAAAATCACAGTAATTCCCATTTGCAATCCAAAGGAATCATACACATTGAACGTCTCTGAGAAATTAATCACATGCGACAAGGATTTTCGGTAAGTCGGTGCCAAGCTAAAGCGATAACGATCGATTAAATAACTCAATTCCACTTGAAAATAACCCGTTGTTGTCCAATCGCTTGCATGCTCCACAGCAATCGTTGTTAAATTCGGCTGAATGTAATACCCATCTTGCTTAATTGCACAACCAATGGAACTTCCTACGCTCGCCGACAAGCCCACTTTATTCCAGGAATGACAATATCCAAGGTACAATGGAACAGAGACATACGAGTAACGATTGACACCATCAAAGACAAGGTTGTAATCATACTTCAACTGTTCACCCCATTCAAAATAATCCAAGCCCGTTTGAATTAAGAAATGATGTTTGGACCAACTTGT
>JAHEMQ010000008.1:50231-61087 GCA_024643555.1 Crocinitomicaceae bacterium | reverse complement strand
AAAGGATTGAGGAATGGAAAGCTCAAATTGATCGACAGATGGAGTCATCTTTTTCAAAGATCTTCCAATTGGTTTTCGTTCAACCTTCCGCTTTTGACTTACCTGTTTTTGAGAAATTTGATAGGTTGTTTTTTTCGGAAGTGCAATGATTTTCTCATCGTACGTTAATTGATTTTTTGAATTTTTCTGAATGGTTTTACTGCTTTGTTTTAAAGATTTTGAAGGAACTACCGTTGCTTGTTGTGGATTCGAAAGCGGAGTCTTATCCCTTTTCAAAATTGGATTACTTTTAAATAATTGAATACTGGAAAAAGTAATGGCAGCGAATACTGTGGCCATAAAGAACCAAAAGAAGACCTTTCTTTTCTTCTTTTTTTCATAGGCATCTAAGCGCGAATTTAGGTCCTCTAGAAAATCCATCGGGATTTCCTCGGAACGAAGTTCGTCCAACTTACGCTTCACTTCTCGGTCAAAAGCATCATTCGTTGATAACATGACTTTCTATTTTTAGTAATTCTTTCAATTTTTTCCTTGCTACTTTCGTATGCCATTTCGACGTCTGTTCTGAAATACCGAGCATTACCCCAATTTCTCTGTGCGAATATCCATCTACTACAAACAAATTAAAAACAACACGTGTCGGTTCTGACAATTGTTGAAGCATGGCGTGTAAATGAGCTTGATTTAATTCGTATTCTGCTTCGGCATGAACGGCATCTTTGCCTTCTATACTCGTATCTTGTTGAAATAATGCATGGTAATTTTTAGAGCGACGAAAATCGTCAATGATTTCGTTTGTGATGATGCGTTTGATCCAACTAAAAAAACGAATGTCTTGGTACTTATCTAAATTCTGAACGATCTTCATGAATGCATTGTTTACCAACGTTTTATGGTCCTCATCATTATTCCGAAAACGCCGTGCGACGCCGATTAGAACAGGATAGCAAAGTTGATATAATTCCAATTGCGCCCTACGGTCGTAAGACTGAACTTTTTTCAATAATTCCGCACTTGGATCCTGCATATGCTATTCTCAATTAAGTTAACGCATTTATTTCACCTAAGGGGTGTGAGGGTGTAACTTTTTATTCCTTGAACTTGTTTAAACATCAAAACCGAAACCATGCGATTCTTTATTTTTCTCTTTTTTCTTTCTTTTTTAAGTCCAAGTTTTGGTCAAAGCATGTATTCAGCGGACGATTATTTCAACGCGAGTAATCCTTCTGCCTTTGCGGAAAAACTGATCTACACGAGTAATAGCACTATGATTGGAAAGCTTGGTCAAACCAGTACCTACAATAATTTCTTTTCGATCAAACAAAGAGTAAAATCCTTTTCATTCGGATTGAACAATGAGTATTTTCAATGGGATCAATGGAAGGTTGTTTTGAATACAATTAACGCGGCTTATAGCATGAAAATCAATCGAAACTTGATTTTAAATTCTGGGATTGGATTGAGCATGCACCGCGATAATATGACGTTTGTGGATAGTGCCGTACTGCCAATTTCGAACTTCACTCTGTGGAATCCAACGAATTACAGTCTACATGTTGGTTTTTCACTTGTAGGTAAAAAATCAATCATTGGAATTTCTGCTAATAATTTGAATCGAGCGACGAGAATAACCTATCCATATTCTTATCAAATACCTATTTCACTCAGCGCAAACGCAAGCTATCGCATTGACTTGGATTCGGCAAAACATTTCTCATTTACTCCATCACTCTACTATCAATATGATGTCGACAATCATTATCATGATGTATTTTTGAACTTGAACTTTAGGGCTTTTCAACATAGCATCGGGATTTACACCACTTTTCAACACAACCTTGGGCTATTTTACCAATTCCATTTTAAAAACCACGTATCGATTGGCGCATCCCTTAACAATAATTATTCCTTGCTTTCCTCCAACATCTTTAATCAAAATTACTTGTCAGGGATGCTGCGACTGAGTTATGCTATTTCGCCAAAAGTCTGTTATAAAATAAGTGGAACTCCATCATTTTAAGGACCATAAAATAAATTCGACCTTCTTGGCGTTATGACATTCATGCGCCTACTACTCGTATTCACTTTTTGCCAGTTTTCACTTTTTTTTCGTGCACAAACGTGGCAACAAATTGCTGATTTTCCGGGAAATCCTAGAGATGATGCCGCAGGATTCAGCATCGAAGACAAGCACTATTGTGGAACGGGACGCGATGAAGGATTTTCCTGTACTCGAAACTTCTTCCGTTTCAATGCAACACTGCAACAATGGGAAAATACCACACCCCTGCCCGATGGTGAAAATCGTCAATACGCCACTGGATTCGCTCACAATGGTTTCGGCTATATCCTTTGTGGAGACAATTGCTCAGGCGCTTTCTTTACCTCATTTTGGCGTTTTGACCCCAGCACGGAACAATGGTCCACTCTTCCACCTCTACCCACTACTGGACGCGCCGGATGTGTTCATTTTATCATTGGCGATTCCTTATACCTCATCGGTGGACAAAATTCCACCGGCATATTAAACGAAGTATGGCGCTATAGTTTTAGTTCGCAAGAATGGCAACAAAAAAATAACCTCCCAATTTCTGGTATTTGGCGTGGACTTGCGTTTTCTTATTCCGGACAAGGATTCATTGCAGCAGGAAAAACAACATCTTCGACTTGGAATGCGGACACTTGGACCTATACACCAAGCAACGATCAATGGAGCCTTTTTCCAAGTTTACAACTCGGCGAACGCACCTATGTCGGGACTGTTCAGAAAGATTCTTGTCTCTATGTTTTCGGAGGACTTGATCCGAGTGACCAAATCCTTTCGAACTTTGATAAATTCAACTTGGATCAATGGACAAGTCAATCCTTGCCTAGTTTTAGTAATCTCCCAAGAAAAGGCTGTCTTTACTTCGCTCACGAGGGAGATTTTTACCTAACAACGGGGATTGCAGGAGTAAATCGACTGAGAGAGACTTGGAAATTAGAATCCGTATTGACCTCCAAATTGATCGACGATAATAAAATTTCCATTTATCCCATTCCTTTTATCGAAGTACTATTTTTGGAAGTCGACCCGGTCATCATTGGGGAATTTGTTTACTTGTGTGACGAACTCGGGAAAATAGTGGTCATTCATCGCATACAATCGTCGAAGGACCAACTATCTTTGCAACATCTTCCCAACGGAACGTACCGATTCATTTACCGAAATCAATCGAGTCCGATTCTCAAACTACATTAATTCAAAGATTGCACAATTTTCTTGCCTTTGAACTCATACGTCAATTGACCATTTTCGATGCGCCAATTTGGATTGTTCCAAATAGTTTCAGTCTTAAAAATGTAGCGTGCCTCTCCGGTCAACTGGTTGACTTCATACCACAGGAAAGAAAAGTTCGTTTCCACAATTAAATACAAACGACGTGAAGTTTCATCGTAAAAAGGATACCGAGCTTTTTGACTAAAATAACGCGGCTGTTGTATACTGATCGAATGACTTGCTTCAATCACGCCATTTTGCTGCACCACAGACACGCGTTCGGCATCACAACTGACCACCAATACTTTTTCTCCTTGTGATTTAACAAGAAAATTATCACTGACAAGCAAGCCAACATTCGCTTTTTGATAGACACGAACGCCCTGTCTCATATAGGAAGATCTATTTGTTTTGCTACCATTGATACGCCTCATGTATTGGTCTTGATTGCGCTGCGCATTGCTTCTGACCTGTGGAACATCTAAATTCATTTGGTTATTAATGGGATTACTCCAACCTGGCGTCGTGTTGCGCAGGTAATAAGCAATTCTTGGAAGGACATTGATTGCCACCACTTGACGGTAAATCGCTTCGTTGAATAACAGTGGACGCGCATCGAAAAAACTATATTGAACAAATTGATTTCCAGCCATCCCAAGGGGACGAAATGCGCCTTCGGTACTCATGGTGTCTGGAGTCCTAGGCAAGGAATACGAACCATCAACTACGGTTGCTAAGACCAACTCATGGCCCGAAGTAATGCCTGCAAAGTCATGACCGTTGTTACTCGTAGCCGATTGCATGTAAAAAATACCCAAATTCTTCATCACCGTATCCAAATCGACTTTTACTGCGATCGATCTGTCTACGGGGTCTTTGCTAAATGTCAAATGTTCCTCTTGCGGCAAGGTTAGAATTTCCATTTGTTCCATAGGAGGAATCAACATTTTTTGATTTGGATTGACCGCCTGAAATACAAGGACTGGTTCTTTTAAATTTCGACCGTTTGCTTTGCTTTCCTTCCACGGATTAACCTTGTTTACTTGTGTCGATGTGTGCTTTTCTAATGAACTGGCTCGACCCTTTTCCTTTGTTACATATTGCTTTAAAAAAAACGCGAGCAAGAAAATTATTCCAATCGTCAGTCCGATTCCCAAATTTCTCCGAAATTTTCGAAAGCGAAGTTTCTGAAGAAGCAACATACGATCTTGTGTCTTCGGAACATAGCTTCCTTCCTTCCATTGATTCAACAACCAACGATCAAAGTCTTGTTTGATGTCTTTTTGTTCTTTCATGACTGTTCCAATTGTTGACGCATCTGTTTACGAGCCATTTTTATATGCCAACGCACTGTTTCGAGAGAAATTTGCAATTCATTGGCAATCTCTTTCGGACTTAAATCCTCCCATAGAAAAAGATTGAAAACGGTCCGAGTTGCTGTTGGAAGTTTTAACAAGAGTCGCTGAACATGATCGGTTTCGACTTGCCTGTCGGCATTTACATCGAATGACTCCCATTCTTGTTCCTCCGGTAACTCAGACATGGATATTTCAAGGTAACGTCGTTTATTCCGTCTAAAATCATCAATGATTTCTCGATTCAGAATGGTTTTCATCCAAGCGACGTAGGAAGTCCCCAACCTAAAATCTCCCATGTGTGTGATCACCTTCATAAACGCACTATTGATGAGTGAAACCCGATCTTCGTGGTTATTCTTGTATCGAACAAGCACATTCATCATTACAGAAAATGAAGCGTCGTATAGCCGAAGAATCGTCGTTTCATCGCCTTTTTTGATGCTGTTAATCACTGATGCATCGATTGTTAATTCGCCTATTTTCGTTTCCAAGATTCCCTAAGATACAATGTTTACTTGTTTCAAAGAAGTCAAACGTGATTGGGACAAAAACTTGGGTGGATTTTTCGGCACTTTTTAGGCAGGATTCTTTTTGAGTTGAAAGACAGAGAATAGCAACAAGCCAAACAGAACACTTGCGAAAATGAGGTGACTTGTTCGAACCAATCCAGGCATGTCTACATAAGCCAAAAGCACACCACTAACTAATTCCACGGCAAGCACTGCGAAAGTCCAGCGTATAATCGAATATTTTTGTGCTTGTTCGTTTTTCCAAAACATCCATCCCAACAATATCAAAACAAGCCAAGAGAAACTGCGGTGAATTAAAAATTCCATTCCGATTTTATCCATCCATTGTGTTCGAGTAAATCCTTGTTTAACAAGAAAGTCAATCGATTCACGTACTTGTGTTCCCAAAAACATTTGATAAAAAGTAATTACCAAAATCAACCACAATACCATGCGCATGGAACGATTCAATTGCAATGCCGTTTGGGAACCATTTCCCATGGAATATACCAAATAGAGCTGAATTCCTATTATTACTAATGCCAGGAACAAGTGAACGGTGATGGTCCAAGGAACCAAATTCGTAGCAACGACAATAGACCCAAACCAGCCTTCAATTCCCATAAGAATGAGGTTTAGTAGCATGAGAAGAATGAATTTACGTTTTCGGTAGACAAGCAACATCCAGATGAATCCAATGAGCATGGCATTTCCAGCCAGGAATCCAACCACACGATTGAGGTATTCTGTCCAGGTTTTCTTGGCATTAAAAGCCTCCTCCACATACACATCTGGATTGGATTGAATGCGAACAGCCGTTTCATGCATGCCCATGACATTCAAAAAGCGGCAAAATTTCTTCACTTTTTTCTCTCGTTTCAAGAGGTAAGCTTCGCGATAATCCGATGGAAGTTCAGCTAATTCGGTAGGTGGAACCCATTGTCCAAAGCATTTTGGCCAATCCGGACAGCCCATTCCACTTCCGGTGATGCGCACCAAACTTCCTGCCACTACAATGAGGTAAATGAGGATTAAACTCATCCAATTAAATCGGATAAAACGCTTTGAAAATTCCATGAAACAAAAATACCAAGGATTTTAATCCCACCTTCGTTTTGAATCGACTTTTATCAAGGAATTACGGTCAAAACCATTTCAGTAGTTTTCCGCAATGTCGTATCTTTGTCCCTTAATCAAACAATCATGGAATTAAACTCACTGACAGCCATTTCTCCAATCGACGGAAGATATCATGCAAAAACAAGCCAATTACGAGCTTATTTTTCTGAATTTGGACTCATTCGCTACCGCGTTTTGGTGGAAGTAGAGTATTTCATTTCCTTGGTAGACAGCGGCATTGCACCACTTTCTAACTTTCCAAAAGAGACGTATCCTGCCTTGAAGTCGATTTACCAAAATTTCACAGAAGCTGATGCTTTATGGATAAAAGAGACCGAGAAAACAACCAATCACGACGTAAAAGCAGTCGAATACTTCCTGAAAAATAAAATGGAAGGATTGAACTTGCACCAATACGTCGAGTTTATACACTTTGGACTAACTTCTCAAGACATTAATAACACTGCCATTCCAATGTCCTTGAAACAAGGCATTGAAGAGGTTTACTTACCGATGTTGGATCAATTAATTGCACAATTGACCAGCTATCAAAACGAGTGGAAAGATATTCCAATGTTGGCAAGAACGCATGGTCAACCAGCATCTCCAACGCGACTTGGTAAGGAAATTCAAGTGTTCACTGAACGTTTGAACATCCAACGAAAACAATTGGTCAAGCAAGATTACCCAGCAAAATTCGGTGGAGCAACTGGAAATTTCAATGCGCATCACGTCGCATTTCCAACGCATGATTGGGTTTCCTTTGCCAATCAATTCGTGCAAGAGAAATTGGGATTAAACCGTTCACAAACCACCACACAAATTGAACATTACGATCAATTGGCGGCCTTGTTCGATGTCCTAAAGCGTATCAATACCATTATTTTAGATTTAAACCGCGACATGTGGACCTACATTTCGATGGAATACTTCAAACAAAAAATCAAAGCCGGAGAAATTGGCTCCTCTGCCATGCCTCACAAGGTGAATCCAATTGATTTCGAAAATTCGGAAGGAAATATTGGAATTGCCAACGCACTTTACGAGCACTTATCGAGCAAACTTCCCGTTTCTCGTTTGCAACGCGATTTGACAGATTCAACGGTTCTTCGTGTCGTTGGTGTTCCAATCGCACACAGTTTAATTTCATTACAGTCCACACTAAACGGACTTGGTAAATTGTTGTTGAATGAAAGTAAATTACATGAAGACCTTGATCAAAACTGGGCGGTAGTAGCAGAAGCCATTCAGACGGTTTTGCGACGTGAAGGATTTGAAAAACCATACGAAGCATTGAAGGGATTAACGCGTAAAAATGAGCAAGTCACTAAAGAAAGTGTTCATGCTTTTATTGACGAATTAAATCTTTCCACTACTTTAACAGAAGAATTAAAGAAAATTTCACCGAAGTCCTATCTTGGAATACAACTTGTGAATCCATAAGAATGCATAGAATCCTCCTTGTTTTTTTGTTTTGTTGCAAGCTAGGCTTCGCACAAAACTTCCCCATTACTTGGGGACCATTGGAACGATCGAACGGAGGACTCCTCTCTATTTTGCCGGGTAATCAATTGGACTATAAAACGCTTTGCTGGTCCGGAGGCAATGCGTTTGGATCCTTCCACCTTGTTTCATACGAAAACTTGACCGTATTCAACAACCAGCGATTAAAGCTTGTTACGGAAACAGGACTTTGTAATTTTCTTGATGCCTATCCAGTGGGAAATCAAACCCTCGTTTTTTTGACAGACCGCATGAACAGCAACATGCTCTTGTACGTGCAAACTTATGACGAAGAGCTGAGTCTTGTATCCACTAAATTCATTGCGGAATATCAAAATCCCAACTTTGGCGCAAAACCCGCTTTTCAAATCATTCAGTCGAAAAACAGAAAGTTCCTCGGAGTCATTTGGCAAATAGAAGGAAAAGGTACGCAGAGTGATTTTTATGGGTATCAAATTTTAAATGAATCATTGGAAGTCTTACAAAAAGGGGAATATACCCTGCCGTTTGATGGAAACATGAGCACCATTAACGAACATCACTTGTCGAATACCGGAGATTATTTCATTGCCCTCACCGAACACAACAAAGCCAATGACCGCATTTTTACGCGTAGTTTTGAAAACTTCAAAGCGATTCACGTGTACAAAGCCAGCAATTCTGAGCTTAAAGAATTCTCCATTGATCTGCATGGAAAACGCTTAGACGATACGCAGATGTCCTCCAATGACTTGGGTGCATTTACCCTAACCGGAATTTACGGCTCAGGGAATCGAAATGGCATCGAAGGAATCTTCAACATTCAAATAGATCCAAATGACCATACTTTAAACTCGGAGACTTTCATTCCTTTTGGTCAAGAAATTGTTCAAGAAGCGTGGAGTATGCGCCAACAAGACCGTAGCAATTCGAATTTTAATTCAACTGGAAACAACGGATTCAATAACAACGGAAGTTTTTATAACCAATCTAACTTTGAACCGCAATTGTACAATTACCGTTTGCGCGATTTTTACACGTTGGAAGATGGTTCAATGGTAGGTTCTTTAGAACAGTACTACGTTTACCAACGCATGAATTACGATGCGCGAACGAGTATGTCGACGAGCATGTATTACTACTATTACGACCACATCATTGCCTTTCGAATTTCAAAAGATGGACAACTCATTTGGCAAAAACGAATTCCGAAATCTCAAGTCTCGATCAATGATAACGGCGAATTAAGTTCCTACTGCAGCTTTCAGTCTGAAAATTCCTTGAATTTCATTTTCAATGATCATGCCCGAAATTACGATGAAGGTGGATTGTTTAACAAGGATGTAAATTCCATTTACACTTTCAATGCCTCACGTAAAAACAGTACAGTGGCCATGGTTAAAATTGACCTAGAAACCGGTAATGTGCTCCGTGAAGTGATGTCTAATGCAACGGAACTTAATTCCATTGTTGTACCTAAGTTATTCAAAGTAGATTATTCCAATAAGAACATTCTACTTTATTCCATTACCGGTTCAAAAGAGCGTTTTGGAATTTTGAACTATAAATAAGAAAACACATGCAACGCTCGATCTTCATCTATCTCATCTTATGGTCTTTCGCTTCTTGTGAGTCATTGCACAACTCATCGAACCAGCAAAAATCAGAAGAGTCTTCACAAGTCGATAAGCACAGTTACGCGAATTTGAAAAAAATTCACACCAAGCATTTACATTTAGAATTGGATGTTGACTTTAAAAACCAAACAATTTACGGCGTTGCGCGTCACGAAATGATGAATGAGGGAGCTGATACTGCGATTTTCGACATCAAGGGATTGATGATTCAAAAAGTAACCATTGGCAAGAAAGGATCTGAGGAAGAGGCGGACATGTTCATCGACAAAATGGACAAAGATTCGATTCTTGGACAACCCCTAATGGTACCGATTAAAAAGGACACGAAATATGTGAACATTTACTACCAAACAACGGAGCAATCGGATGCTTTAGATTGGTTAGACACAAACTTAACCAGTTCAAAAACAAAACCATTTTTATATACACAGGGACAGGCCATTCTCACGAGAACATGGATTCCACTTCAAGATTCACCAAGCAACCGCATTACCTATAGTGCCGATGTCAAAGTTCCAAAGGATCTACTGGCTGTCATGAGTGCCACGAATCCAACCGAAAAAAATGAAAGTGGGCTCTATCATTTTGAAATGAACAAACCAATTCCGGCTTACCTCATCGCACTTGCAGTGGGAGATTTGAAATACCATGCCTTCAGCGCGAACAGTGGTGTTTATGCCGAGCCTGAGTTGTTGCCGTCTTGCATCTATGAATTCGATGCCATACCGAAAATGATTTCGGCAGCGGAGAAATTATATGGTCCCTACCAATGGGGACAATATGACATCCTTGTTCTTCCCTACTCCTTTCCATTTGGCGGCATGGAAAATCCCATGTTAACCTTTGCGAATCCCACGCTTTTAGCAGGAGATAAAAGTTTGGTATCCGTGATTGCTCATGAGCTAGCGCATTCTTGGTCAGGAAATTTAGTTACGAATCGCACCTGGAACGATTTCTGGCTCAATGAAGGATTTACAGTATACTTCGAACAGCGCATTATGGAATCGATTTACGGAAAAGAAGTGGCCGATATCCTAGCACTCATTGAGTTCGACGAGTTGAAAGATGAATTGAAACGCATAGAGAAGTCCGAACATCCAGAGGACAGCAAACTACATTTGGCTTTGACGGGTAGAAATCCTGACGATGGAATGACGGACATAGCTTATGTCAAGGGAGCCTTCTTTTTGAAAACAATCGAAGCACAAGTTGGAAGAAATCAATTTGATCCTTTTTTGAAAAAGTACTTCGAAACATTTCAGTTCAAAACGGTGGATGCAAAGCAGTTTATTGCATTTCTCAACAAGGAACTCCTTTCCAAACAACACCAGCAATTCAACTACGACGCATGGATATTCGAAGAGGGTCTTCCAGAGAATTGCTTGCAATTGCATTCGAATCGCTTGGATAAAATGTCTGAATTGGCGGATGATTTTGTTCATGACAAGGTATCCTTTGCTCCGAAGGTCACTTATACTTGGAAAAAAGTAGG
>JAHEMQ010000008.1:47335-50131 GCA_024643555.1 Crocinitomicaceae bacterium | reverse complement strand
GTGTTGATGTAGTAACTAATGTTCACCCTTGTACCAGAATTCACAATGGATTCCATTTCATCTAAAATATCATCAAACGTTTTCCCTTGTGCTTTTGCAATATCCTCCAACGGCAATTTACGATCGATGTTTTGAATCAATTGAACTTTCAATACTGATTTATTAACGAGGGTTTTCACCACCATATCTTGTGGACGTTCGATGTCGTTTTCAGAGACGTAATGCGCAATGAGGTCAATGAACGGCTCTCCGTAGCGTTGTGCTTTTCCTGTCCCAACTCCTTGAATATTTGTGAGCTCATCCATTGTAATTGGGTATTGCAAACACATATCGCGCAAAGATGGTTCTTGAAAGATCACAAATGGCGGAATTTCCATTTGTTTGGAAATCGTTTTTCGCAGATCAATGAGCAAATCATACAACACTTGATCAAAGGCTCCGCCTTTACCACCTGTTTGAACAATCGAATCATCGTCGTCAGTTCCTGTGAAATCATGTTGTTTGATCAACATGAAAGAACCTGGTTGCTTGATAAATGCTTTGCCTGCATCTGTTAATTTCAAGGTTCCAAACGTTTCTACATCTTTGTAAACCAAGCCTCCAACGGTTACTTGACGAATTACTGCATTCCAGAAATGCTCGTCTTTCTCCTTTCCAACGCCAAAAGTCGGAAGTTTATCGTGTTTGTATGCTTTAATGTCTGCCGTTACATGTCCAGAAAGAAACGCACAATAGTGTTTCGACTTTTGCGTTTCATCCATCAATACAATGGCGTTCAGGAGCATTTCTACATATTCTCCTCCTTCCGTACGTTCACGTGGATTTCGGCAGTTATCACATTGCTCATTGCATTTTTTCTCTTCAAAGGATTCTCCAAAATAATGAAGAATGAATTTTCTTCGACAAACAGAAGTTTCAGAGTATGAAACAATTTCATGTAACAATTGTCGACCAATCTCTTGTTCTGTGATCGCTTTTCCTTGCAAGAACTTTTCTAATTTCTCAATGTCCTTGTAACTATAAAACGCGACACACTCGCCAATTCCACCATCGCGTCCCGCACGACCGGTCTCTTGGTAATAACTTTCAATGGACTTTGGAATGTCGTGGTGTATGACGTAACGAACATCGGGTTTATCGATTCCCATTCCAAAGGCAATGGTTGCAACAATGACATCCACTTCTTCCATCAGGAACATATCCTGATGACGAGCACGCGAATTAGCGTCGAGTCCAGCATGGTAGGGCAAAGCGTTAATGCCATTTACTTGCAACAACTCTGCGATTTCCTCCACCTTTTTACGGCTCAAACAATAAATAATTCCGCTTTCACCTTGGTGATTTTTAATGTAGCGGATGATTTCTTTTTCTACGTCGCGTTTTGGACGAATTTCATAATATAAATTATCTCTATTGAACGAAGATTTAAAGACATCCGCATCCAACATGTTCAAGTTCTTTTGAATGTCATATTGAACTTTCGGCGTTGCGGTTGCCGTTAAAGCAATGACAGGAACACTTGATATTTTTTGAAAGATCTCACGTAACCTGCGGTATTCAGGACGGAAATCATGTCCCCACTCCGAAATACAATGTGCTTCATCAATCGCAAAAAATGAAATTTCAACAGTAGTTAGGAAATCAATGTTTTCTTTTTTTGTCAAGGATTCTGGAGCAACAAACAACATTTTGGTTTTACCCGCTTGAATGTCCTTTCGCACCTGTTGAATCTCACCTTTCGACAAGGAAGAGTTCAAGAAATGGGCTACATTTTCATTTTCACTGAAGCCACGAATCGCATCCACTTGATTTTTCATCAAGGCAATCAAGGGAGAAACAATAATTGCTGTTCCTTCCATCAATAGAGAGGGCAACTGATAACACATGGATTTCCCACCACCTGTTGGCATGATAACAAAGGTGTTTCGTCCATCCAAAACATTCTGAATGATGGCCTCTTGTTCTCCTTTAAAATGGTCAAAACCAAAATAATGTCGTAAGGCTGCCTTCAGATCAATTTTCTTTTCAATATGTATATCGGACTCCATGTTGGATTTTGTCTAGTTGTAACAACAAGATCAAGTACTTGTTCATTTTAAATTTAAGGATAATTATCCAATTGGACAATTTTTTAACGAAATCAACGTTGATTTAGCCGTTCATGGCAACTACTTCCTTAACTTCTGGCAAATGTTGTTTTAACAAATTCTCGATTCCCCCTTTTAAGGTTGCCGTGGAAGAAGGACATCCAGCGCAAGAACCCTTCATCAAAACAGTTACGACACCGTCTTCGAATCCAACAAAATCAATGGCACCACCATCGTTTTCAACTGCCGGACGCACGTACTCATCTAATAAGGCGCGAATGGGATCATCGAATTCACTTGGGTCAAAGGATTTTATTGTTTGGTCGCTTGTGGTTTCCTCCTCCAATGCCGCCAATTTAGTAGGCATTTGAATCAGGACTTCTTTTCCAAAGAACAACCATTCGCGGACGAATTCTCTTAATTCCATGTTGATGAAATCCCAAGGAACATTGTCCGTTTTCGTAATCGTAATGAAATTTGCAGCTATGAACACTTTCTGAACAAAAGGAAAATCGAACAACGCTTCTGCAAGAGGTGAATATCCTTTTGACTCCGCTTTTGATGCAAACTCTACCGCATCTCCAGTTGCTAATAAATACTTATTTGCGACATACTTCATCGTTGTCGGATTCGGTGTCATTTCAGCATACACAGTAACAGGAACCATTTTCTTTTTTTTGTTTGTGCAAAAATAGCCAATAAAATCCTT
>JAHEMQ010000008.1:0-47235 GCA_024643555.1 Crocinitomicaceae bacterium | reverse complement strand
TTTCGATAAGTTACTTAGTAAGGTTCCGTGTCCGGCTGGACGTCGAATTGGATTCCCGTCTGAATCGAATGCCAAGTTTCCATTCACCTCAAAAGCATACGAATTTGTTCGCGCATCTTGTTCGGAATAAGAAACTGGATAAACGTCACCGGTCATGGAACTAAGATGCTGAATAGAGGACTGAAAATGACGCTCAAAATCCCCTTGAATGGTAAAATGAAAAGTAACAGGGGCATTCACCAAAGTAGAACCTTGAATTAATTGTTCCTGAAAAGGATTCAAAATAAAAGGTCCCATCGAATGAAAAGGAATCAATCCTTTCGGATAGACGCCAAAATTCAATCCCGAAGGACTTAGTAAAAACTGAATTAATTCCTCGATGGTCAGGCTGAAATCTTCCACCCTTTTGCGCAGCTCTGATGGAAACTGTTTGTAGAAGGCAAATGATTGCAAACGACGAATAAATTGTTCGGTCTGCGCTTGATTTGTTTCAGTTTTTTGATCTAAATAGTCATACAAAAATTGAAACATGCGTGACCCTGACCCAGAAGCAGGAACGAAGAACGAAATGCTCTTTTGAAGCTGCTTGAATCGTTGTTTCAGATTTCGTTTTTCATCTTCAGTTAACTGCACAATCCCATCATCAGGTCGACAAGGTCGAATAACATCCAAAGAAGGGACTCCTTTTAAAATGTCATTAGATTGCTTTAAAATGTTTTTTTCTTGTTCCTCTGTGAATTCCATGTCTCCTGAAAGTGCTTAATTTGTATCGTGAAACGATTTGTCGAATTTATAAAATATACTTGGAAAGCCAAAGGAAGACATGGGATTCATTCTCCCTTTGTATACGATTTAGTGGATCGCTGTTTTCAAATTTCGATGAATGACATGATTCAAAGCTCTCCTTTCAGAACAAAACAGCAAGGGAAAAAAAGTCTTAGATTACTCTTACAACTCGTCAAATACCTTGAAGTAAGTGAATTAGTTAGTAATTACCCCCATTTAAAAGACTTGAAAAGTGTTTTGGAAGCTCATGAATTGAATTGCACAGTACATCAATTGTCGGCAATGGACACTACCGCACTTCAACACACGTCTTTGGTCTATTTTTCGATGGAAAACACAAACAATTCAGACTTCGAAGCCTTACAAATAGTGATCAAGAGACTCAATGAACAAACACTCATTGTGGTTGATGGTATTCGAAAAACAGCAGAAAATCAACAGGATTGGCAAAAGATTATTTCACTGGATTCCATTCATTTTACCGCTGACCTGTATTCATTTGGGATGCTTTCCAAACGACCTCAGCAAGAAAAAGAACACTTTGTTCTTCGGTATTAATAAGAAGCCACCAATACATCCAACATTTCTGGCATGGACTTCAAACTAAAGGCTGTGAATGCATCTTTTTCCAGGCGGCCATCGACTTGATCTTTGCGATTTTTTAGTTTAGATGAAGTAATAACTTGTACTTCAGATAATGAAGCGGCACTCCAAGAGTAGTTGGACAACTCTGGCTCTGTGAAGGTATCAGAAGCGTTTGCCATAGAATTTGAGAACACTTCTATTGACGGTCCAGCGGGAATAACAGCAAAATCATCCGCAGCGGCAGCGCTCATTTCCAAAACTGAAACGCGTTCCTCACTGATTTGATTTTCGCGCGGTTCGACATTTCGCTCCGAATCTGCCGCTACTTGTTCTTCTGCTTTTTGAGTTTCCCCCAATTGCGTCGATTTTTTATGCAACAGTTCCTGTTTGGGAGTCTCGTTCTTCGCTAGTTGCACGTGAGAATTGGTTGGGTAAACGTACCAAGTAAGCACAAGCGCCGCTGCCACCGCACTCATTGGAATCCATAATTTCATGGATAAAAATCGTGGTTTTGAATTGGAGCCTCCTTCCGTGTATTGTTTTCCTGCATATTGAAATGCAAAAAGTTGATCCAAGCGTTGCTTGGTGTTCTTGTCATCATCCTGTTTCTCTGACCATGCCTCGACCTGATGAAACAAGGACTTCATCGCTTGAAACTCTTGTTCGTCAGCACACCATTCCGCTAATTGTTTCCGCTGTGCTAAAGTTAATTCAGCAAAGGAACGGTGCGTTTTTAAGATGTTTTTTAATGACTCTTCCATGATTATTCGTTCAGTTGGTATATACTTAGTTGATTTGCTAGAAATTTCGTAGCATAAAATAATCGGGATTTAACTGTCCCTTCATTTATTTCCAAAATTTCTGCGATTTCTTTTAATGACAATCCGTCCAAATGCCTCAACGTGAAGACAGATCGGTGTTTTTCATCAAGTTCTTGTATTTTCAGCTCAAAATCCTCCATAAATTGTACATCTTGCACTTGATTTAGGACATTTTCCGATGAAGGTGCATGCGAAGTATCGGCACCGTTGATGGTGTTCTTGCGGACTTCCATTCGCTTGTATTCGTTTTTACACATGTTGCTCGCTACGGAAAAAACCCAGGTTTTAAAAGATCGGTTGGTATCGAACAACGCTGGGTGCTGAATGATTTTTGCAAATAAATCATGAACAAAGTCCTCCGCCTTTTCATCGTCCCGCCAAAGCATGTTTCTAAAATATCCGCGCAATTTCCCCGCATATCGCTCATACAATTCCGTAAAGGCATGCTGATTCCCCTCGCCTAAGGCGTGCATGAGGGACTCATCTGTCCATTCGGAAATAGATTTGCGAAAGAATTTCATTTAATCTCCGAGTTTCTTGCTCACTTGTTTGACTTGAATGCGATCGATGCTTTCATGGATTTGCTGGGCCTGCAGTTCGTCTCCCTCTCGCTCGAATTTACGCAGGAGCACATACAACATCGGCAAGTAATTCGATGCGAACTTCGTTTTTTGTTCCCCTTCGTTCAATCCATATTTTGTCAGCTGGTAAAACCACAAATTCTGTTGGCGCGAAGGCAAATCAACTGGAGGACTATCAGCGTAGACAAATGTGAGTCCACATGGATACAGTTTTTTTGCCATTTGTTCCAAATAGGTTCGGGGTAAGGTCATCGATAAATGAATGTTTTTGTCCGCATTTAAATAACAAAACTGGTTTAAATACCCTACATCCACACGCGCTGAATTTGGGAATTTGTATCCTAATTTCGATAGTTCGGAGCGGTATTGTGGGCTTTGTAAAAAATCGAGGGAAATGATCCGTACATCCACCGATTGTTGATGGTTAAATTGATTGAAAAAACAACCATAAGAATCCTCGAATCCATGTGTAATCAGGGTAGAACTTGGAGAACAGGATAGCAGGACATCAGATGTGTATCGCTCAATATCCAAACTCAAGGATCCATACAGGGACATCGTTGACAAGGTATTGGCAGCGTTCAAAGTGTCACCTGAAATGTACTTCACGGAAAAATATTGTTTTAGAACTTCGCTGTCATCTGGATTCATTTCAAACGCTTTTTCCATAGCTGGTGCTCGATCTAAATTGTAATTTCCAGCGGAGTAAAATGCAAATTGATATTCCCATGATTGAGGAGAAAGTTGTTCTAATTGCTGCACTTTCGTATCCATCTCATGTTGCTCAGCAGGAAGTGGTGTACGTTGAAAGTTATTCAGTTTGGATTTTTGTCGAACCAAGGAAAACGAACGGATTGTTTGTGTGGTTTGATCGACCGATAATTGCTCCTGATCCTTCAATCTATTTTCGTTTCCTTTGCGTTCCACATTGAAATAAACTGAATCACTTTTGATCAAGGTGTTTTGCTCCGTCTGAGGTGCACTATTGATTAAACCGTTCTCCGTGGATTGATTGGTTTGAATATTCATATAACCAGCATTCATTTGTACATTCGTTTCTTTCTTACCTTGTGGAGGTTGTGCCAAAAAAAGCAAGGGTAGTGCAAGAAAAACATACAGTATAAAGATCCGTTTCATTGGGATGATTTTTTGCTATTTACAACCAAGTTCATCAAAGGTTCAAAAAAAGTCTCAATAATCCGTAGATTTGTTCGTTATATGCAAATGCGATTTTTTATTTCTTCGATTTTTTTATGTTTACTCATCATCGTTGGAGCATCATTCAGCTCCTGTGGGAAGCATATCGTTCTATCTAAAAATCACTTGAGTTTTTCCAAAGACACCGTGGTATTCGATACGGTTTTCACCTCCATAGGGTCCACCACGCAGCAATTTAAAATCTACAATAAAGATCACAAGACCATCCACATCGACGAAATCGAATTAATGGGCGGAACAAGTTCCAAATTCTATATGAATGTGGACGGACTGAAAGGAACAAAATTGACAGATATCAACATCGAAGGGGAAGACAGCCTTTTTGTTTTCGTAGAAGTGACCTTGGATCCAAACGGGTCGAACCTTCCACTCATTATTGAAGACTCCATTCGTTTTCGTACCAATGGAATGGATCAATTTGTTAAGTTGGCCGTATGGGGACAAGATGCCTATTTTCATTACAAGGATTTAAACGAAGGTACTTGGCCAAACGATAAACCTCATGTAATTTATGGTTACGCCGCAATTGATTCGGCGAAAACGCTAAATATTTCAGCAGGTACGCACATTCACATGCACAAGAACGCCATCCTTTATGTGTACAAGTCGACCTTGAACATTCAGGGGACTCTTGGAAACGAAGTCATCATTGAAGGGGATCGTTTAGAGCAGGATTATCAACATATTGCCGGACAATTTTACGGGATTTATTTTCACAAAGCACGTCCAAGCACCATCGATTATGCAATTATAAAAAATGGAACAGCCGGTGTTCACTTGTACAGTGAGGATCCAACGAACACTGGATATACCTTAACCCTGACGAACACCATTATTCAAAATCAAGCGCGATACGGGGTGTTTATTTTTGCCGGTGCGAAAGTAAAAGCAGAAAATTGCATCGTAGCTAAAAACGGCACACATGCCTTGTTTGTCCTTCAAGGTGGTGACTTCAATTTTAATCATTGTGATTTAGTTGGATACGGCAGCTCAACGAATCCTGCTGTTGGAATCAGTAATTACTACAATGACTATACGGCCGGACAAACGAACGTGTCCTCCATTGAGGAAGGAAAACTCTACAATTGTGTCGTAACAGGGAATTTGGCAACAGAATTTGCGATGGACACCATTCAGATGTCGGGTGTTGTACTTCATTTCGACTTCAGAAATACCTTATTGCGTTCGGAGCAAATTTACACGGATAGTTTTTACGATGCTTCGGTGATTTGGAATGGACAAGCTGCGTTCACTGATCCGTCGAATTTAGACTTTACTTTTGGAGCCAGTTCGGACTTACAGGGGAATGGCATTACCACTTCCGTCGTTACGGACATTCTTGGTAACGCGCGAAATAATCCTCCGGACATCGGCGCCATTGAAAATTAAAATTTAGACAAAAAAAATGCGGATGAACTTCATCCGCATTTTTTTTTGAAAAAGATTAAACTCTTATGCGTTCGCAATCATGTTGTCCAATACTTCCATCACACTTTTCACTGCGTCTGCAGATTCCACTAAAAGTGCACGTTCAGCATCGTTTAATTGCAATTCGATGATCTTCTCGATTCCGTTTTTACCAAGAACTACAGGTACACCAAGGTAAATATCTTTCATTCCATATTCTCCTTGCAACCAAGCACAAACTGGGAAAATACGTTTTTGATCACGAACAATCGCTTCTACCATTTGAGCCGCTGCCGCACCTGGTGCATACCAAGCCGAAGTACCCAATAATTTCACGATTTCGCCACCACCAAATTTCGTGCGTTCGATGATTTCGTTCAATTTGGCTTCATCAATTAATTCAGTTACTGGAATTCCACCAACAGTCGTATAACGTGGAAGTGGAACCATCGTGTCCCCGTGTCCACCCATCAACACTGCTTGAATATCCTTCGGAGAAACGTTTAATTCCGAGGCCAAAAATGCACGGTAACGTGCAGTATCCAACACTCCTGCCATTCCAAAAACTTTATTTGGATCTGTGTTCGCATTTAAATATGCGCAATACGTCATGACATCCAACGGATTCGAAACAACAACGATGATGGCATTCGGTGAATACTTCACGATGTTCTCTGTCACGGTCTTAACAATACCTGCATTGGTAGCGATAAGATCGTCACGAGACATTCCCGGTTTTCTTGGTAAACCTGAAGTAATGACCACCACATCTGAATCTGCTGTTTTAGCATAATCGTTTGTTGAACCAATTGTACGTGAATCATACAAGTTGATTGGAGACGTTTGCCAGATATCCAAAGCTTTTCCTTCCGCAAAACCTTCTTTGATATCTAATAAAACAATTTCGTTAGCGATTTCTCGTTGCGCTAACACATCTGCACAGGTTGCTCCTACATTACCTGCACCTACTACGGTTACTTTCATTTGATCTGGTATTAGTTCGTAATTGCTTAATAGCGTCACGAATTTAGTGAATTTGAGCAAATTTTAGTTTTTTTAGTCCTTATTTTCAGTTTTATTTATTTTTCAAGGCAACCGTCGTATCTTCGAGACGTTTAAAAATTGTTGAAAATTGGAGAACCAGGGTCATTTAAAGGAAATTGTGGAGGGATGCATCCGGGGCGAACGTCGTTCGCAGGAGGCATTGTTTAAGCAATTTTACGGAAAAATGATGGCAGTATGTTTGCGTTATATGTCGGACAGGGACACTGCCCAAGAGGTTTTGCAAGAAGCGTTTTTAAAGGTCTTTGACAAATTGGAAGTTTTTGATTTCAAAGGTTCTTTGGAAGGATGGATTCGTCGCATTGTGGCTAACACGGCGATCGATGCCCTTCGAAAAGCCAAACGAAATCCTTTTTTGAGTGACTTGGACACTGATTTCAAGCAAGAAGGTCGCGACGAGCTAGTGGAGCAGGAAGAGTTAGATTTACTCGGACTTAAAGCAGAAGTAGCCATGGAGGCTATTTCCAAATTATCACCTGCCTATCGTACAGTATTTAACTTGTTTGTTTTAGAGGATTGTTCACACAAAGAAATCGCTGATCTTTTGGGAATTAGTGAAGGAACTTCAAAATCCAATTTGGCGAAGGCAAAGATGAACCTTCAACGCATATTAACAGAGAAATTCATACACATCGAGAAATGAAAGATGGTTTAGAACATAATTTTAAAAAGGCCTTGAATGATTTCGAGCTTCCTTATAATGCGCAAGCATGGGAATCGCTGAATCAAAAATTAAGCGCTAAAAAATGGTACCAGTCATCCAGTTTGAAATGGTCTGCTGTTATTGTAATTGCCATTGGTATTGTTGCGTATTTTACGCTACCGACTTCAGTTAAACGTGCTTGGAGAGAAACAAACGAAAAAACTGCCTCTAAGAAAACAAATGCTACGGTAGTGGCATCTCCAAATCAAAGCGAAGCAGCTCCTTTAACGGCTCAACATCACACTGAAAAAGGAATGAATTCAAACGAAATGGATCAGTTGATGATTCAAAGCAATCCGCCAGCAGTTATTCCCAATGAAAATGAGTTGATTCCACATTCGATTCCACTTATTTTAAATCAAAGAGAAGTACTGGGCTTAAGGGATCAAATAATTGAAAATCAAGAAACAACACCTTCATACAGTGGTGGAATTGTACAATTTGACTTCAAAAGCAGATGTCAAGGTGAAACATTTGAACTTGCAGCTGATCAACAGCATGAACGCTTCATCAACTATGCGGGAAAAATGTTGTATTTCGGATATGGACAATCGATTTCTATTAAATTAACAGAAGCAGGAAAAGTAACTTTAACTGCGAATACTGGTCCTTACGGACAGATTGAGGAATTTGGAAGTTTTGAAGTATTCGCTGCGCCTAACTTGGCTTTATCGGTTGATCGAAACATCAATTATGAAGACGGTTTACCTAAAATCAATTTGACAGCTGAAGCAACTGACGCACACTTGAGCTGGTTTTCCAACGTGAAAATGGATACGTACCAAGGGAAATCAACAAATGTCCTTGCATTTGTCAAAGGTATCGCTATTGTGGAAGTACAAGCCATCGGTGCGAATGGATGTAAATCGAAGGAAAAAGAAATGATCAACATTTCAGAGGATTATAACTTATTGGCTGTGAACGCATTTAACCCACAGTCCTTGGATAGTCGTAACAACACGTTTATGCCTTTTGCCTTAACCATTCGACAAACACCGTTTAAATTGATCATTTTGGATCCAGATAACGGTGGACTCATTTTCCAATCGACAGATGCTGATAATGCCTGGGACGGAATTGACCGACGTGATGGCAAGATGGTTCCTAGCAACAAAGCTTACATTTGGAAAGTGGTTTTGCAAAATCCATTAGCTGGAGAAAAAGGCGAGTACCGCGGAACAATTGTTCGCATGTAGAAAAAACGGAAATGTTGTGTGAAGGGAAGATAATTCCCAAGGATTATCGTTATTTTTGTGAGTAACGATGGACATGAATACGCATTTTTTTACAGGCATTTTAGCGCAATCCTTTTGGACATTCCCTCACGAATCTAACATTTTTTGGATATGAGTGTGATTCAACTACTTCCTGAACACATTGCCAATCAGATTGCAGCAGGTGAAGTGATTCAACGTCCAGCTTCCGTAGTGAAAGAACTCATGGAGAATTCCATCGACTCAGGAGCGACACAGGTTCAATTGATCATTAAGGATGCTGGAAAAACACTCATTCAAGTAGTGGACGACGGGACCGGGATGAGTCCGGAAGATGCTGTGAAGTGCTTTCAGCGTCATGCTACCAGTAAATTAAAGACTGCGGATGACCTTTTCAAATTACAAACCAAAGGGTTTCGTGGAGAGGCACTTGCTTCGATTGCTTCGATTGCGCATGTAGCAATGCGGACAAAACAAGTCCAAGTGGATACAGGAACATTCATCGAAGTAGAAGGAAATACCATCCGAACCAACGAGCAAATCGTTTGTGCGAAAGGGACAAGTTTTGAAGTAAAAAACTTGTTTTACAATGTCCCTGCCAGAAGAAATTTCTTGAAGTCAGAAACCATTGAATTTGGACACATCCGCGATGAGTTTGAACGTGTGGCGTTGGCACATCCCGAGATTAAATTTACCTTACACCATAACGGACAAGAAATCTATAATTTGCAAGCAGGAGTGTTGCGTATGCGCGTTGCTAGTATTTTCGGTCGTAACAGCAATGAACGCCTGGTTCCAATCGAGGAACAAACGAACATTGTTTCGATTAAAGGATTTATTGGAAAACCAGATGCAGCAAGAAAAACGCGCGGCGAACAGTTCTTTTTTGTCAACAATCGTTATTTCAAGGATTCTTACTTTCATCATGCCATTTCGAAAGCATTTGATGGAATGATTAGTGAAAAACACTATCCTAGTTATTGCATTTATTTGGATGTAGATCCGGCGAAAATTGACGTCAACATTCATCCGACTAAAACAGAGATTAAATTCGAAGAGGACAGATTTATCTATTCCATATTGTTAAGCAGTGTGAGACAAGCGTTGGGAAAACACAACATCTTCCCTACCCTTGATTTCGAAACAGAAACAAGTTTTGATGTTCCAAGTTCCTTCCGAAAAACAGATCCAGTAGCACCCCAAATCACGGTCGACCCAACATTCAATCCTTTTCAGTCTGCACGTAGCTCTTCCACTTCGAGTGGGAACGGATTTTCGAAAGCATTGAAAAATGAAGGATTTGGACAAACCATGCCAAGTACAGAGGATTGGGAGAACTTTTATCAAATAGAAGAGCAAACTTCGAACCGTGGAGATCTTTCTGAGGATTTAGGTTTACACGAAGAACGAGAATCTGGCAGTTACTTATTACACGACCGCTACGTCTTTTCGCCAACAAAATCTGGACTGTTAGTCATTGACGTGAAGCGTGCAAAATGGCGCATTTTATACGACGAGTTAATTTCACGATTCATTCATCAAGCATTGGATAGCCAACAATTGCTATTTCCCATTGAAAAACAGGTGTCTTCAAGCGAAGGCGACTTATGGAAAACCCATGACAAACTGCTTCATCAATTAGGTTTTCAAAGTTCATTAGAAGATGGTATTTTGTACATACATGGTGTTCCATCCGTTTTACCAGAACATGCTATTGATGCATGTCTTGACTCCTTGTTATCCGAACTTCAAAACAGAGATATTGATCAAGGAGACGTGGCACATCATTTGGTCAAACGTTTGACGCAAAACGCCTCGAAAGATGCCGTTGTTCGTCGACCAGAGGAAGCACAAGCACTCATAGAGTCCTTGTTTCAATGCAAGGAACATGCAGTGGCTCCAAATGGAAAGAAAATCATGCATACCTTATCCCTAACCGAAATTCAATCAAACTTTTAAGCATGTTCAACCATCTTCCACAAGTAACTAAAAACATCATTCTGTTGAACATCATGTTCTTCGTAGTTACTTTAGTATTGCAGTATCAGGGAATTGACCTCAGTTCATCTCTCGGAGCACACTATGTAAACTCTCCTCTTTTCAAGCCGTATCAAATCGTGACGCATTTTTTCATGCATGGTGGATTCTTCCACATCCTTTTTAACATGTATTTATTTGCCATTCTTGGTGCTTACCTAGAACATATTTGGGGCCCAAAACGATTTTTTATTTTCTATATAGCCTCAGCATTGGGAGCTTATGCCTTGTACAATGTTTTAGGAGTAGTTGAGATTTCAGAATTAAAATCAGCAATCATTTCGGAAGGTTTCCGTTTGGATGAAATCAATCAATTGATTATTCAAAATGACAGAGATGGATTGTTATCCACGAATTCTGGTAGCGTCATTAAATATGCTTCCATGTGCTTTACTCCAATTGTTGGTGCATCCGGAGCCATTTTTGGCGTCATGACCGCCTTCGCAATTCTTTTTCCAAATACGGAATTTCGTTTGTATTTTGCGATTCCCGTCAAAGCGAAGTACTTTGTTGCCGCTTACTTCCTGATTGAAGTGTATTTGTCCTTACAAAACAATCCGAATGACAATACTGCGCATTTGGCACATGTCGGTGGAGCCATTGTAGGTGCTATCATTGTTTTATTTTGGAGAAAAGCTGATCGATCAAACTTTTGGTAAATGCAGGGTAGAAATTTCATCGAAGAATTCAAGTTTCAATTACGCTCAGGTACGATGACAAATCGACTGATCATTGTCAATGTATGCGTTTTTCTATTCATTCTATTGCTGAAGAAGTTTTTTATTCTCTTCAATCTAAATGCGTATTTCGCTGCGGAAATCATTCACCGTGTATTCGAATTAAACAGTTCATTAGGTGCATTTATTCAAGCTCCATGGGGACTTGTTACCAGTATCTTCACGCATGAGCAATTTGGACATTTATTGTTCAACATGTTGTTCCTCTACTTCTCAGGATCCTTTTTTGAACAATTCTTTAGTAGAAAAAAACTAATCTTGACCTACATATTCGGTGGAATCGCAGGTGGGCTATTAGAAATCATCGCCAACAACTTATTTCCAGCGCTTGAAGGAGTAAACGTTGTCATTCTCGGCGCTTCCGGATCCATCATGGCCATTTTCACAGCCTTGGCATTTCACCAACCAAATTTACAAGTTCAGTTGTTCGGTATTTTTCCAATCCGCATTTACTTCCTTGCTTTGTTCTTCTTATTCAAAGACCTGATAAACATCGGTACAGATGACCAAATCGCCCATTTCGCGCATTTAGGCGGTGCTATTTTTGGATTATTCTCTGTGCGCAACCTGTATTCCTCTCGAAACATACTCACTCGACTCGAAGGATTTTTCACGAAGTTCCCCTCGTTTTTTAAAGCAAAACCCCAAGTAAAACGACAAAATACACGTTACAAAACAGACGAAGAATTTAACAGTGAAAAGCATCAGAAACAAGAAAGAATGGATCAGATTTTGGACAAAATATCCAAATCGGGTTACGATTCTTTAAGCAAAGCTGAGAAGGATTTCTTATTTAACCAAAGCAAGAATGGCTAATCTTTTCAATCGTGTTTTTCGCTTTTCATCGGTTTTCAAAATAGGAAGTCTAATTAGTTATGGCGCCCTCATTTTATGTTACTTAAGTCCGTTTATTCATCCAAAAACACTTTCCATCCTTCCTTTTTTCGGATTGATGTACCCTGTCCTTCTTGGCATCCATATCGCTTGGTTGTTGATTTGGAGTTTAGCACGATCCAAATGGGCCATTTATACGCTGATTGTGTTGGGACTGGGCGGAAAAATGCACTTTCGAAGCCTGGCATTTTCTAGTCATGTTCCAGCCGAATCCTCAGGATTAAAAGTTTTGACTTACAATGTCCGTCTTTTTGACTTGTTTAACCCGAGTTTCAAAGATGCCGTGAAACACCGAAACCAGATTTTTGCATATATCCGCAGGACCAACCCCGAAGTCCTTTGTCTACAGGAATACTATCGCCAGGATAAACCAACAGATTTTGAAGTCGTCGATTCCTTATTTTCAATTATGGGAAATCGAAACTATCATGAACGGAGTGCCCATAAGCGAAGTACACGACAAAATTATGGCATTGCCATGTTTTCAAAACATCCGATCATCGCAAAAGGAGATGTCATGTTTGAATCCCAAGGAAATGGAGACTTTAATTACTGTATCTATTCGGATATTGTCAAAAATCAAGATACGTTCCGGGTATACAACGTTCATTTACAGTCCATTCGCTTACATACCGATCCAAATATTGAACAAGGATCCAGCGAAGAATCACTTGGAAATAAACGCGTGATCAAAAATGTCTTTTTAAAACTTAGATTGGCTTATTTGAAAAGGGCGGAACAAGCGCGTCGTGTTGTGGAGCACATTAAAACCTCACCCTATCCAGTCATTGTTTGTGGAGACTTTAACGATACACCCATGTCCTACACCTATAATCAATTTAACCGCTTTCTAAAAGATGCTTTCCGTCAAACAAGCAGCGGAATCGGTTCCACCTATATTGGCAGATTACCCGCAGGAAGAATTGACTACCTATTCTTTTCTCCTAATTTAAGTACAAGCGGCTTTCAAATTCAGGGCGAAGAATTAAGTGATCACCGTGCATTAGTCTGTACTTTTTCCCGTGTCAAATGATCCTGATTGTTGATTGCGGAAGTGCTAAAACCCCTCAAATCGCATCCCTTTTGGAGGAGTTTTGCGATACAAAAACAGTTGGATTCCATGACCTAAGCGAAGAAATGCTGGAGGGATTCCAAGGTATTGTTATTTCTGGAGCTCCTATTTTGATTACCGAAATCAACATGACCCCATACCTCGAGCATGTTTCTTGGTTAAAAATGTGTACAAAACCGATCCTCGGTATATGTTTTGGCCATCAGCTTCTTGGACTTTTACATGGGGCCTTTGGTGCAAAAATGCGGGAGGACCGGGATTGGCAAGAAATTGAGGTCATCGAGGATTCTCCTTTGTTCAATCGACTACCTATTTGTTTTGATATGATGGAAGACCACTGTGAACACATCAATGTACCACCCGGCTTTCAATTGATTGCCGCTTCAGATGCGTGCATCAACGAAGCCATGCAACATCAAGAAAAACTCATGTTTGGTGTACAATTTCACCCAGAAGTTTCCGGTAATTATGGAGCGATTTTACTTGAGAATTTCTATACCCTTTGTGTGGGTCACTAATTATTTCCCTGCTAACGAAAATAATTTTTCTTTATTGAGTACCGTAATTTTTCGCGTGTGTACCTCAATGATTCCTTCCTCTTTGAAGTCCTTTAACAAACGAATCAAGGTTTCTGTGGCTGTCCCTACGAAATTTGCAAGGTCCTCACGTGATAGATTAATTGGTTCAGGATTGTAAATGTCCATTAATAAAATCATGGTAAATGCCAAGCGCTCACGGACCGACTTCTGAGCCATGTTGGTGATGAAATCTGCTCGATCGGACAATTCCTTAGAAAGCTCCTTGATAATCCCTTTACGCAATACCGGATTCGAGTCCATCATGTTTAAAAAATCATCCTTGCCAATAAAACAAATGTTGCTTTCTTCTAAGGTTTCAGCAGCTACCTTATATGGTTCCTCACTGAACATCGCACGGAATCCAACCATTTCACCTGATTTGGCAATGTGGATGATTTGTTCTTTTCCTTCGTCCCCTCGTTGAAAGATTTTAACCATACCTTGATTGATGCAAAATACACCGCGTGGAAAGGAACCTTCTAAGAAAAGGGATTGCTGTTTTTTGAAATAATTACATGATTTGTGTGCATTGACATGATCTATTTCGTCGCTGCATAATGAACCCAAGAGCGAATTATTTCTACTAGAGCATGTCGAACAGGTAATGTGTTTGTGCGATTTTTCAAGCATTTCATTGGATTTAGTCTATCAAATGTACTGATATTAAAGGAAAAATCGAAATATGATAAAGGTCATTTTTTCAACAAGCTATGCCCCCTACTTTTGTCACATGATTACCAAGGAATTCATTCAAAAATACAATGTGCCTGGACCGAGGTATACCTCTTATCCAACAGTTCCTTTCTGGAAGAAAAACGAATTTCATTCAGCAGAATGGTTGTCTGAATTGGATCAAGCGCTTGAACGATTTCCCAATTCCAGCATTGGTATTTACATACACCTCCCTTATTGCGAATCACTTTGTACCTTTTGTGGTTGTCATAAACGCATCACGAAAAACCACCAGGTTGAGACGCCCTACATCGATACGGTTTTAAAGGAATGGGAATTATACCAAGCACATTTGCCGTTAGGTACCCAAATTTCAGAATTACATTTTGGAGGAGGAACCCCCACTTTTTTTCAAGCAACGGAATTAGTTCGTTTGTTGCGTGGCATTTTCAAATTGGACTCCATAGATCCATCCACCTGTGATTTGAGTTTCGAAGCCCATCCAGGTTCAACAACGGAAGCACATTTAAAATCCTTGTATGTCTTTGGATTTAGAAGGGTAAGTTTTGGAATTCAGGATTACGATCATACCGTTCAAAAAGCCATACATCGCATTCAAAGTTTCCATGAAATTCAACAAGTCCATCACCTTGCGAAATCCATTGGATACCGTTCAATCAACCACGATTTAGTGTATGGATTACCTCATCAATCCTTAATTGGATTCGAACAAACCATTGATTATACCATACAGTTAAAACCGGAACGCATCGCTTTATACGGCTACGCACATGTTCCTTGGATGAAAGGGACGGGGCAACGAGGTTATGACGAAAAAGATTTGCCACAAGACAGCGAAAAACGTGCGTTGTATGAAATGGCTTGTGAGAAATTGCTGGCAAATGGTTATTTAGCGATTGGCATGGATCACTTTGCCTTGCCGACCGATGCCTTAGCGCTTGCTTTCTCTGAAAAAAGCCTACATCGAAATTTCATGGGTTACACGACGAAAAGCACTCAATTTTTACTCGGACTTGGCATGTCCGCCATTTCGGATTGTTGGACTGGATTTGCACAAAATGATAAAACGGTAGAATCCTATCAGGAGCGAATTAGAAATGGCGAATTGGCTGTATTTCGCGGACACTTACTAAATGAATTGGAATTGGAAATACGCACCTATATACTCGATTTAATGTGTCATTTCGAAACGACTTTTCAAGAAACCTCCACATTCAAAGAAACACATGATTTCATTTTGACAAAACTTCAACCTTTGATTCAAGATGATTTGATTGTTGTTCAAGGAAAATCAGTCCGTGTCACCGAGCTTGGATATCCTTTTGTCCGAAACATTTGCATGGCCTTCGATTTGGATTTACACCAATATCAAGGCGAAAAACCTTTATTTTCTGCTACAATCTAATGATGAACACGTGCTACCATTGCGGAGAAGAGCTCCCGAGTCCTGCGGTTCATTTCGATGCGAAAGAATTTTGTTGTCAAGGCTGTTCAAACGTATATGCCTTGTTGAACACGAATGCCTTGAAGGACTTTTACCAGTTCGAGAAAACGCCGGGCATTAAACCGAAAAAAGGACGCAGCGACAAATTCCAATTCTTGGACATCCCTGAAATTCGAGCGCGCTTTGTACAATACGAGGATGACCATATCGTGCGCATTTGTTTATCCTTACCTAGTATTCATTGTACTTCCTGCATCTTTTTATTAGAGAATCTTCCTAAAATAAATCCGCATGTCCGATCTTCTCAAGTACATTTCGCAAAAAAGGAAGCGACCATCGTATTTAAAAAGGAAGGATTTCAATTATCCGAGTTAGCCGAATTATTACAGTTTATTGGCTACGAGCCTGACTTTGGACGAAAATCGGAATCAAAAGGAACGAAAAAATCCTTTTTACTGAAAATCGGACTCGCTGGATTTGCCTTTGGAAGCATCATGCTTTGGAGTGCACCCGATTACTTCGGCATCACATTAGATAATTTATCTTTTCGGAATTTTACCGCATACCTGTCGTTTCTCGTTTCGCTGCCCGTATTTTTCTATTCTGCAAATGAATACTATATATCGGCATACAAAGCTTTGCGGAGTCGAAGCATCAACCTAGATGTCCCCATTACATTAGGGATACTTGCCTTATATGCACAAAGCACCTATCATATCTTCACCCAACAAGGACCGGGTTACATGGATAGCTTTGCTGGATTTATTTTCTTCCTCTTAATCGGAAAATGGTTTCAAAACCGCACCTATCAATCTTTGTCCTTCGACCGAGACTACACATCATACTTCCCTGTTGCCATCCATCGGGTAACAGCAACAGGTTCGGAAATCATTCCCATTGAACACTTGCAAAAAGGTCAACGAATTTTCGTGCGAAATGAAGAAATCATACCATGTGATTGTTTATTACACTCTGAGGAGGCTCAAATCGACTATAGTTTTGTGACGGGTGAATCTGAATTAATCACAAAACGAAAAGGTGAAATCATTTATGCAGGAGGGAAATTAATGGGCATGAGCATTGAATTGGAGGTGAAATCCGAAACCAACCGTAGCCACTTAACGCAATTATGGAATGAAACTAAGGACAAAAAAGAAGCCAATGGATTCGTTCGGTATCAAGACCGCATTTCACGTTATTTTTTAATCATCCTAATTCTTGTGGCGCTCGTTTCAGGAATAGTTTGGTCCTTTTTAGATCCAAGTAAAATCATGACGGTCATCGTTTCTATTCTTATTGTTGCGTGTCCGTGTGCGCTCGCTTTATCAAGTCCCTTCACCTTGGGCAATGCATTGAGTGTCTTAGGTAAAAACGGACTTTACCTAAAAAACACAAACATCGTTGAAGCACTTGATGAAATCTCCACGGTTGTTTTTGACAAAACAGGTACCTTGACGGATCCATCGGCATACCACTTGAATTATTCGAATCCAGATCTCGCAGTGGACGAATGGCGCATTTTAAAAGAACTTTCCAGTCATTCAACACACCCATTATCAAAATTAATTTTCACCAACCTTTTCGCTACATCTACAGGAATAATCTTGGAATCCTTTAAAGAATGGAAAGGCAAAGGAATCGAAGGAAAAGTAAATGGATCTACTTATCTGTTGGGCAGCGCCTCATTTACCAAAGTAAATTCAAGCACCCAGCAAAACGGCACCGTTTATTTTTCCAAAGACGGCCAACTTATACAAGAAATTCATTTCACCAGTGCATTTCGAAATGAAATACCAAGTATTCTAACTCAACTCCACGATAAAAAAAAATATGTTCTTTCAGGTGACGACCAAAAAGATTTGGAAACACTCGTTTCACTTGGTTTCCAAGCAGAAAACTGTTTCTTCCATCAAGAGCCGAAGGATAAAGCCTTGTTCATTGAAAAGCTACAGGCATCCGGAGAAAAAGTGCTCATGTTAGGAGATGGTTTAAATGATGTTGGTGCACTTGGAACGGCAGAGGTGGGCATTGCCTTGTCGGAGGACATGTTTCGTTTCACGCCTTCGTCAGACGCTATTTTGAACGCACAGCATTTAAACCTTTTACCATCCTACTTCAAAGTTTCCAACTATGCAAAGCGCGTACTTAAAATTTGTCTTGGCTTTTCGATTACCTACAATTTAATCGGACTTTCGTTCGCCATCTCAGCAGCTCTATCTCCAATTGTTGCTGCCATTCTCATGCCCATTAGTTCCATTACGGTGGTTTTCCTGAGTTCTACACTCATTCACATTAAGTATTGGAAGCAGCTCTAAAAACATGATTTAAATCAGTTTTTTAGAATACCTATATCATACTTATTCGCTTCCTGTTTGCTGAAATTTGCAACATGGGAATGATTTATCTGATGTTAATCGTGAGTCTCTGCATTGCAGGATTCTTTTTGTTGTTCTTTCTATGGGCAACGAAGAATGGACAATTTGACGATGACTACACGCCATCAGTACGCATGCTCTTTGAAGATGAACCAAAATTAAAAGATGAGTAATATGGAAGCAGAAAAGTTTAGTTACGACAACCGAATCGTTCGGAATTTTGCTTACGCCACAGTCATTTGGGGTGTAACGGGTATGTTAGTTGGGTTAATAGCAGCCCTACAATTAGCATTTCCTGAATTTTTCAACGACTACCTCGGATTTAAGTATTTAACCTTTGGACGCATACGTCCTTTACATACAAATGCAGTGATTTTTGCCTTTGTTGGAAACGGTATGTTCATGGGTATTTACTACTCACTTCAACGTTTGTTAAAATCTAGAATGTGGAGCGATAAACTCAGTAACCTTCATTTCTGGGGATGGCAAACGATCATCGTTTGTGCCGTTGCAACCTTGCCGTTTGGGATCACTACTGGTAAAGAATATGCTGAGTTGGAATGGTGGATTGATATCATGATTGCTGGCATCTGGGTAGTATGGGGATGGAACATGTTCGCAACCATTCTAAATCGTCGCGTCAAACATCTTTACGTTGCGATCTGGTTTTACATTGCCACCTTCGTCACCGTTGCTATGTTGCACATTTTCAACTCATTTGAATTACCTGTTTCCTTCTTGAAAAGTTACTCTTGGTATGCCGGGGTTCAAGATGCTTTGGTTCAGTGGTGGTATGGTCACAACGCTGTTGCGTTCTTTTTGACAACACCATATTTAGGTTTGATGTATTACTTCGTTCCAAAAGCAGCGAATCGTCCCGTTTACTCCTACCGTTTATCCATCATTCACTTCTGGGCACTAATCTTTTTATATATCTGGGCCGGACCACATCACTTGTTGTACTCTACCCTACCCGATTGGGCACAAAGTTTAGGGGTGGTTTTCTCTGTCATGTTGATTGCACCATCTTGGGGTGGAATGTTGAATGGATTATTAACCTTAAGAGGAGCGTGGGACAGAGTACGAGACGATATTTTATTAAAGTTCATGGTGGTGGCATTGACCTGTTATGGAATGTCCACCTTTGAAGGCCCTATGCTGTCATTGAAAAACATCAATGTCATTTCGCACTTTACAGATTGGACCATCGCGCACGTTCATATTGGTGGACTCGGATGGAATGGGATGTTGACTTTTGGTATGTTATATTGGTTATTTCCACGTTTGTACAAAACGAAATTGTATTCTACGAAAATGGCGAATCAGCACTTTTGGATTGCGACTTTAGGAATCATCCTATATGCCATTCCAATGTACATTGCTGGATTCATGCAAGGATTAATGTGGCAAGAATTCAAACCGGATGGTACCTTGGCAAACAACTTTGTAGACACGGTAATTGAAATGAAGCCATTCTTCTATTTGCGTTCAATTGGTGGATTGTTGTATTTGAGCGGAGCCATCCTTATGTTTTACAACTTAGTAAAGACAGCAAAATCAGGAGTTTTAGTTGCCAATGAGGACACTGAAGCTGTGGTTACGAAAGAAATTCACGTGAATACAAAAGGAGAATACTGGCACAAAGTAATTGAACGTAAGCCAATTCAATTCATGATTTTGAGTTTGGTGATCGTTGCCATTGGAGGAATTGTCGAAATTATCCCAACCATGATTGTCAAAAGCAATGTTCCGACGATTAACAGTGTCAAGCCATATACTCCATTGGAACTTTATGGACGTGACATATACCTACGTGAAGGATGCTACAACTGTCACTCGCAGTTGATTCGACCTTTGCGATTTGAAACCGTTCGTTACGGCGCATACTCCAAATCAGGGGAATTTGTTTACGATCATCCATTCCAATGGGGTTCTAAACGAACTGGACCAGACTTGGCACGTGAAGGTGGTGTTCGTGGCAACATCTGGCATTTCAACCACATGATTCGTCCAAAAGTAATTACACCTGGGTCCATCATGCCTGCTTATCCATGGATGCGAGATGACAATATGGACATTTCCAACATAGATGCAAAAATTCGTGCAATGCAAACGTTAGGTGTTCCATATCCAGAGGGATATGACAAAAAAGCCTTAAGAGATTTGAAAGCGCAAGCACATGTCATCGCTGAAGATATTGTCAATACGACGAATCAAGTTGCATTAAAAGGAAGAAGCAAAACAGAATTGATTAAAGACATCGAACAAAAAGATATTGTTGCGATCATCGCTTACCTACAACGTTTAGGGACAGATGTTAAAGTAAAACCAAGTAAATAAGAAACAATGTTAAGATTCATCAAACATAACTTAACAAGCATGCTCAACGTGGAAATTTACCCATTGATTTCCTTGATCATATTCACCTTGTTTTTTGCTGTCATGCTTTGGTATGTCATTAAAATGTCCAAGAACCGAGTAACAGAAATGAGTGCGATGCCCTTGGATTTGGAAGAAAGTACGAACATTAACCCTACATATCATGAAAATTAAATTCACACAACTTACGTTCGTTGCGCTTTTCATCTCCTTCTTTGCGCAAGGGAAACTTTATGCTGCAGATGGTGCACAATTGTTCAAGTCTCGTTGCAACATGTGTCACATGGTAGACAAAAACTCCACTGGACCTAAACTTCAAGGTGCAAAACAAAAATGGATCGATGCCGGTGAAGGCGACTTAATTTATGATTGGGTAGCGAATTCAAGTAATTTAATTTCTTCTGGAAAAAGTGCAAGAGCAAAAGAAATTTCAGCGTTTAGTCCGACCGCAATGCCTCCTCAAACGGTAAGTAAAGAGGAAATTGATGCCATTTTAACATATGTGGATGCACCACCTGCTGTGAGTACCAATCCGAGTGACTCAACTGCAGCGACTGCTGGAACAAGTGTAGAAGTTAAACCTGATTATACAGGAAATTTATCCATCTTTCAATGGATGATTTTTCTGATGGTCATCTTGATTTTAATCATTATTGTACTAGCTGGCTCTATCATGACCTTTGTAAAGTCAGATTACTTTAAAACGAAAGTTGCAGAAATGGGCAATAAATCCAATCTTTTAATCCTCATCATCACCCTTGGATCCATGTTTGTGAGTAACCAAAGTTATGCATTGGATTTTATGCAAGCTGGTGAAGCTGAAAAAGGAATGCCTTGGTTGCTTGTGGAAAACACGGACTTGTATGCGTTGTTAGCAGTAAATATCATTCTGTTAATCGTTGTGTTATACTTGCGTCATTTGTTTCATCAAATGGTGGCAATGGTACGTGTGAAGAAGGAAGTTGAAACCGCACCTGACGTAGGTGTAACGTTGAAAAAAGTGAACGCCATCTTGACGGATGCAGTACCGATTGAGGAAGAACACAAAATTCTCATGGAACATGAATACGATGGCATTCGTGAGTTGGACAATAACCTTCCGCCTTGGTGGGTTTGGGGATTCTTTGCAACCATTGTTTTTGCTTTCCTATACATTATCAACTACCATGTTCTCGGTGTTTCGGATCTGCAAGAAAAAGCCTACCAAAAAGAGATGGTAAAAGCAGGTAAAGAAATTGCGGCCTATCGCGCGAAAATGGCCATGGATGTTGATGAAACTAACGCTACTTTGATGACAGATGCGTCCGATCTAGCGGCTGGGAAAACAACTTTCGGAGTGAACTGTGTCACCTGTCACAAAGCAGATGGATCAGGTGATGTTGGTCCAAACTTAACAGATAAAAATTGGATTTATGGTTACGATATCAAGGAGGTTTTTGCGACAATTAAACTCGGACGGCCAAATGGTATGCCTACCCATGACGCTTTATTGAACCCAATTCAGATTCAGCAAGTAGCATCTTATGTACTCTCCTTAAAAGAAGTACCTAATGGAAAACCAGCACAAGGTGACATCATTGAAAAATAAATAATTCGTATGTTATGAACGAGCAGGATGAGGCTTTCCGTGACCGGATTGCCACGGTGAATGAAAAAGGTAGACGCATTTGGATCTTTCCAAAAAAACCAGCCGGATCATACTACAATAAACGTAAAATTTTAAGTTACTTCCTACTCGTGCTCCTTTTTGGTGGTCCTCATATTCGAATTGGCTCCGAGCCCTTTCTCTTATTAGACATCATTCATCGCAAATTTGTCATCTTTGGACAAGTCTTTTGGCCACAAGACATGTACTTATTTGCCATACTATTTATCATCGGTGTTGTCTTTGTCATTTTTTTTACGATCATTTTTGGACGCTTATTCTGTGGCTGGGTTTGTCCACAAACCATCTTCATGGAAATGTTGTTTCGTCGCATCGAATATCTGATTGATGGAGATTGGACTGAGCAAAAACGATTAGAAAAGAGTCCTTGGAATCGCGAAAAGATTATCAAACGTAGCATGAAGCACATTATTTTTTGGTGGATTTCCTTTCTGATCGCCAATACATTTTTGGCTTATATCATCGGATCAGACTATTTATGGAAAATACAAACAGATCCACTTGGTAAACACTTAGGAGGACTCATTGCCATCATTATTTTCACCTATGTATTTTACGGGGTTTTTGCCTTCCTGCGGGAACAAGTTTGCACAACAATTTGTCCCTACGGTCGATTACAAGGCGTCTTGTTAGATCAAAATACCATGGTCGTTGCCTACGATGAAGTTCGAGGTGAAACGCGAGCAAAAATTCACAAAGGAGAAAATCGAAAAGTTGCTGGTAAAGGAGATTGCATCGATTGTGGACAATGCATCCATGTTTGTCCGACAGGCATTGATATTCGAAATGGAACACAACTAGAATGCATCAATTGTACAGCTTGCATCGATGCTTGTGATCACATGATGGATGCCGTTGGACAAGATAAAGGACTTATTCGTTTTGTTTCAGAAAACGGAATTAAAAATAGAACACCATTTCAATGGACGAGACGTGTTAAGGCCTATAGCTTACTTTTATTCGGATTATTGATTACGCTTACGGTCTTGCTGATAACCCGAAAATCTTTCGAAACAAATATCCTTCGTCAGAAAGGTTCCACATTCCAGGTTGATGAAAATGGACTTGTGTCAAACATTTTCGAAGTCAATTTACTGAATAAAACCCATGATTTCTATCGAATACAATTTAAACTAGATGATTCGAACGCTGAAATTAAGGTCGTAGGTAAACCAGTCAAATTAGAGAGTGAATCAAGAATCAAGGCGCTTATTGTTGTGAAAATGCCGAATTCAGCTCTTGAAAATGGCATGAAAAAATTTAAAGTCCATATTTTTGGAAATGGTCATGAAATCGAAACAATTCAAACCAAATTTATTGGTCCAATGCTATAGATTATGAGATTTAGAAACGGTATTATTTTCGCCATGATTGCTTTTGTTGCATTTATTGTTACGATGGCAGTCGTTATTAATTCAAAGAATTCAGAATTGATCAGCGAAGATTATTACATTAAGGAGAAAAACTTCAATCAAGACTACGATGCCCAGCAACGCGCAGCAGACCACCAGAACCCCATTAAAGTCGAGAATCATCCGAATGGTATTTTTTTTCGAAATACTTCCAGTTTGCATATACAACTTGTTGATGTAACGTTTATTCGTATGAATGATGGTCGGTCCGATTTCAGCGTGAAAAATCACGACATTAGAACTTGGATTCATAAGCAAAAATTAGCCAAAGGAAATTACGAGATTCAACTGCGGTATCAAGTGAACAATGAACCTTACATGCAGGTGACGACATGGTATTTTAAATGACCACATTTTTGCTCTTTGGATTTCTAATTGGCTTAGCCTCCAATTTCCATTGCATAGCGATGTGTGGACCTTTAGCGTTTGCCTTACCTGTCGATCGTTCGAGCACGTTCAAAAGTGTACTTGGGGTTTTGAAATACAATTTCGGACGAATTTTTAGCTATAGTTTTCTTGGGATGCTCGTTGGTATGTTTGGATTTAGCGTCCAATTATTCAGTACGATGCAATGGTTAAGTATTTTGACAGGTATCTTGATTATCGGAATGGCATGGTCTAATCACGTGGAAAATTGGCCAATTTTAGGAAAATGGACACGCCTAATGAGTGCGCTAGTTCGACGAATTTTTGCCAAAACAAAAGAACTGCCCCTTGCCTACCGTTCTTTTTCCTTTGGACTCGCCAATGGACTGTTACCTTGTGGATTGGTTTATTTAGGTTTGACGAATGCTCTTGGTGCTCCTAATATTCCAAGTTCTATCTTGTCAATGACCGCCTTTGGAATCGGAACGTTACCAGCTATGTTTTTCATGCCGCTAATCGCGCAAAGTAACTGGAAAATCAAAGTGCCGAAGCTAATCATTGCACTACTTTTAAGCCTTATTGGAATCTTAACCGTCGTTCGAGGTATGAACCTCGGAATTCCTTACCTAAGTCCTGAAATAAACCTCGAAAAATTAGAGCGTCATTCGCAACCATCTATGAATTGCTGCCAGGACTCTTGCAAGGTGAATTCAATTCCAGTAAGGAAATAACTGGAGAAATAAAACACGGCAAACGTCACATTTTCTCACCTAAAAATTAGTGCAAAAAAAAAGGCGACCGTAGGGTCGCCTTTTCATCCATTCGATTGAAAATTACATTTTAATGAATTTCACTGATTCAGATTGCTTACCTGAATTGAATTTCACAATGTAAGTACCATTCGCTAAATTATCTCCTTCAATTTCGATGGAATTTGTTCCTTCGCTCATTGATTTTCTTACAGATTTCACTAAGCGACCAGTAATGGAATAAACTTGAATATCTACCATTCCTGCATTTGCCAATTCGAAGGTTACCGTTGTATTGTCACGCGTTGGATTTGGATATGTTTTCAATTTGCTGTCAAACTTCCCGTTTGCTCCTGTACCATTTTCATCCATTCCTAAGAAAGCTGTCGATCTCCAGATTCCACGTCCAAAAGTACCAAGGTAAATTTCACCCGGACGATCATTTCCTTCATCAAAGGTTCTCCATGACTGACGAACTTCATACACTGGAGTGCCTTCAAATCCTGTTGACGAATTTTCCCAAGAAGCTCCTCCATTTGTAGAAATAAATGCACCATTAGATGTACCAACCACAATCACATCTGAATTGTTACGGTCGATGATTCCATCGTAACACGCCACTCCAGGATTCGTAATTGAAGTCAACGCAGTAAACGTTGGTGTTCCCGCATTTGCATTCAATGAACGTTTATTTGTCCCCCCAAATCCAGCAAAACAAATGATGTCATTCCCATTACTTGGATTCACCGCAATACCCTCGTAGCTTGCAGTAGTAATCTTCGTTGCCGTAGTAAAAGATGGAGTTGTCGAAGTACTACCTGAAGTAATGTATCCCACTTTCGTCAAGAAATTAGGATCACTTGTGTATACAGAACCCATGTTATCGATGCGCCATACACCATTTCCTGCACTAACGTAGCAATGATTTAAGTCTTTAGAGAATTCTACGTCAATCGAGTTGAACAATCCACCACCAATTCCGCGAGCGACACAAACCCATTGCTGATTTGTCACTGCCAAACGAAGTGCATTTCTTGTTCCCCAAAGTTCTCCATTGTTGGCATTCACATATACCAAGAACCAAGATTGGTAAGGATCTTGCACGCGAACGGTATCCCATGTCACATTGTAAATGACAGTGTCTGTTCCCATTGCAACTGTTTCTCCGGTTGCGGCATTCAATCCATAGTTTACGTTACCAACCGTTAAAGAAGGATCGTAAAGAAGCGTATCGTCAAAGTACAATGCTGTAGGAGTGACGTAAGAAATTGAATCTCCCGATGACATTGATGGCACGCGGATGATGGATCCCGCAGCATAAGATTTTGTTGGAATTAAAGTCACAGAATCCTGAGAATTTAAATCATAATACTCTGCCAAGAAAATTTCAGAGTGGAAAGGGTGGTTTGCACTTCCATCCGTTCCTGCCGCATCGTATGAAGCTGGTAGACTCGGAACAAAACTTGTGAACGTTTGTCCTTTATCGCCGGAACGAGAAATGGAATTGTAATACACGGTTGAAAACATGACACGTGGATTAAAGAATGAAATCTCACATTCGAATCCATCACCACCATTCACTTGACTAAATTCTTGAGGCGTATTTAAGCTGAAATCATTGTAAAGTGTACCATTATCTTGTGCACCTCCCATTACCGCACCTTTACGATCGAAAGCGATGCCATAAAACTGTGTTACATTGTAACCTCTGTTCGAGGGATGCCATGTTTGACCATAATTTGATGTTACTCCAATCCCCCCATCATTACCGATGTAGAAACGATTATTGGCATCCCATTTCATTTCGTGGTTGTCCGCATGCGCGTATATCGAAGAGTTTGGTGAGGCAAACCACTGACTCACTTTTTCAAATCCTCCTTGTGGCGGATTATCCACCATTTGTTTCCATTTCCAAATGTCAATTCCACCAATCAGAATCATTTCTGGATCATTAGGTACGACAGTGACAATGCTGTTGTAAGTTCCCTGATTTCGGTAAATATCAAATTCACTTGGCGGAGCAGAAGCGCCGACAAATTGATTCCAAGTTTGACCATCATCATGCGAAACATGCATGCTCATTAGGTTACTATTTGTACGAACTGCATATAGGGAATAGTGATTCGATGCATTTTTAATCGATGAAATGGCAAATTCAATACGCGCCGCGCCTGAAGGAACCAGGTTGTTTGTTATTGTTCCCGATTTGTCGGTGAAACTTGCTCCACCATCTGCAGAAACATAAGTCTTATTCGCACCAAACGCTGCAACGATCACTTGTCCGTCTGGTGAAATTTTCAAGGCTGAACACCCACCACTCGCGACTGGAACCGTTGTCATATTTGCATCTCCCACTTTCCACTTTCTTACTCCAGAATTTGATGCCATAAATACATAATTATCTGCATTCGAACTAACAACCTCAGTACAACTAGAAGTACCTGGAATTGAACTCCATGTCGTTCCGAAATCCGTTGAATACCACACCCCATTTCCATTCCATCCTTCCTGATCAGAACCAGTCGAAACAAACAAGGTACCATCTGGAGTTTGGGTCATTGACGAAACAAAAGGATTTGCTCCAGCTGCAAAGTAAGACTCTACACGCTCCCATTGATTTCCTTTGTTCATTGAAACGAAAAGTCCACCTGAAACTCCACCAGCCCAAACACGGTTGATATTTGTTCGATCCGGTTGAATCGCACGTGTACGTCCTCCAATGTTATCTGGACCCATTGATTCAAACACAATGGATTTAGATTTTTTCATTTTACGGATTTGTCCATCAATCTGCGCAATTTTCTCAGCGGAAACTGGTTGTCCTGTTGTTACATCAATGTAACGCGCTCTCAACCATTCCATCGCATCATCAGAAGACTGCTCCTGTAATGAGCTTAGACTTTCTTGCTTGTATTTCCCTTCTGTTGGAAACAACATAAATGCACCAACAGCGGCAGCAACTACACCTGCAACCATCAGAGAACCAAATACATAGACTTTCTTATTCATAAACTATAATAATAAATATACAATATGTGACGACCAAGTTAAGTAATATTTCTTTAAAACCAACATAATATAGCTGTCGAATTTTCAGAAAATTACTTTTAATTCCGTCCCGTTTTAATTCAAATCAAACAAGTGTTTTTCCGCATGGTAGGAAGAACGAACAAGCGGTCCACTTTCCACAAATCGGAATCCCATCTCTAATCCTAAGATGCGGTATTTTTCAAATTGCATAGGCTCGATGAATTCAAGCACCGGCAAATGTTTTGGTGTTGGCTGTAAATATTGACCTAGTGTAAGTATATCCACTCCAACCGAACGAAGGTCTTGCATGGTTTCAATGACCTCTGTTTCCGATTCACCTAATCCGAGCATTACACCTGATTTTGTTCGCATACCTCCTTTTTTCAAACGAAAAAGAACTTCCAAACTGCGGTCATATTTGGCCTGAATACGCACCTGTTTGGTCAATCTTCTGACCGTCTCCAAATTATGAGAAACAATTTCCGGAGCCACATCAATGATCACTTGTAAATTCTCCCATTTTCCTGCGAAATCGGGAATCAAAGTCTCCAAGGTTGTCCCGGGAGATTGTTGACGAATCGCTCGAACGGTTTGAGCCCAAATAGCTGAACCTCCATCTTTTAAATCATCTCGATCAACTGAAGTAATGACTGCGTGTTTGACACCCATGATTTTTACACTGTTCGCCACTCTTCCCGGTTCAAATTCGTCCACTTCCTCAGGTTTACCAGTTTGAACAGCACAGAATCCACAAGAACGCGTACAGATATTTCCAAGAATCATAAAAGTAGCCGTTCCCTCTCCCCAGCACTCGCCCATATTTGGACAACTGCCACTTTCGCAAATCGTATGTAGCTTATGCTGATCCACAAGTCCACGAACGGTACGGTAATTTTCCCCAGTGGGCAATTTTACACGCAACCATTTCGGTTTCTTGATGCGAATGTTCGTTTGTTCGATTTCGTTTTCCATGCCCTTATAAAACAACTAAAATGAAGAAATGTTTACTGGAATGACTTGTTGAATTCTTTTGATGAGTTCCGCTCTATCCTCCCATAATAGTTTCTCAGTTGACCCATTCTTATGCTTTAAATCTGACATGAAAAGAAACAACTGTTTTCTCCAATTGTACCAAATCAAGCCAATGACACCAATGGATAAATAATAAGCAAATACGGGCCAAAATCCTAGCGCGAAAACACCTGGTAAAATGAATAAAAGCGGGAGATTAAATAACTGCATACACACCATTGTCATTACCATTTTAACTGAACACCAAAACACTTTTCGCTTAAACGATTTCTCCACAAAACGCTTAATTAGAATGTAGGGGGTGTAGGCGTGTATAAATCCTAACAAAGCAATTGGAGAAAGAACGACTAGCTGAAGAAAGCGAAGAAACTGTTTGTTATACATTCTTCTGTACAACACCTCCTCTGAAAGTTTCTGTTGTTTGAGTTTTACGAAATAATTTTTAAGGTCTTCCGCTAAATTACGAAGTTCAACAGGATACGCACCTTGAAATTGATTGATGAATTTTGCAAGTTCCTGAGAATAACGCCATCTTTTTTCCAAAGGAATTTGACGATCATAACAAACAGGACTCATTCCGGAACGGGTTAGCATCATCACCTGTTCATGAAACTCAAAGTCACTATCCAACTCTATATTGGTAATGACCCCAGTTAGATTTGCTTCCAACACGCGATTTAACTCATTGATCGTTTTAGAAGGATTCTCTAGATAGGATGCTTTATAATCATTCAAGATGATTGGTTCAGATTCCGCCATCAGAATGTCACTTCGCATTACCGTTGGATTACTGTAGTTACAACCAACAGCAACAATTTGGATTTCTTTTTCCCAGTTTGTCGCCTCTAATGCTGTAAAACCAATCCGTAATGCACCTTTTTTCAAAGGCTTTAACCGTCGTTCAAAAACATCATCCGTTAAACCTTCACCAAAAATTAACAAACTTCGATTGCCTTCCAAAATTTCGGTGGCTTTTCGAAATGTTTCTTTGTTTTTCTCTACGGCATTTCCTCCGTCGTGTTGACGATAAATCGGAATCATGTGAGCACTAGAGAGAAATGGAGTTGACCATTTACTGAATACATCCGAACGTGTCATAAAGAAGACAATTGGCCTCCTCAGAACGGAAACAATCAAGGGATCCATGAATGCAGAAGGATGATTACTGACAAAAATCGTTCTGCTAAACTTATTTTTAGTTGCATTCACCAAGCGAATATTTCGAAAATATAAACGCAGCGAATAATTCAAAAACAGATTGAAAATTAAATAGAGTAGGCGCATCGTTCGCGAAGTTACATATTTTCAAAATTCTGTTTTAACAATATATGGTATAATAACTTTTTTTGCTGACATTTTTTCCTTCCCTAAGAAATGCTACTTTCGTTTTTAAATCAGCAAAACATGAAACGAATCGGCTTATTCTGTGGTGGTCTTTCCTCTGAATTCTCTATATCCATCCTCAGTGCAACAACGATCCAAGCACATTTCCCTGCGGAATTTGAGGTGATAAAAATTGTGGTATCACCAAAAGGTTGGTTTGCTGAATTAGACGAGAAAGAACTTCCGTTTGACCTCAACTCATTCAGTTTTACTTCGAATGGTGTGGCACAAACCATCGATGCTGGTCTCGTTTATATTCATGGAAATCCTGGTGAGAACGGAAAAATTCAAGCCCTATTAGACATGAAAGGGATTCCCTATTTGAATTCTGGCCCACTTGCCTCTGCGTTGTCTTTTGACAAGTGGTATTGCAATCAATTTTTACGTGCTTTTGACATTCCTGTGGCAACATCTGTTTTCTTGACTTCCATTCATGAAAAAACAACCAATGAAATCATCCAAACATTGGGATTACCCATTTTTGTTAAACCTTCCGATTCTGGCTCCAGTTATGGTATTTCGAAAGTAAAAGCTGCTGAAGAACTTCATCCCGCCCTCGAAATTGCCTTCAAAGAAGGAAAAACAGTGGTGCTCGAATCCTTTTTAGATGGAACGGAGGTTACATGTGGTGTTTACGGTACAAAGGAGGGACTCATTGCGCTTCCCCTCACGGAAATTGCCTCAGAAAATGAATTTTTTGATTACGATGCCAAATACAACGGGAAATCTCAGGAAATTACTCCTGCCCGTGTTTCCGATGACATTGCTCGAAAAGTGCAAGAGCGAGCGAAAAAGGTTTATCAACTGTTACAACTTCGTTCCATTGCGCGCATTGATTTCATGATTGTTAATAACGAGCCATTTGTGATTGAAGTCAACACAACCCCAGGATTCTCCTCTGCTAGCATTGTCCCACAAATGTTGGCCTGTGCCGGGACATCCATTCACGATTTCTGGAAAGACATCGTTTCCTTTGAATGGAAGGATTAATAAGTCGCTAGCGCATTTAATACCTTCTCTATTTTAACGGAAAGTTGGTTTCCTGTGCAGGAAAAATCATTCACAGTAATGGAAAAAGCTATTTTCTTACCCGTAGTTGATTCCACGTATCCCGCATATGATTTCACTCCTTTCATGGATCCACTTTTCGCAAACACACGTCCTTCACCCGCTTCACCTTTACATAGGTATTTAGCCGTGCCAGAAACTCCGGCAACAGGTAAAGTCGACTTATAATTTTGGTAATGAGTCGTCTGATACATATAAGTCAACAAGGAACAAAAATGACTTGCAGAAATGGCATTTGACCGAGATAAACCACATCCATCATGCATGATCAAACCATCGGTTGAAATATGTCGACTCCAATATTCTTTTTCTACTTGTAACGCAGACTCCATACTTGCCTTTCCAACTTTTTGGTAGGCTACCGCTTGCAATAAGCCATCGGCAAACAGGTTGACACTTTTTAAATTAGTCCAATTGGCAATTTCTTGAACGGTTTTTCCAAATACCGTGAACAACAGTGTTTTATTATCGTACTGATGTCCATGTAACTCCTGTTGATGCAAACGAAATCCTTTGGCGCCGTCCTCCACTTGAATGCCATTTAACAGCAATACTTTTTGCCATTCAATCGCTAATTGCAATTCTGGATCTGGCATGCTTCCTTTGACAATAAATAAGGATTGATTGCTCGGTAATTGTCCTTTGATGGATCGATGTAATTCAAATGCGTCACCATATACAATTGTTTCGTCTCCACCCACTCCCGAGGCCACCACCATGTTATCCATCTGAAATCCAGGGACTTCAGGAAACATCCCAAGGTAATTGGCTTTACTGCCATTTGGACCAGTTTTAAATTTGAGTTTTACCGTGTTGTCGTAAAAATTGAGTCCGCCTGCAAACGCACCATAATAATTCCCGACATCACCTTCTCCCCATGAATCCGGCGTTCCTTCGTATCCAAAATCAGAAGCATCTGCGATGATGGCTCCCTCGACAAATTTTATTCCTTTCTGCTTGAGTGAATCAGTCCATACTTGTAAAAAGGATAACTCTTGGTTTTCGAAGGAGAAGAATTTGCTGCCCAAACTAATATCTCCTCCACCTCGAATCCAAACATTTCCATGAAGGACACTGTCCTTGTCGATAAATCCATCACAATAAATACGCGTATTCATTCGATAAGTGGGACCCAATAATTCAAAAGCCAATGCGGTTGAAAACAATTTTGTTGTAGAAGCCGGAGGAAGGGTTTGAGTCGGATGATAAGCCGCTATGGACTCCCCCGTTTCCATGTCGACTGCTTGAAAACTAATCTTGGAATGATGATTGACTGGATCCGAGACAAATGCATTCAACGCTTGTTCCACCGATCCCTGGGACCATGAAATTTGACAAATCAATAGGGCGAACAAAAAGCGCATGCGGGATGTTTAAAAATGCATTCAAACAAAGATGCAAAATAATTTGGATAACGCTGATATCGCTAAAAACTTGTAATATTGCGGGTATTCAAAAAACGAAGAAACATTGAAAGTCATAAAAGAATTTCCAGAAGGACTCGTTTCCATTTATCCTCAGGTATTTGGGGATGAAAGAGGATTTTTTTTAGAATCCTTTAACCAATTGAAATATGCCGATTTTCTGAACGAACACACCTTCGTTCAAGACAATTTATCCAAATCTAAAAAAGGCGTTCTTCGTGGATTGCATTTCCAAGCACCACCTTTTGACCAAGGGAAATTAGTGCAGGTGATCACCGGTAGTGTGTTGGATGTCGCAGTGGATATTCGCTCCGCATCTCCAAGTTATGGGAAATCCTTTCAAGTGGTACTTAACGCAAGCGATCGCAATCAACTTTGGATTCCACCTGGATTTGCACATGGATTCGTTAGTCTAGAAGATGATACTATTTTTTCCTATAAATGTACCAATAGCTACAGCAAGGAACACGAAGGATGTATTTTATGGAATGATCCTACGTTAGCCATTGACTGGAATGTGAACAATCCCGTTATTTCCCAAAAAGATTTGGAAGGAACTTTATTTAGTGCATTTACTAGTCCGTTTTAACATCATTCATGTCCAAAAAACCAACCGAAGGCGCACTTGAAACCATTGATATTTATGGTGCAAGAGAACACAACCTGAAAGACATTCATCTTCAAATCCCAAGAAACAAACTCATCGTTTTCACTGGATTAAGTGGGAGTGGAAAATCGAGTTTGGCATTTGATACGATTTTTGCGGAAGGTCAACGTCGATACATTGATACTTTTTCCAGTTATGTTAAACAATTCATCGGCGGACTCGAACGTCCAGATGTCGATAAAATTGATGGACTAAGTCCGGTGATTTCCATCGAGCAAAAAACTGTTTCTCGTTCACCACGATCGACTGTTGGAACGATTACTGAACTATATGACTTCTTTCGCTTGTTATTCGCCAGAGTGGGAACAGCTTATTCTTACGTTACCAACGAACCGATGGTTAAATATTCAGACGAAGCGATTTGCGAGCGGATTGATAAAGACTTCAATGGAAAGAAAGTAGCTTTTCTGGCGCCAAAAATCAAAGGTCGTAAAGGACATTACCGCGAATTATTTGAACAAATTCAGCGAAACGGATACACAAAAGTGCGTGTCGACGGAGAGATCAAGGAAATTGTCAAAGGGATGAAGTTGGATCGATACAAGATTCATGACATTGAAGTCGTAGTGGATCGAATGTTGGTCGGACAAGTAGACGAAAAACGCATTTACGACGCGGTGATGGTTGCCATGAAAATGGGTGAATCAGCGATGATGGTCATGGATTTAGAGTCGAACACCATCAAACATTACAGTCGTTCCTTAATGTGTCCAAGCAGCGGCATTAGCTATCCGGAACCAGAACCAAGCTTATTTTCCTTTAATTCACCTTACGGCGCTTGTCCATCTTGCAAAGGACTCGGTGAGGTGAGCGAAATTGACACAGACAAAATTATTCCAAACCCAAGTTTATCCATCCGAAAAGGAGGATTTGCTCCACTCGGTGAATACAAACGCATTTGGATTTTTGAAAAGATGGAAGCCATTCTGATCAAAAACGGTTATTCGATCAATACGCCAATTGCTGATTTGGACGAAGAGTTAATTCAATTATTCCTTTACGGAAACGAGGACATGGAGATGAATGCCAAATCGCAAGAAGACCGCTTCGAGGGAATTGCCAATTTTATGTCCAGACACTCCGAAGATAGCACTGCCGGCATTCAACGATGGGCACAAGGATTCATGAATAAAAAGGTTTGTCCCGAATGTCGCGGAACACGCATTCGAAAAGAAGCGCTACAATTTAAAATCCATGGACAAACAATCGGTGATTTAGCTTTCTTGGACTTTTCCCAATTAAATGAATGGATCCACGGAATTGAAACACATTTAAGCAGCGAGCAACTTCAGATTGGTACCGAAATATTGAAAGAAATTCGGACTCGGATTCGCTTTATTTTGGAAGTCGGCTTAGACTACCTGACCTTGCATCGCAGCGCAAAAAGCCTATCGGGTGGTGAGGCACAACGCATTCGCTTAGCAACTCAAATTGGCACCGAGTTAATCAATGTGCTTTATGTACTTGATGAACCATCCATTGGCTTGCATCAGCGGGACAATACCAAATTGATACAATCCTTGCAGCGTCTGCGCGATGTGGGGAATTCAGTTTTAGTTGTCGAGCACGACAAAGAAATGATTGAAGCTGCAGATTTTATCGTGGACATCGGTCCTGGCGCTGGATCATTTGGAGGAAATATTGTCAGTGCTGGAGATTTGAACTCTGTTTTAACGAGTGATTCATTAACCGCTCACTATTTAAATGGAACGCGTAGCATTCAAGTCCCTAGCAACCGAAGAAAAGGAAATGGAAAAAGTCTCAGTTTAAAAGGTGCAAGCGGACATAACTTAAAGAATGTCAATTTCACCATTCCCCTTGGAACTTTCACCTGCGTGACGGGAGTTTCCGGAAGTGGAAAATCCTCACTGATCAATCAAACACTTTATCCGCTCTTGATGAATTATTTTCATCAGGACATCCGCAAACCTTTGCCGCACAAATCCATTGAAGGTCTTGACGAATTGGATAAAGTCATTGAAATCGATCAGAGTCCGATTGGACGAACACCCCGTTCGAATCCCGTGACGTACACCAAGGTTTTTGATGAGATCAGAAGCCTTTATGCCGCCTTGCCTGAATCCCAAATTCGAGGATACAAGGCGGGGAGATTTTCCTTCAATGTAGCTGGTGGAAAATGTGAAACGTGCAATGGTGGTGGATTGAAATTAATTGAAATGAATTTTCTACCAGACGTTTATGTGGAATGTGAAACTTGCAATGGAAAACGTTACAATCCAGAAACATTGGAAGTTCGCTACAAAGGAAAAAGCATCTCAGATGTATTGAACATGACGATTGAAGAGTCTGTACCTTTCTTTGAAAACCATCCTAAAATCTACCGTGTGTTACATACGCTTCAGCAAGTTGGATTGGGATACATCAAGTTAGGACAGTCCTCCACTACCCTATCCGGAGGAGAAGCACAACGGATAAAACTGGCGACGGAATTGGCCAAAAAAGCAACGGGAAAAACCATTTATATTCTGGATGAACCATCCACGGGCTTACACTTTGAAGACATTCGAATGCTGTTGGAAGTCCTGCAACGCCTGGTCGATGAAGGCAACACCGTTTTAGTCATCGAACACAACATGGACATCATCAAAATTGCAGATCACATCATCGATATGGGTCCAGAAGGTGGCTATCGTGGAGGAGAAATTCTTTTTCACGGAACGCCGGAGCAAATGGTGAAGAAAGTAAAGGGAAAATCTCATACTGCAACCTACCTAGCGCTTGAATTAGCATGAAATTCAGACAATTTGACTTAATTCTGACTTTGGCTTAACCTTTGATTGAATAAATTGACTTAATTTTACGCCCGAAAAGGGAAATTATATACTTTAAAACAAAATAAAATGGCATTAGAAATCACAGATGCGAACTTTGACGAACTAGTCATGAAGTCAGATAAACCAGTTGTTGTTGATTTTTGGGCTGAGTGGTGTGGTCCTTGCCGCATGATTGGTCCAGTTATCGAAGAAATGGCGAATGAATATGACGGAAAAGCGGTTATTGGTAAAGTAAACGTGGATTTAAATTCAGGTGTTTCGGCACAGTTTGGTGTTCGTAGCATTCCAACCGTATTATTCATTAAAAATGGTGAAGTAGTTGATAAATCTGTAGGAGCTGTTCCAAAAGCAGTGTTAGAAGAAAAACTAAATTCATTAATGTAATTTTAAAGGGAGTTCGCTCCCTTTTTTTATGCCATGAAAGATTTTTTAAGACGCTTAAAATATTACGGATTAGGATTTGGAATTGGAACCATCATGGTGATGGCACTCTTCGACAACAAAGGTTGTAGTTGGTTTCCATCCAATCGCGTGAAGGACAATTTATTCAGCAGAATGATCGTGGCAAATGCTTCTTCATTCGCCGAAATCAAAGGACAAGGATTTTCAAAAACGCAATTTTTAAAAACCATCCAGAATGGGGACGTTGACTTTGGAAAAAGTAAAAAACAAGGACTAGATAAGGTTTACCGAATTGATTATCAAACGCCAAGTGGTAAAAAACAACATTGTTTTATGACCATGGGAGATGAGAGCTTTGTTTCTGAAGTGCTCTTTTCAACTAAAAAAGCAAATCAAATTTCACCAACCAATTCAGACGCTGAATTACCGGGGCAAATTCTCTTTTTCCCTAAAAACGAATTTCTATTTTACATGGATTCTTCCCAAATCTTTCAAGAAAAAATGAAAGAATTAGGTGTTCCAAATGATAAAAAATTAAACCAGTTCATTCGTAAATACGGCCAATTTTCCTTCGCTCATTCTCGTTTGACCTTGCATCCTAAACCCATTCACGGACTTCAATTTCAAACATCCAATCATTCAAAAGAAAGTCTTGAGGTTCAATGTATTTGGTTCAAGGACAAAATCAAAGTGTACAACGTGATGGTTACACCGAAAGATTTCTAACAAAATTGGACTTTTTATTGTTAATAAATTGACCTTTCCACCTGTTTCTCCGTCCTAGCTTTTAGTAACTTTGATTAATGGAATTTACAGCCGAACAAATCGCCGGACTATTGCAAGGAGAAGTTGATGGGAATCCATCAGCAAGCGTACATGGACTGGCAAAAATTGAAGAAGGAACTAGTGGATCCTTGAGTTTTCTTTCGAACCCAAAATACGAAGAATTCATCTACACCACAGGTTCAAGTATTTGCATTGTAAACAAAACGTTTGTTCCAAGCAAAATCTTACCTCAAACGCTTACCTTAATTCGTGTAGAGGACGCATACGCCTGTTTTGCAAAACTGCTGTCGATTTACAACAGTATGAATCGCAAGGAGCCAATTATTGAGCAGCCTTCGTTTGTTCATGAAACAGCTATTATTGGAAAGGAGCCCTATATTGGTGCGTTTGCCTATATTGGCAAAGGTGTTAAAATTGGAGATAACGTTCAGATTTATCCAAATGTGGTCATCGGTGACAACGTTCAAATTGGGGACAACTGTACCATTTTTGCAAATGTGAGTATTTATTCGGATTGTCAATTAGGCAATTTCGTTATCATTCATTCCGGTACGGTTATCGGTTCGGATGGCTTTGGTTATGCACCAGATGAAAATCGGGCTTATCAAAAGATTCCACAAATCGGAAATGTTGTCATTGAAGACAATGTAGAAATCGGTTCCAATTGTTCCATCGACCGTGCCACCATGGGTTCAACGTTTATTCGCAATGGTGTAAAAATCGACAACCTTTGTCAAATCGCTCACAACGTTGACGTGAATGAACACACCGCCATGGCTGCGCAAGTGGGCATTGCAGGGTCTGCAAAAATTGGAAAGCATGTCATGATTGGTGGACAAACGGGTGTTGCTGGACACTTGCACATTGCGGATGACACCAAGATTGTTGCGCAATCAGGTATTCCATCTACCATAAAAAATGCAGATACCCTTATGGGTTCTCCAGCCTTTAATCACAATGATTTCAAGCGCTCTTATTTAGGATTTCGGAAATTGCCATTTATCTTATCAAAAATCTATGAGTTTGAAAAACAATTAAAAGAACTCACAAAAACAGAAAAAAATGATTGAAAAACAACGCACCCTCAAAGAGGCTATTGTTTTTAATGGAGTTGGACTTCATACAGGAGAAGCAGTAAGAATGGAGATTTGTCCGGCAGCGGACAATCATGGATATAAGTTTCAGCGTGTCGATTTGGAGAATCAACCAATCATCAAGGCAGATGTGGACTTTGTTGTTGCTACAGATCGCGGGACAACTCTCGAACAAAATGGAGCACGTGTTTACACTACTGAGCACGTATTGGCTGCATTGTATGCTTGTCAGGTGGACAATGCTTTGATTAAAATCAACGGCCCCGAAATTCCAATCATGGATGGTAGCTCCATTCTTTTCGTGAACGAAATCGAACGTGTTGGATTTGAAGATCAAAATGCGGAACGCGAGTATTTTGAATTGAATGAAAATATTCCTTGGGAAGACCTTGAAAAAGGAATTGAATTCTTGGCTATTCCTGACATTAATTACCGATTAACGGTGATGGTGGATTATAATTCTCCTGTCTTGGGAACACAGCATGCCAGCATGTATCAACTTTCTGATTTCACGAAGGAAATTGCGAAATGTCGCACCTTTGTCTTCTTGCGTGAACTCGAATACCTAGCATCCAACAACCTCATCAAAGGAGGAGATTTAGATAATGCGATTGTTTTGGTTGACCGTGCGGACGTTTCTAAAGAAGAATTAGATCGTTTAGCAAAATTACTTGGCAAGGAAAAATTAGATATTTCTATTGATGGAATCGGCGTTTTGAATAGCACCAAGTTGCAATATGAAAACGAACCGGCACGACACAAATTGTTAGACATTGTTGGGGACTTAGCTTTGGTTGGAAAACCCATTAAAGCACATATTTTGGCGGCACGTCCTGGGCATTCTGGAAATGTTCGCTTCGCAAAAGTACTCAAAGTACAAATCAAAAAACAACAAAACCAAGGACGTCATTTTGACTTATCGAAGGATCCAATCTACGACATCAATGACATTGAGCGTATTTTACCGCATCGCTATCCGTTTTTGATGGTCGATAAGATCATTGAAATTCAAGAGAACTCGATTTTAGGAGTGAAAAACATCACCATGAACGAACCACAATTCACAGGACACTTTCCAGGAAACCCTGTTTTTCCAGGCGTTCTTCAAATTGAAGCAATGGCACAAGTGGGTGGAATTTTCGCCTTAACGAAGGTAGAGGATCCACATTTGTATTCGACCTATTTCATGAAAATTGACAACGTTCGTTTCAAACAAAAAGTGATGCCAGGTGATACGGTAGTATTTGAATTGGTTTTGACTTCTCCTATTCGTCGTGGACTAGTTGAAATGAGTGGAAAGGCCTACGTAAACGGTAAAGTAGTTTCAGAAGCAAGTATGCTTGCACAAATTATTAAAGACAAAGAATAGATGATTTCTTCTCTGGCCTCGGTTTCGAAAGATGCCCAAATTGGACAAAATGTCCGAATCGATCCATTTGCCGTGATTCACGAGGATGTGGTGATTGGAAATGGGACGCGTATTCATTCGAATGTTGCGTTATATCCCGGAACACGAATCGGTGAAGACTGTGAAGTTTTCCCAGGCGCTGTGCTTGGTGTCGTTCCACAAGATTTGAAATTTGACAATGAATACACTACTGTGGAAATCGGAAACAACACGAAAATACGCGAATGTGTTACGATTCACCGAGGAACAAGCGATAAAATGAAAACTGCTATCGGTGACAATTGCCTTCTAATGACATACGTACATGTCGCACATGATTGCCAAATTGGAAACAATGTCATTTTAGCGAGTTACACGGGATTATCTGGACATGTTATCATTGATGACTATGCAATATTAGAAGGAAAAGTTGCTGCACAACAATTTGCTCATATCGGAAAACACGCGTTTATCGGTGGCGCTTCGCTCATTCGAAAAGATGTGCCTCCTTACATCAAAGCAGCGAGAGAACCACTCACTTTTGCAGGTGTAAACTCCGTAGGCTTGCGTAGAAGAGGCTACACAGATGCACAAGTTCGTGAAATTGAAGACATCTACCGAACCATTTACGTTCAAAACAGTAACCTTTCCAAAGGAGTTGAAGCTGTACTTCAATCGATGGATAAATCGCCATTACGGGATGAAATCATTGGATTCATTCAAGCTTCGGATAAAGGCGTAATTCGGGGAATGATTTAAGATGAAAAGAGGTGATGAACTTTCCGTTCAAATTACGGACTACGCGTTCGGTGGGCGTGGAATAGCAAAACTTGAAACGGAGCATGGACAATTCATTGTCTTCGTAGACAATACCTTCCCTGGTCAAACCGTGCGTGTTCGCATCGAAACAAAACGAAAAAACTATGCGGAAGCCAAATTGCTGGAGGTGGAAGCGCGATCTGAATTTGAAACAGAACAACGCTTTCAAGAAATTTCTGGCGGTCCATATATCCATGTGCCAGTCAAGAAACAAGAAGAAGTAAAACAAGAATCCACCTTAACGACTTTTGAACGATTAAGTGGAATTCGAGAAGCACGCGATCGCTTTGACACATTTATTTCATCTCCCCAGCATTATTTCTACCGAAATAAAATGGAATATAGCTTCTCTTGTATTGAACACGATTTAGCAAGCAACCAAGAATTGGACGATGCTTTTGCACTCGGATTTAAACGCAGAGGAACATGGTGGAAAGTGGAGAGTTTAAACAAGGCTTCGGGCCTATTCGATGAAGAATGGGAAACGAAGTTAAAAGACATTCGAATCTTTTTAAAAGCAACAAATTTGCCCGCTTGGCATCCGCCAAAAAAGGTCGGATTCTTTCGCCATATTGTGGTTCGAAAATCGTTTCACACGAACCAACTTTTACTAAACCTAGTGACTTCTAGCGATGAAGATAAATTATTTGACATTCAGGCATTCGCTCATTTCCTTCAAACATTGTTACCAGGAAGAATCGCTGGTTTATGGCATACGGAAAATGACAATGTGGCTGATCGTGCAAAAATTGAAAATGGAACATCAAAATTGATTTTTGGTCAAGCCGTCATTGAAGAAGTCCTGTCTGGATTAACCTTTCAAATTTCAATGGAGAGCTTTTTTCAAACAAACCCAGCTTGTGCCGAATTACTTTACGCCAAAGCATTGGACTATGTGTTTGAAGAGGAAATTCCTGACGAGAAAGTGGTGATGGACTTGTTTTGCGGTACGGGAACGATTGGTCAACTACTCGCCAAACGAAATCCGAAGGTACGCATCGTTGGTGTGGACATCATAGAGAAAGCCATTGAAGACGCAAAAGAAAATGCCAAGAAAAATGGCATCCACAGCATCGACTTTTATGCGGCAGATGTTGGGAAATTCTTGAAAGAATATCCTCATTACCAAGGAAATATTTCCTGCATTGTCCTAGATCCACCACGGGCTGGAATTGCACCAAAAACATTGCAAAAAGTCATTGATTTAGGAGCAGAACACATTGTTTACATTTCTTGTAATCCGTCCACCCAAGCAAGAGATGCCAATACCTTGAATGAAGCGGGATATGTGCTTGAAAAATATGCTTTGGCTGATCAGTTTCCACATACCGGACACATTGAATCCATTGCTAAATTCGTCCGCAAATGAACATCGAGATTCTAGCCATTGGAGATGAACTTTTGATCGGACAAACGATTAACACAAATGCTTCCTGGCTTGGACAAGAATTCTCGAAAATTGGGGCAAGAGTAACGCGTTCTGTTGTTGTTGCGGACGATAAGGACCGGATTTCGGAGGCTCTAGACACCATTTATCCTGAAACAAACGTGATCATCATCACGGGTGGACTCGGTCCAACTAAGGATGACATCACAAAACATACACTTTGCACCTATTTTGGAACGCATTTAGAAATTCATCCGCCGACCTTAGCTAAAATAGAGACCTATTTTGCAGCTAGAAAAAGGCCCATGTTGGAAACGAATATTCAGCAAGCAGCATTGCCCGTCGCATGTGAAATTCTACCCAATAATTATGGTACAGCAGCAGGAATGCTTTTTGAAAAAAACGGACGATACTACGTTTCTCTTCCTGGCGTTCCCTATGAAATGCAAGGCATTGTCACAGAAGAGCTAATCCCAATTTTAACCAAACGTTTTCAACTGAAAGCGATGTATCATTACACGGCCTTGACCCAAGGAATTGGCGAGTCATTTTTAGCGGAACGCATTCGTGATTGGGAAGATCGCATTCGAGAAAGAGGTTTTGGATTGGCTTATCTTCCGTCTCCGGGACTCGTGAAATTGCGCATCACATCGTTCGAAGGAAAAGAAGATCAAGCAGAAATCATGCAGTTCTTTCAAGAATTGACTTCACGTCTACCGGAGGCTGTTTTTGGCTATGAATCAGATACCCTTCCAGATGTTAGTGGACGTGTATTGAAGAAACATCAGTTGACCATCGGAACCGTTGAAAGTTGCACAAGTGGACTTCTTGCACAACAACTAACAAGTATTTCTGGTGCATCAGATTATTTTATGGGATCCCTACTTACCTACTCGAATGACTTAAAACATCGACTATGTGACGTTTCAATTGACGCTATTTTAAGTGACGGAGCCGTCAGTGAACGCGTAGCATTAGAAATGGCTGAAAAAGGTGCCAAAAAGTTGGGTGTGGATGTTTGTATTTCGACCACCGGAGTTGCTGGTCCTTCAGGAGGAACTGCAGACAAACCCGTAGGACTTGTTTGGATTGGACTAAGCATCACCGGAAAAACTGTAGCACGAAAATTTCAATTCGGCGATAACCGCGAGCGCAACATTCAAATGACCGTGCTGAGCGCGTTAAATTGGTTGCGTTACGAACTAGAGCAACGCTGATTATTTTCCTTCTAATCGATACGTGTATTGCAGCATGATTGTTCGCGGCGCCTCTATCTTCAATGGACGCAAAGAATAGGTGCGGTTAAAAATATTACTTCCAATGACAGCTAGTTTATGCTGTTCCGAAAAATTAAAGGAAAGTCGTGCATCAAAGATCCAATTACCAAAGCGATGTGCATTGAAATAATCCATGTATTTCAAATCTTGTAAGAGTTCATTGTCCACTGTGATTTGCTCAAAATCTTTGATAATGGCATCCATATTCACCATCTTAGAAAAGTACTTCGCACTGACACCAAAAGCATATTTTTTATTCCAAGAATGTTCTGCATCCAATTTGATATTGTGCAGGAAACGGTATTTCAAAATCCCTTTACTTGGATCCATCGACGTGGATTGATAGGTGAAAATACGATTCAAAGAATCTGTGGCATATACAAAATTTGGACTTAATGTTTTCGGAACAATGTAATTATAACCAAGTAAAAATGTGATTTCGCTTTTTTTAGATGTTTGTGCTTTCCCTGCATACGAAACATCCAAACCAGTCACACGAGAATTTCCCGTATTTAAAAACATAAAGCCTGCGCTTGATCCCATGGATTGAACGGATGTCAATTCATGCCAAATGCCAAACATGTATTCAATGGTATTTTGGTACTCTTGCCAGAATCCCGCAACGTCTAAGTATCCAAGAAGATTACCAATTTTAATTCCTTGTTTCACACCTATTTCAGCATTCCAACTACTCTCCGGTTTCAAATTTGGATTGGGAAAGACACCAAAATTTCCAACTCCCGTTTTAATGTAACGCTCCGTAATGGTAGGGAAACGAAATCCTTGTCCATAGGACGCCCGTAAATAAGTACCCTTGTGAATTTGATAGGTTGATCCTGCTCGAAAAATAGGTTTCGTAGCAGTGATCGAATCATTGAGTTGAAAGTATTCAAATCTTCCGCCAGCAGATAGGTTCAAGCGCTCGTTCCATTTACTTTCCAATTGGGTATATATCGAAAGATTTAAGATGTCATTATTGGGTGAACCCGAACCTGCATAAATAGATGCTTCAGACTTCGTATATGTTCCTGTTACACCTGAAACCATTTCGATTTGTTTCCAGTCCGTCAATTTCTTTTGATACATGTAATCACCATAAAAGGTCATGGCTTTATTCGATTGGTGTGCGGACATGTCGTTGTCTACTTTCAATAGGCGCGAACGTAAGTAGTGTTTTCCTTTGTTTTCTGTGAGGTAATGAAGGAAAGGGTCTACATTAAAGATAAACTGGTTTTGTAGAAACACCGCTCCTGGATATGCACGATAAAGTCCGGATGAATCGTTCAACCAAGCCAATGGCATCGCTGTGTGCATTTTCATAAAGTTGCCATTTACACCGTAAGAAAGTCCTTTGATTTTTGCTGAACGGTAGCGCAAATTGAAATTGATACGTGCCCGTTTTGATACCATATCCTTTTCTGTAAAATTACTGATGGTATCTGGAAAAACAGTAGCAACAATCGAATCTGTCTTTGGTGGACCAATGTAGCCATGGTCTTGATTTAAGTTTCCACCCATCACGACATCCAAATTCCCGATGCGACGGGTGTGCAAAAAATTGACTCCGTGAATTCCCGAATACTGTTGATTCCATGACATCCGTGAATCTGAGGGTTGGGAATAAAATCCACTGTATACTTGAACTTTTGTCAATGGTTTGGCTTTGGGATAAGCCGTCCGAATATGAATTGAACCAGAAAGTGCAGAACTACCAGAAAGTACGGAAGCTGCCCCTTTCGTTACTTCCACTTGACTGATGTTTTCCACGGGAATAAAGCCCCATTCGGGACGACCGGCATCACCGGAAAGCATCGGCATGTCGTCTACAATTACAGCAACTTTTGATCCCACGCCAAAGGTAAATCCACTTCCTCCACGAATCTGAGGTTCTCCATCCAAAATATTTAGTCCTGGCGTTTGATCTAAGGCCGTCTCAATGCTCCGTGTATTTTTATTCTCAATCAATTCTGGCTTTAAAACGACCATTGTCACGGTTTGTTCTTCGATGGGTTTATCGAACTTCCCAACCATCACCTTGACTTGTTCAACGCTTTGAGTTCGCTCTTTTAAATAAAAATGATGCACGACATCTGAACTTTGTCCTACAATTTCGAAGGTGTCCGCTTGCATGCCGTCAAAAACACAGCGCAGCACCTTTGTCCCTGCTGGCAATTGATCGATTTTATAGGATCCATCCGCTTGTGAAAAGGCACCAATTCGCTGACCGACAACCGTAATTCTTGCCCCTTTAATTGCTACCTGATTTTCTTGGTATACATATCCTGTTACCGAAAAAGTTTGCGCAAAAAATGGAGTCAGAAAAAGACTAAAGAATGTACTCAGGAAAAACTTCATGGATTGCCCCTATGGAATGAACAGTTTTTGTGTTTTTCCGTCATAATGAAGGATGTACTGTCCGGAAGGCAAGGATTTTCCAATAAATTGACTCAATTCCGCCTCTTTGACCAACTGTCCAGAAAGACTGTACATCGCAAGTTTTGTATCGAAAGCAATATCTTTTGCCATTAATCCTTGAACTGTCGAATAGTACAATTGAACAGAAGAATGCAACTCACCCACTGAACTGGCATTGTAAATCAGTTCAATATCGTCAATGAGTACTTCATCATTCGCTGCACCTCCACCCGGATTTTTATTGGTTGCAAAGGTCATCAAGATAAATTGTGCCGTTGGCATTAGTCCCGTTTGTACTTCAAATACAAATGGCGTTGAGAATCGCACCCAATTTCCTGCAGTTGGAGCATAATTCAATTCAGCTCTTGCTAATACATGTGGTTGTGAAGCGGCATCAATGGGATCATGTACATCCGCACTGTCGTGAATGATGGCATGCATTCTTGCTTGTTGTCCAGATCCCGCAGTGTATTTCGCCCAAAAAACGGCTGAATCCGGAACATTTGAAATCGGTTCGGAAAAGAGTGTGTCCGCTGTTTTCGAGAAGTTGAAGTTTAAGGCACTAGAAGCAGTTGTACTTCCCATGTTGATTTGTCCAAGTGTCATGGTACCATTGGCAACAATCCCGAGGGTGCTCTTTGACCAAATACGGGCACAGTACATACCAGTTGCATTGGCGCGAATTGCCGTTGATTGTTCAATTTGTTGAGAGCCGAAGGAAACAAGACCACCTGTTCCCGATTTGAATCCATTCCAATTCGTTGGTTCTTCCGTCGTTAAACCGAGGTTATCCCATGACTCCATATTGCTATTCGCAATTTGCTGTGCAAATGATAAGGATGAAAGAAGAATGCTAGTCAGTGTAATTTTTAATTTCATATGTTTAGCTTTAGGTAAACAAATATAAGGATTTTCAGTTTCAAAAACACGCCTACTTTTCCGCCAATATTTTAATTAACTTTGCTCAATGTCATTGCCAAAATCACAACTCAACCCAACTCTGCCCATTATGGAGCACTTTTTCACCATTCAGGGAGAAGGATTCCATTCAGGACGTGTTGCTTACTTTATTCGTACAGCAGGGTGCGATGTCGGATGTGTTTGGTGCGACGTGAAGGAGAGCTGGACAATTGACGATTCACAGTTCATGACGATAAACGAAATTCTTGAAAATGTTTCGTTATATGAAGCTGAATTCGTTGTTATTACTGGTGGAGAACCAACCATGCATTCATTGGGCTCATTAGTTAACGCTCTTCATGAAAAGAACATAGAAGTAGCCATTGAAACAGCAGGAGTTCACCCTTTGGATGCGGCCATTGATTGGTATTGTTTTTCACCCAAGAAATTCAAAAAACCACTCGAAGAAGCATATGAAAAAGCTCAGGAACTAAAGATCGTGATCAATCATCCATCTGACTTTACTTGGGCGGAAGAACACGCTAAAAAAGTGACCAAATCCTGTCAGTTGTATTTGCAACCTGAATGGG
>JAHEMQ010000006.1 GCA_024643555.1 Crocinitomicaceae bacterium | reverse complement strand
GCATATGAAAAAGCTCAGGAACTAAAGATCGTGATCAATCATCCATCTGACTTTACTTGGGCGGAAGAACACGCTAAAAAAGTGACCAAATCCTGTCAGTTGTATTTGCAACCTGAATGGGGAAAAAGTGATAAAATCCTCCCCCTGATCATCGATTACGTAAAAGGTAACCAAAAGTGGCAGATTTCGTTACAAACGCACAAATACATGAACATTCCCTAAATGAGAAATCTACTACTCCTTTCTTTTTTTCTAGTGCTCATTTATGGTTGCTCAAACGCACAATTCCCCTATTCTACTTCCAATAAAAAAGCCATCCATTATTTTGAATTAGCGGAAAAAGCCCCAAAAGAAGGAATGGATCCGATGACGGGTGCTTACGACTTCAAGAGTGGAATCGAATTATTGGGGAAGGCATTGGAAAAAGATTCGAATTTTTGGGAAGCACATGTTTTAGATGCGGAATTCAATGAACTACAACGCAACTACAAACAAGCGATTTTTCATTACAAGCGCGCCTTGGAAATTGAACCAAATCATAGCATTAGTGGATCAAGTACCTATCACTTGGCAACGTGTCAAATGGCCATTGCAGATTACGAAGGCGCGTTAAAAAGTTGTGCCGTTTATTTGAAAAATCCAAATGCAAAAGAAGAGAACTTAGGTACGGTTCGACGCATGCAAGATTGTGCAAATTTCGCGCTCTTCGCGATGAAAAATCCAAAACCTTTTGAACCAAAGAACATTGGACCATCGATTAATACGTCTTTTTCTGAATACTATCCGACCATTACGGTGGATGGCAAAACATTGTTTTTTACCCGAAGACTCGTGGAATATCAAGGTGAAAACAAACGCGAACAAGAGGATTTCTACATTTCTTATCACCTAGATGAGGACTGGTCGAAGTCCATCCCAATGCCGAAAAACGTAAATACTCCATACAATGAAGGTGCTCCTACTATTTCTGCAGATGGAAAACGATTGATCTTTGTGGCGTGCACAGATGAAAGCGGAGTAGATTATGGCGCCAATCGTCAAGGTAAAGGAAGTTGTGATTTGTTCATCACGCAAAAAAATGGCAATCAGTGGACGAATCCAACGAATCTACCAGGAAAGGTGAATTCGACCCATTGGGAAACACAACCATCCTTGAGTGCAGATGGTAAAACACTTTATTTTATTCGAGGAATGCGCAGTAGAGATGGTAAAAAAGACTCGGATATTTATGTTTCCCATTTATTGGCAGATGGAACATGGAGTTTGGCAGAACCTTTGCCGCCGCACATTAATTCAAATCAAAATGAAGAATCTGTATTGATTCATCCAGACGGAAAAACCTTGTATTTTGCTTCGCGCGGACACATTGGCATGGGCGGATCAGATTTATTTGTTTCTCGTATGGATGCAAAAGGTAATTGGGGACTTCCTCAGAATTTAGGCTATCCAATCAACACGCTTTCCGATGAGAATTCATTGATGGTTTCTCCCGAAGGAGAAGTTGCCTATTTTGCCTCGGATCGTCCAGGTGGATATGGATTGATGGACATCTATTATTTCGAATTACCGAAAGAAGATCAGCCCATAAAAACGCTGTATTTTGATGGATTCGTTTTTGATGCGAAAACTCAAAAAGGACTAGGCGCCAATTTCCAATTAACAAATTTATCCAGCGGAGAAATGGTTATTCAATCCAAAGCCGATATGAATGATGGTACTTTCGTTGTTCCATTACCTGTGAATACAGATTACGCCATTCAAGTGACTTACCCGGGATACTTGCCTTACTCCCTCAACTTTAATATGACGCTGAAAGAAAACGAGCAAAGTTATCACTTACAAATCCCGATGAATCCGGAAGGTTCATCAGCAGAAAACGTACTTTCAAACGTGTTTTTCGACTTAAATCAAGCGAAATTACGGCCGGAATCGAAAGTGGAATTAATCTCCTTTGCAAATTATTTGAAAGCGCGGCCAACCTTAAAAATTGAAATTGGTGGACACACCGACTCCAGAGGTAATGCGGAAGAAAACTTGAGTTTATCTACCAACCGAGCCAAATCGGTGTATGAATTCTTGTTGGCTCAGGGCATTCCTTCCCAACAAATGACCTACAAAGGATATGGTTCCAGTCAAGCCATCATTTCAGATAAAGAAATCAACGCGATGAGTTCTCCCGAACAAAAAGAAAAAGCGCATCAAAAAAATCGTCGAACAACTTATACCATTCGTCCATGAAGTACTTTTTAAAATTAATTCGCACGAAAAACCTACTGATCATCTTACTGACGATGCTCGGTGTTGCTTGGTACTTACTTCAAAGCAACACTTTTCAAAAAGTGGATTTCAACTGGTTCGATTATAGTTTATTGATGTTTTCTACCATGATCATTGCCGCTGCAGGTAATGTGATAAACGATTACTTTGATATGAAATCAGACTTGGTCAATAAACCTGAAAAGGTCATTCTTAGTAAGCACATGAAACCGAGATGGGCTATTCTTTTACATTGGATGTTAAACGCAATCGCTTTTTTCATTTCGATCTATTTATCCGTAAAATATTCCACGCTTTTATTTGTCTTCGTTCATTTGCTTTCCATTAACTTACTTTGGTTTTACAGTGTTCAATTAAAACGAAAATTCATCATCAGCAACCTCATCATTGCGTTTTTAACGGCATTGGTTCCTCTGCTTTCTGTGTGGTTCTTCAAGGTATTAAACGAAAGTGGAATGCCCTATTCCCCTTATGTCGAGGCAAGCTGGTCCACATATCTGGATTACTCCTTTGTGTATTTTTTAGCGATTTGTGCGTTTGTTCAAAACTTTGCTCGAGAAATTAACAAGGACATTCACGATGTGGAAGGCGATTTGTTGGCCCATGTGAAATCCTTGCCAATTGCGATTGGAAAAGTGAAAGCTGCCTATTTCACACTGATCTTACTTCAATTACCCTTGCTCATTTTCATTTTCAGTTATTACGTCTTTGACTGGATCGAATTGAATAAAATCACCTTGCTGCTATTATTGCTTTCTGGTGCAGTGAATTTTACCAGTGCGGTCTTGTACCTGGTGAAAAAAGAATCCACACTTAGTTGGATCAACCATTTAATGAAATGGTCTATGTTTTTCGGATTAATCTGTCTTTTTTCAAATTCGCTATGAACATTGTTTTAGGTTCTGCTTCACCTCGACGAAGTGACTTATTGCGTCAACTGGGATTCGATTTTCGCATTTTGAAAGCCGATTGCTCCGAAGACTTTGATCCAACAGAAACCCCAGAAAACATTGTCATTCAAATCGCTCAACAAAAAGCGGATGCATTGATTCCAGAATTATCCTCAGATGAAGTACTTATTTGTGCGGATACGATTGTTTATTTAAAAGGGGAAGTCATCGGAAAACCAAGTGATGCTGCAGATGCGATTCTGTTACTCCATAAACTTTCGGGAAATATGCACGATGTTTATACCGGTGTCATTCTTCAATCAAAAGAGTCTCATCGCCGTTTCACTGTAAAAACTTCAGTGTATTTCCGAACCTTACTTCCAGAAGAAATAGCACATTACGTCGCCCATTTTCATCCTTTAGACAAAGCAGGTTCGTATGGCATTCAAGATTGGATTGGATTGATTGGTGTCGAAAAAATCGAGGGATCCTACACCAATGTCATGGGCCTTCCTACACATGAATTATTTACTGCGCTTCGAGCAATTGAGTCATAAAAAAAGCCATCTTTCGATGGCTTTTCCAATTATCTTTTAAGCGATTGCTTACATTTTTACGCGGAATTCAACGCGACGACATTTCGCATCTTTCACATCCTGCTCATCATCTTCTACAATTTCTGTACTTGGATTGGATGTACCTTTGTACGTTTTAATGATTCTCTCTTCTGCAATTCCTTGTGCCACGAAATACTTCACTGCTACTGCCACACGTTTTCTATCCAAATCAAGGTAATCTTCGTTTTCCTTACTTGCTTTGACTTCCAACTCATCATTGTTTCCTGAAATTTCAATTTTCATTGCCGGATTCGCATTCATTTGCTCAATTACGAAGTTCATGTTCTCTTTTGCGTTTTCCGTTAAGGAAGCTTTCCCTTGTCGGAAGTAAATAGAATGAGCTTCGATTTTCTTGTCCACGGTCATTTTATCCGTTACCTCAGGAGCTTTATCGTAAATCAAGGTAGAGAAACTATCTTCGATTTTCGGAGGACGCGCATTGAAACAAGCACATTCAGATGCATTGTCCACCAAACGAATCACCACATTATCGATGTAGTAATATGCATGAGCAATTGGATCAGCTTCGCTCTCTTTTGGTTTTTTCACTGCTTCGAATTTGGTCGTTTCATTTCGGTCGAAGTTACCAATCGTAATGAACTTCTCATCACCTTTTGCGGTATATGTATTACACACTTTCTCCCAACCAAAGAATCCGTTGTGTACTTTATTCATTTGTCCTTTCAATACGTGGTCCGTTCCAACGTAAATCGCACCTGGCTCTCCTGTCCCGGGATTCTCTTTTGAGAAATAGGCCGCGAGGTTGTTACAAGCGAATTTTGACGATTCACTCAAAGACAACGAATACTCCACGCAGTAAGTCAATCCTTTCTTCAAGGTCACTGGCGAATCATTTTTCATCAATTGAATCGTAATGTAAGAACGCTCACCTGCAGTTTTCCCTGGTTTATACGCCACAATTCCTGCATACACTTCACCACCGTTTTCTGTTGTTGGATCTTCTTTTCCATAAACATTCGTCGGAATGCCCATGTCTCCGGTTGCCTCCTTGTGGAAAACATCCGCTTTTAATTCCGTTGGAGAAGAAATTCCTTTACCAACAATATCAATGTTGTTTAATTCTGTTACATCTTCTGCCTTTACATGCTCAAATGTGACATTAATGATTTCTTTTTCATTCGTCTTTTTACTCTTTTGAGCAAAACTAGTAGCCGACATCATCGCTGCAAACGACAATGCAACGTAACTGAAAGTTCTTCCTTTAAATTTCATAACTTTTTACTGTATTGATAAAAACTTTTACTTTTTCTGGGTCAATATCGGGATATACCCCGTGACCCAAATTTACAATATGTCTTTGACTTTTAAACGATTTTAGCAATTTTCTTGTTTCTTGCTCAATTAATTCGTTTGTGCCATATAACACACAAGGATCTAAATTCCCTTGTAGTGTCTTGTTTTCCTGAACCAAACTTCGTGCCACGTCCATAGACATATTCCAATCCAGTCCTAAAGTGGTGCAAGACAACCCTGCTAAATTCGGCAAGGAACCAATGGCACCCTTGGAAAACACCGTGAATGGAATTCCTGGAATGGCATCGGTAATTTGGCGAATGTATTTTATTCCAAATGCATCATACTGCGCATCACCTAAAATTCCTGCCCACGAATCAAATAACTGCAAAGCATCTGCACCGGCTTCGATTTGTGCCTTTAAATACGCAATGGTAACATTCGTTATTTCTTGCAATAACTCATTTGCTAAATCCGGTTGAGTATATAGCAGTTTACGCGATTCAGAAAAGGTTTTGGATCCTTTTCCTTCCACCATATAACATAAAATGGTCCAAGGCGCACCAGCAAAACCAATCAATGGAACGCGTCCTGCCAAATCCCTTTTCGTTATTCGAATGGCCTCCATCACATAAGACAAACGGTCGTTTACATCGATGTTTCGATCAATGAACGAAAGTTGTTCACGCGAACGAATAGTTTTTTCGAACCAAGGTCCTTTCTGTTCAATCATCTCATAGGTAAGTCCCATCGCCTCCGGAACCACAAGAATATCAGAGAAAATAATCGCTGCATCAACCCCCAATAAATCCACCGGTTGTATAGTCACCTCTGAAGCAAATTCAGGTGTTTCAACCAACTCCTTGAATCCGGAAAGTTTTGCCCTCACCGCTCGATACTCTGGCAATATTCTTCCAGCTTGACGCATCAACCAAACAGGATAACGCTCGATCTCTTCGCCTCGCGCTGCCCTTAAAAATAAATCGTTTTGTAATTTCATTGCCTACAAAGTTAGGAATTTACCATTGAATTTCGGTTTGTTCCATCATGCGCAAGAATTCATTCGTTTTACTAAAATGCCTGCATCCGAAAAATCCACGATGAGCAGAAAGCGGAGAAGGATGTACGGACTTCAATATCAAATGCTTAGAATGATCAATGAATCCCTCCTTAGAAATGGCTTTGGCTCCCCACAAGATGAAAACGACACCCGTTTTCTCCGCATTGATGGTTTGAATAACGGCATCCGTAAATTTTTCCCATCCAAATCCTTTGTGTGAATCCGGTTTTCCTTCTTCAACCGTGAGGGATGAATTCATCAAAAGTATTCCTTGTTCGGCCCAACGCGCTAAATTCCCATTCGCTGGCATTGGAACGCCTAAATCGGCCTCGATTTCTTTAAAAATATTTAGTAAGCTCTTGGGGAATGGCCGCACATCGGGTTCAACTGAAAAACATAAACCATGTGCATGTCCTTTAGTTGGATATGGGTCTTGACCAAGAATCACAACTTTGAGTTCGTCAAATGGGCACAAATCAAAGGCTCTAAATATCTGTGATCCTTTGGGAAAAACGTGTCCTTTTTTTTCCATGTATGCCTGACGCACTCGTTCCGTCAATTCCGCAAAATAGCTTTGTTGAAATTCCTTTTCTAGGACTTTTTTCCATGACTCGTGCAAAGCAATACTCATCTCCGTTGTCAAGGTTCGATTGGATCAATTAACGCCGTCCAGAGGGTGATTTTCCCTTCATCCATTCGTGGCCAAATCGGACGAACATGTCCATCCACGGCAGAAATCCCTAAATAGTCACCAAAGAAGATTCGTTTGTTCGGCGTAAATGGTTGTTCTGATATGGTTTGTTCTTTGAATGTCGTTCCTCCATCCGAACTCGTTGTCCAAACAACATCTGTTGCGTTTCCAATGTATTTTCGTCGGTCGTAATAGACGAAATGCAAATTTCCATTCGTTTGATCAATGCACATCGTTGTAAGAAACTGATGGGATTTGGTTTGATCTTGGTTGACTTTAATCGGTTCAGACCAGGATTCTCCACCATCGGTGGATTTCAGCAACCACACGTCAGTATTTTCCGCACCATTACGTTGATCGCACCAGTTCAAATACAAGGTTCCTTTGTGTGGACCATCGCTCATATCAGACATTAAAAATGGCAAACCGTTTGCACGGTAAAATCCTGGAATATCAAGGTCCCAACCACCCATTTGTTTTGATAAGTGTTTCTCCTCAGCGAACCAGGTCACCCCACCATCGATGGATTTCTGGAACATCAATCCTTTGGGACCTGTCCAAGTAACGTAAATTTCGCCATTTAATCCCAAAGCAGGCACTGCACCTTCAACGGTATTGTCCCCATCTAAGCAATCTCCACCGAATTTCGAAATGCGCTTCGGAGTGGTCCATGATTTTCCGCGATCGAGGGATTTGGAGAACACGATAATGGACGAATCCTTTGGATTCGCAGAATCGTAAGCATCAAATTGCGTCCAAGTCATGTAAAGAACGTTCGTTTTTGGATCAATGACCACCCAATGTTTGTCTTGAACTTTCGTTCCATTCGGTGCGGGAAATGTTCCGGATGTAAATTTCCCCAAAATGGTTTCGGAAGTTTGACACAAAATGCGGTCCAAGTGTGTCCCTTTTTTGTAGTCCGTTAAATGAAAATAATACAAGCGTCCCAATCGATCAAATAACAACACAGGATCACCGTAAACACCATAAGGACTCTCCATCTTTTTACTTTTCCATGTCAGTCCACCATCCAACGAATAATGGTATCCTTTCAAAACAGAACCCGCCGCAATTTGCTTGGTATTTTTCGGATTAATTGCAATTGACGGTTCACATTCATTATATGGATAAGCGGCACTTACAGGTGGAATCTGAACATTCTTATAGGTCACTTGACCATAAGCGAAAGCCGAAAAACAAAGCAACAGTTTAACGAAGCCAATAGTGCAAGCGTTTTTCATTCGCAGAAGATTTAGTCAATAAAAATTGTGGTTTCTTATAGGGTTTGATGGTGGCTTTCACCGAAAATAATTGTTCCTCGCGTGCTACCAGAATTTCACACGATTCAAAATTACTCATGCCACTCATCATGCCTTCAAACATGGACTGATCCACCCGATAACCATTGCACCCGATAATTTCGTCGCCGACACTAATTCCAGCCTCCTCTGCACTAGAACCAAAACGAACAGATTTTACCATGACCTTTCCACCCTCTTCTCGCACACTGGCACCAAAGGATGGATTATTCGTGGTGATGTCTTGAACGTTTAATCCCACAGGTCCATAAAAATCTTTGTATGGAATAATCTCGGTACCGTCGACATACTTCGCAAAGAAATCATCCATGTTTTTACCAACAAATTTCGACAACTCAGATTTAAACTCCGCCTCGGAAAAGCCACGTTTTAATCCTTCGTAATAGGTCGTATAGAGTTGTTGCATGAAATGATCCAAACATTTCTTACCATCCGTTTCAGCAATGATCATCGCATCAATCACAGAAGCGAGTACTGAACCACGGGAATAGTAAGTCATGGTGGTATTGGAACTGTTTTCGTTTGGACGATACGCCTTAACCCAAGCATCGAAACTCGCATGAGCAACCGGTTGAACACGTGATCCTGGGGTTCCTTCCACATAATTAATGGAGGATTGCAATTTCGCCAGGAACTCGTCCTCCGTGTAAAATCCAGTACGACGAAGAATCAATTCATCATAGTAAGATGTGAATCCTTCCATCACCCATAGTAAACTGGTGTAATTTTCCTCGTCGTAGTTGAAAGGACCTAATTCAATCGGACGAATGCGTTTGACATTCCATAAGTGGAAATATTCATGCGCGACTAAATTCAGGAAGTCAACATATTGTTTTCCAGCATAGGTCCAGTGGTTGACACTCAATACACACGAACTCATGTGCTCAAGACCACCTTGTCCATCCACCACATTGTGCACGATAAACGTATAATTTTTGTTCGGGTTTTTTCCGATCACCGCTGTTTCCGCTTCCACAATTTTTGCCATGTCACGTTTCAATTGCTCCACATTGTAATTGGCATCACCGTACATAGAAACCGTATGATTTACACCAGCCGCAGTGAATTCGAAAATTTCTTGGTTGCCAATTTCCATGGGACAATCCACTAATTGATCGTAAGATTCAAATTGATAACGCTGACCTTGTCCTTTGTATCCGTTGTCGAGAGGTAAAGAAGTGGAAATGCGTTTAAAGGAATCGTGTGGAAAAACGGTCACGGATCCAGTCTGATTTTTAACTTTTTCAATGTACATGAACACGCCCGAACCACTGACAAATCCGTGTGTTAAATCCAAAAATGGAGTTCGAACAGACAATTCAAAGGCATAGACTTCATATTTCACCTGGATATCCTTTTCTTTGCCAGCATTGATGATCCACGCATTTTTTGATTTTTTCGTTACTGAGATGGCTTTCCCATCTTTCGTATAAGCTTTCACCAAATTGACATTTTTTGAAAACTCTCGCACCAAATAAGAACCAGGCGTCCAAACTGGCATTTTCACCTCTACCTGTGCATCCTCATTTCCATTGATGTTCATTTGAACTTCAAAATAGTGATTTTGCGGTTTTGGCATTTTCAATTCATAAGAAACAGTCATTCCAACAGAAAGGAGCGGAAGACAAAGCAGTAAGAATAGAATATGTTTCATTTCACATGGATTTTTGCGGCAGTTTTCTTTGCTTTTTCAACTAATTCTTGCACGGATTCATCACCAAAGGCAAGAGCGACGGCCATTCGTCGATATGGACGGGTTGTCGGTTTACCAAAAATTCGGACTTCTGTATTTTCTTCCAATAATGCGTTTGAAACGCCCTCGAATTCAGGTGTTTTATCCGAAGCTACAGATGCTAGCACAACCGCACTTGCACCGTTTTGTTTTGCTTCAATTTTAGGGATTGGCAATCCTAAGACAGCCCGAGCATGTAATTCAAATTCAGAAAGGTTCTGTGTTCCAGCTAGGGTTACCATTCCCGTGTCGTGTGGACGCGGAGATAATTCAGAGAAATATGCCCCTTCTTTCGTTATGAAAAATTCCACCCCCCAAATGCCAGCGCCACCTAATGCAGCAGTTACTTTTGCCGCCATTACTTGCGCTTCCGAAAGATGTTCCGGATTCATGGGCATTGGTTGCCAGCTTTCTTGGTAATCACCACGTTCTTGACGGTGTCCAATTGGCGGACAAAACAAAGTCGGCCCGTTTTTTTGGCTTACAGTGAGCAAAGTGATTTCATAATCGAAATCAATAAATCCTTCAACGATGACTTCTTTCAAATCACCGCGAGACCCTTCCATGGCATAATCCCACGCTTTTTGAATGTCCTCAGTCGATTTGATGACCGATTGACCTTTTCCGGAGCTAGACATCAATGGTTTGACCACACATGGAATTCCACATACTTCAACACCTGCAATCAATTCATCATAACTTGTCGCATAGCGATAGGTTGCTGTACGAACACCCAGATCTTTCGCCGCTAAATCCCGAATGGCTTTGCGATTCATCGTAAAATTCGCTGCTTTGGCGCTTGGAACTACTTGAATTCCTTGTGCTTCGTAGTCATAGAATCTTTCGGTTCTTATGGCTTCTATTTCGGGCACAATTAAATCCGGTTGATGTTTTGCAACGATGCGATCTAGTTCAGCACCGTCTAACATATTGATGACTTCGCAGTCATCCGCAACTTGCATTGCGGGAGCACCAGCATAGCTATCCACCGCAATCACGTATTGTCCGTATCGCTGACATGCGATTACAAACTCTTTTCCGAGTTCTCCCGAACCCAACAGAAGTATTTTGTTATTCATGAAACAAAAGTAGTGAAACGAAAAAAACTTTTCAAAGTAGAAACAAGTATTCCGTATTTTACACGTCCAAAGATGGGTAAGGAAAGCAAAATTTGTTAACTTTGGCTTAACATATATGAACGAAATCACCGCATTACTGGCACCATTTGAGCCCATTTCATTAGAGGAAATGGACCGTGTCAAGCTAATGAATCGCATGGATACGAAATTTGCTTTTCGAAGAAGTGAACTAAGTACTATTCTTCCTATGCTCGTCGAGCATTACCGTGTTTTAACGATTGAGGGAACGCAAACACCTCATTATGAGAGTCTTTATTTTGATGATGAGCGTTTTTCGTTTTTTAAAGATCATCATAACTCAAAAGGAAATCGTTTCAAGGTGCGCATTCGAAAATACGTTGAATCAAATCTTTTCTTTTTAGAAGTCAAACACAAAATGAAAGGTCGCACCGACAAAAGACGTATTGCGACGAATCAGTTCAACGAAGTTCTTCCTGAAAGTGATTTGGCTTTCGTACAAAATGAACTTCAATCCAACAGGAATTTAGTTCCAACCATGTGGAATTCATTTCAACGGATTACCTTGGTTTCTAAGACAGAGAATGAACGATTAACATTAGATTTTAACATTCTCTTCGAAAAAGATGGCATAAAGAAATCCTTTAAACAATTGGTTATTGCCGAATTAAAACAAGAAGATTTAAATCGCAATAGTGCTTTTTATCAATTGATGAAGGAGCAGCAAATTCGCCCATATCGACTCAGTAAATATTGTTTGGGCTCTGTCGAAATTTATGGTGAAGAAAAATTAAAATTCAACCGATTCAAGAAAAAATTACTTTATTTAAAAAAAATAAACCATGATGCTATTTAATTCTTTTTTACTCCCTCTCAAAAAAGCAGCACTTTCGGGCGCAACTTTAACTTGGTTTAGCGATGATTTTTACGTGTTGTTAATTCGCCTAGGAATTAACTTGCTTTTTCTGACCATTTTAATACGTTTTTTGTATTACCCTAAAACGCAGCGCAAAGACTACTTATTCACCTATTACCTCATCGGTACAATCACCTTTTTCTTGTGTTTTGGCCTGATGCAAATGGACATTGACACAGGAATGGGGCTTGGATTATTCGCGATTTTCGGCATCATTCGCTACCGAACAGATGCCATCGAAATTAAGGAGATGACCTACCTCTTTATGATTATTGGAATAAGTGTGGTGAACGCATTAGCATCCAACGAATTAAGCATTTCTGAAGTAGGCGTAATCAACGTATCTGTTATTTTATTGACCTTCATTTTGGAAAATCTTTGGTTGATGAAACACGAAACGCGTAAAACCATTAACTACGAACGCATCGATTTAATCACGCCAGATAAATATGAAGAAATGAAAGCCGACTTAGAAAAACGCACTGGTTTAGCCATTAACCGTGTGGAAATAGGCAAAATTGATTTCTTAAACGATACAGCTCAAGTGCGTATTTATTATTTTGATGACGAACAAGCTTTTTCTGATTATCACAATCAATAAAGCGTATCTTTGAGGATGAGAAAAATCGGACTACTACCTTTTACGATTTTATATTGGCTCATCACTTACACACGCAATGTCCTCTTTGATGTTGGCTTGCTTAAGACTTTTTCCATTCCGGGAAAATCCATTTCCGTTGGTAATTTATCTGTTGGTGGATCAGGAAAAACTCCGATGGTCAATTATTTGACTACGCTTTTACAGAAGGAACATTCCATTCAAATTCTTAGTCGTGGCTATGGACGTCTTACCAAGGGTTACCGACAGGTGAATCATACGGATCTTGCCTCCACAGTAGGCGACGAACCACTTTCCTACTTTCAAAAATTTGCACCACAAACAGCCGTTTTCGTATGCGAAAATCGAAAAGAAGCTCTTGTCAAAATGAAAGAAATCAATCCATCCGCTACCATCATTTTGGATGATGCCTTTCAACATAGGTATGTAAACCCAGGGCTTCAACTATTGTTGACCCCCTTTTACGATCAATTTGTATGTGATTGGCATCTCCCATCGGGAAACCTCAGGGAATCCAAATACGGTGCCCATCGAGCAGATGCCATTATTTTAACCAAATGTCCGAAGCTCACAGAAGATGAGATGAACACCCATCGAAAGCGCTATGAATCGTATGAACTACCGGTCTTTTTCTCACACATTGAATACGCTGATTTTCAAGTCGTCGGAACAGCAGTGAAGCAGTTTAAATCGGTACTATTGGTGACGGGAATATCCTCCACAGCATCTCTAAAAAATTACTTATTAGAAAAATATAAAGTAGAAGAACTTAAATTTGGTGACCACCACGCGTTTACACACGCAGATATCCAAGAAATTCACAGAAAATTTGATACCTTTGCCAACAAGGAAATGGCCATTATCACTACAGAAAAAGACCTCGTAAAAATCCAAGGACTTCTCTCTGAAAAGGATCGACAAACCTATCCTTGGTATGTTCTGCCCATTTCCGTGAAAATGGAGAACGAAGAAGCGTTTAATTCGATGATAAAAAATTATGTTAGAAGCAATTAAAGAAACAGCGGCATTTATTCAAGCCAAAACAAGTATTCATCCAACCATTGGGATTATTCTGGGTACGGGCCTTGGTGGACTCGTAAAAGAAATCGAAATCGTTGACGAAATTCCTTACGAAACCATTCCAAACTTTCCGGTTTCAACAGTGGAAAGTCATTCTGGAAAACTCATTTTCGGTCGACTTGGCGGAAAAAATGTTGTTGCGATGCAAGGACGTTTTCATTATTACGAAGGATACAACTTACAACAAGTAACGTTTCCAGTTCGCGTGATGAAATTATTGGGGATTGAGCGACTATTCGTGAGTAATGCTTCCGGTGGGGTCAATCCAGATTTCGCTGTTGGAGAGATCATGATCATGAATGACCACATCAATTTATTTCCAGGAAATCCATTGATTGGGAAAAACTTGGATGAATTAGGTCCACGTTTCCCTGACATGAGTGATCCGTATGATGAATCCATGATTCAAATGGCAAAAACGATTGCAGATGAATTGTCCATTAAGGTTTCCGTGGGATGTTATGCTGGTCTGACCGGTCCAACCTTGGAAACACCATCTGAATACAAATACGTTCGCGTCATTGGAGCAGATGCTGTGGGAATGTCAACTGTACCAGAAGTCATTGTTGCCCGACACATGAGCATTCCTTGTTTTGCAATTTCGATCATTACTGACCTTGGTGTGCCAGGAAAAATCAAAAAAGTGAGCGTGCAAGATGTCATCGAAGTGGCAAGTCGCCAAGAGCCAAAAATGACGCAAATTATGAAAGAACTAATTTCACGTATCTAAGATTATGGAAGCATCCATCCGCGATAAATATGAAGTTGTCATTGGATTAGAAGTCCATGCACAAATGTTGACGAAAACCAAAGCGTATTCTAGCGATATAAATGAATATGGGTCCGCTCCAAATTCCAATATTAGTGCAATTACACTTGGACACCCTGGCACTTTGCCAGTAATGAATAAAAAAACCATTGAGTTCGCGATAAAACTTGGATTAGCTTGCGACGCACACATCGCTCCTGCTCAACACTTTGCTCGTAAAAATTACTTTTATCCTGATTTACCGAAAGGATATCAGATCACGCAAGATACTACCCCCATTTGTACGGGAGGACACATCGTTATCAGAACGGATGACGGGTCGGAGAAATCCATTGGTTTGACGCGTATTCACATGGAAGAAGATGCTGGAAAGAGCATTCACGATGTGGATGTTTACGACACCTTGGTGGACTTAAATCGTGCTGGAACTCCCCTACTCGAAATTGTTTCTGAACCCGACATGCGTTCATCAACGGAAGCATACCATTACTTGACAGAAGTTCGAAAATTAGTTCGATACCTTGATATTTGTGATGGCAACATGGAAGAAGGATCCTTGCGTTGTGATGCGAACGTTTCTGTTCGTCTTGCTGGTGTTTCGGAATTTGGGACGAAAGTCGAGGTGAAAAACATGAACTCCATTCGAAATGTACAACGTGCGATTGAATTCGAAATCCAACGCCAAATTGAGGTCTTGGAAAACGGAGGAACATTGTCTCAAGAAACCCGCGCTTTTGATGCATTAAAAGGCATCACCATTTCCATGCGTTCAAAGGAAGCAGCGAACGATTACCGCTATTTCCCCGAACCGGATATGCCACCCATTTCAGTATCTCAAGAACAGATTCAAGCCATTGCTGCAGAAATGCCTGCTTTACCTCGGACCTTGTTTCAACGCTATACGAAAGAATATGGATTGTCGGAATACGATGCTTACAACATTACTGACAACAAAGGAATTGCCTTGTATTACGAAGCTATATTGGCACACACCAAAAATTATAAGTCGGCTGCCAATTGGCTAATGGGCGACATTAAATCTTACTTGAATGAATACAGCATTGACATGGATCAATTTCCATTGAAACCAAAGGTCATTGCTGAGCTTATTCACCTCATCGAAGAAGGTAAAGTATCGACAAGTGTCGCTTCACAACACATTTTCCCTGCCTTATTTAACACCAATGAAACTCCGCTACAAATTGCAGAGCGCTTGAATTTAATTCAAAACTCGGACGAAGATGCCTTGAAAGGATTCATTGAAAAGGTGTTTGAATTGAATCCGAGTGAAGTAGCTAGGTATCGTGCCGGCGAAAAACAATTAACTGGATTTTTCATGGGACAATTAATGAAAGTGTCGCAAGGGAAAGCAGACCCTAAATTGGCGAATGGACTCTTACGTCAAATGCTCGATGCATGAAAGCTTGGCTAAAAACATATAAAAATTGGCTATTCATTGCGGCGTTCTTTGCATTGATCGTTGGGATTGTGCTTTACAATAAACAAAAGCAGTCGCTGGATGAAATGGGTGGACTCGAAGCAAATTTCGAAATATCAGGAAAAATTTCTGGAGCATCTGGGTTAATGTTATTTATAGAGGCGCCTTCGGATAAAGGAACGATACCAGTTGCGGAAGGACAATTGAACGAAGATGGAAGTTTTGATATTAAAGGCAACATTCCTGGACTAGGTTACTACTTTCTTCGCTTAAACGATGAACAAAATCGTTTAATTCCAATTACATTGAAACCGGAGGATCACTTGAAAATTAATACAAGTCTAAAAGATTTCGTTTCCAAACCAAATGCGAGTGGAACAAGTTGGAGTCGAACGATGAATCGTTATTTGAGTGAATTTCAACAGTTTCAAGCAGTGCAAGAAGAACTTCAAGTCAATATGCAGAATTTATCCAAGGAAGATGTTGCGAAGGGATTTAGTACTGCAAAAAGAAAAATGGAAGCATTTTCACGTTCGCAAATGATGAAAGACCCGAGCAATCCGTATAACATCATTTTATCGATGGACCTAGTGCCAAGCATGAGTTTTGATGATTGGGATGTGGCGAATTTAGAAGCATTGAAAAAAGTGGCAGAAGCCTTTGAGGAGGACTATGCTGGACAACCAGCTGCTGAAACTTTTCGCAATCAATATGCTCAAATTGAAAATGCCTATTTCGAATTTGCTTCATCAGTAAACGGAACTGTTGGCGCACCCGAAATTGCTTTGCCAAATCCAGCTGGAAAAACGATGAAACTTTCCGATTTAAAAGGAAAAGTAGTCTTGGTGGACTTCTGGGCTTCGTGGTGCGGACCTTGTCGACAAGAAAATCCGAATGTGCTTAAAATGTACCAAAAATTCAAGAATAAAGGATTTACAGTCTTCTCGGTTTCCTTAGATGACGATGCTGCCAATTGGAAAGCCGCTATTCAAAAGGATAAACTAGAATGGCCCACACATGTTTCTGACCTACTCGGTTGGAAATCACCTTTGGTCGCTACTTATGGATTCGATGGAATTCCCTTCACTGTATTGCTCAATCGAGAAGGAAAAATTATAGGAAAAAACCTTCGAGGTGAAAAATTAGAAGAAAAATTATCAGAATTGTTAAAATGAAAAAATTAAACTTACTGTTACTTTTTATCCTTCCATTTGGACTATTTGCTCAAAATGTGATTCAAGTGAAGGTTTCCGGAATGGTTTTCAATACCAACGTGGATTCGGTTTATATTTCTCAAAACTTTGGATCATATTACAAGAATTACGCGTCAACAGCCTTGGATAAAAAAGGGAATTTTCAATTCAAGGTGGAACTGCCAAATCCAGATTATTATTATTTGCGAATTGGGACAGAAAACGTTCATTTAATATTGAAAAACAATAGCGATATTAAGGTGTACGGTGACGGGGCGAAATTGAAAGACTTTTGCAATTTCGTTGGATCGGATGAATCGAAAGCTATGAATGATTTTTCACACATTACTGAAAAATGGAATGCAAAAAGTGATTCAGCGCTCACAGCAATCAAGTTGGATCCAACACGGGAGCAAGCTATCAACGATTATATGACACAAGAATTTTATAAGTTCAATAGTGAGTTACAAGGATTCATCGGAGCAAATGCTAACTCGCCAGCCTTGATTCTTGCATTGGCAAATATGAATGCTGAACAGGACATGAAGGCGTATGAAAATGTACTGAATCAATTATATAGCGTTTTTGCTCAGAGTCCAACCGTGCAAATGTTCTACAACAATTTTGCTCAAATTAAAAAGAAAATCGACGATGCTAATTTTTTGTCACCGGGAAAAATGGCACCTGACTTTACCGAACTAAAAATAGATCGTAAGAAAACGCTAAAACTTTCGGATTTACGCGGACAAATCGTATTAATCGATTTTTGGGCTTCTTGGTGTGGACCTTGCCGCAGAGAAAATCCAAATGTCGTTCAAACCTACGAAAAGTATCAAAAAGACGGATTTACCATCGTTAGCGTTTCATTGGATACAGATGCTGAAAAATGGAAAAATGCCATTGAGCAAGACCATCTTTCCTGGCCAAATCATGTGAGTGATCTTGGTGGATGGAATAGCAAAGTAGCGAAATTATACCAAGTAAACAGTGTTCCTTTTACTGTTTTAATCGACCGTGAAGGACATGTCATTAAAACCAACCTTAGAGGTCCAGCGCTGGAAGAAGAATTGAAGCGTATTTTCGGACATTAACTCCATGGAGCCAATACAAAAATATACGTATTTCGCCTCGGATTTTCACCTAGGAGCACCCAATTATGCGGAAAGCAGAAAAAGGGAAGAGGCGATTGTTGCATGGATGAACGCTGTACAAGACACAGCTGAAGAAGTATTTCTAATCGGTGATATTTTTGATTTTTGGTTCGAATACAAAACTGTTATTCCCAAAGGATTTGTTCGCTTGCAAGCGAAAATAGCCGAATTTGTGGACAATGGAATTGCCGTCCATTTTTTCAAAGGAAATCACGACATGTGGATGTTTCATTATTTTCAAAAGGAATTAGGGATTCAGCTTCATTCAAATGAATATTGTTTCGAAAAAAATGGAAAATCATTTTACGTTGCTCATGGTGACGGACTTGGTCCAGGAGATTATAAATATAAATTTCTAAAACGAGTTTTCAGGAATGCCATATGTCAGTGGGCATTTGCACGCATTCATCCAAATTTTGGATTGTCAATTGCCAATTATTTCTCGCGCAGTAGTCGAAAAAGCGGCATGTCGAAGGACATGATTTACAATGGAAAGGAACAAGAATGGTTGTATCAGTTTGTAATGGAACATCAGAAAAAAAATGCGGTAGACTATTACGTATTTGGACACAGGCATTTGCCTTTAGAATTATCGGTAGGAAATGCATGTTACATCAATACCGGTGAGTGGTTGTACGCACAAACGTTTGCACGATTTGATGGATCAACCCTGGAACTTCTTTGTTGGAAAAATGATCAAATTGAAGTTTTCGATGCAAAACGATCAAACTAAATCTTGGCAAGGCTGTTCCTTAGGGGACCTACAATCCGTGGCAACACAGCTCATCGATATATTTCCAAAACCCACATTTTTTGCCATTGAAGGAGAAATGGGAGCAGGAAAAACGACCTTTGTTCAAGAAGTATTACGCGTTCTTGGAATTGAAAAAACAGATGGTTCACCAACCTATGCAATTGTACATGAATATCGTTCAAAGTTGGGAATACCCATCTATCATTTAGACTGCTATCGCATTGAAAATGAACGTGATTTAGCGCAACTTGGCTTAGATGAATTATTTGATCAAGCTGCATTTTTCTTTGTTGAATGGCCAAATAAAATTGAAAATATTCTTCCAGATGACGCGAAATGGCTGTATATTCGTTGTGCACCCGAAAGTGAACTTAGAGAAATAGTCCTGACATATGATAACAGATCCTGAATTATTAAAAACACTTATTCAAAAAGGCAGTTTGCTTCCAAAGGAAGAAATGCTTGAAGTGCGTAAGAAAAAAGGAAATCTATTCATTGGAATCCCGAAAGAAACTTCCTTCCAAGAACGAAGGGTAGCTTTGGTACCTGAAGCGGTCACTTTGTTGGTTTCCAATGGACATCAAGTATTGATTGAGACAAATGCAGGTGAAGGGTCTAATTTCACCGACAATGAATATAGTGAGGCAGGTGCTCAAATTGTGTACGATCGTAAATCCATTTACAGTTGCGACATTATTCTTAAAGTGGCGCCACCTTCGGAAGAAGAAGTGGAATTGATGACCGGAAATCAAACCTTTATCTCCGCCCTACAAATCGCCACTCAACCAAAAGAAATCCTTCAGAAATTAATCGCAAAAAAAGTAACTGCTGTTGCATGGGATTACATTCAAGATGAAGAAGGCGTTTTCTCCATTGTTCGAACGATGGGTGAAATCGCAGGAACCACATCGATTTTAGTAGCAGGCGAACTTTTGTCTTCTTTTTCACAAGGTAAAGGAATGATGCTAGGCGGAATTGCAGGTGTTCAACCCGCAGAAGTGGTTGTCATTGGTGCCGGAACGGTTGGTGAATTTGCCACACGTGCCGCACTTGGACTTGGTGCATCGGTGAAGGTGTTTGACAATTCCTTGTCTCGTTTACGACGACTGCAAAACGATTTAGGGTTGCGCATTTACACATCGATCATTCAACCGAAAGTCCTGGCCAAGGCAATCCGTCGAGCAGATGTTGTTATCGGTGCATTGCGTTCACCAATTGGACGCACACCTTGTGTCGTGAATGAAGAAATGATCGAGGGCATGAAAGCAGGCTCTGTATTAGTGGATGTCAGCATCGATCAAGGTGGATGTTTTGAAACATCACGCGTGACCAATCACAATGATCCAACTTTTATAAAGCATGGCGTCGTACATTATTGTGTACCCAACATCGCCTCTCGCGTCTCTCGAACGGCATCCTTTGCGCTTTCCAACACTTTTTCCCCAATGATCCTCGAAATGGGTGAAAAAGGTGGGGTCGTTGATTTAATTCGCACACACAAAGGATTTCGCAATGGTGTCTATATGTTCAATGGCATTTTAACAAATGAAGTACTCGGAAAAGTTTTTGATCTGAAATACAAAGACATCCACTTGCTTTTACCGGGTATGTAATGAGCGTGATCGTTCCACTCAATTTACCTCAAACGAAATTAGTTCTTACGCGAACGGATAACCAATTATTCGTTCAGTGTTTGATTCGAGGCAAAAAACTAGTACTAACGCCCGAAGAATGGGTACGTCAACATTTTATTTCCTATTTAAACCAACAGTTGAATTATCCCATCACACGGATCGCAGTTGAAAAATCAATTCAATATGCTGGATTGACAAAACGCTGGGATATCGTTGTATACGATTCAGATTTTCAACCTCAAATTTTAGTGGAATGTAAAGCCCCAAAAATTCCAATTACCATAGACACCTTGTATCAAGCACTCACCTACCAGAAAGAAATGCAGGGTAAATATATTGCCTTAACAAACGGCCTTGATCATGCGTATTTCGGTGTGGACTCCGAGAAAAATTCCTTGTGCGAATTGACGCAACTTCCAACAAACGATTAATTGTTGAGGTGATTCCACTCACCGGATTTCATGCGCTGATATTCCCTTGCTAGGTAAGCCAATTGAATGCGCATTAAATCAAAAGCAGCCTCCGTTTCTGCACTGATTTCCTTCTTGCGCATTTTTAATTGCAATTTCATGAACATGGCGTGCAATAATATTTCAACATCTTGATGCTGAGCCATATTTGATTTTTGCTTAAATTCATCCAAGGCCTGATGTGCATTTTCACAGAGTCCTTTGTACTTCGCATCATTCATGATGGTCAACAAACTATTATGTAAATAGGTTAATTCCACCAAAATCTCTTGCACTTCATCAATATGTCCGTCTTTTTGCAGACCTTTCACTTTCATTTCACGTACCAGTTGCTCGTACCAATTAACTTGATCTTTCAACTGAAATTCATCGCGAATCGATGGCTCAAGAACTTGAGATTTAATCAAATTGATGTCTAATTGAAGGGAACGTACAAGATCCTCAATTTGATACAAATACAAAAGGTATTCGGCAACGTTTTCTATTTTTTTTGATTCAGTTGGCCGCATCTTACTTTAATTCCTTTTCGATTTGAGCTTGATTCTCATTTAAGTAATTAATAAACTCCTCCGTCACATCCATACCTGGATTGATGAAGTTGATTTGACCACCCTCACCGTGCATTAACAGTAAATCGATGTGGTGCATTTCGCAGTATTTTTTTCCAAGTGCTTCGATCTTCTTGTTCACTGCTTCCAAGGATTTCATTGCTTGCTCTTCAATTTTTGCACCTTCGCTTTGTTGATATTGCATGATTTCGTTTTGCATCTCTTGTGCACGCTGCTGAACACGTCCAATTTCGTTTTGGGAAAGTAGTCCTCCACGTGCTTCGGCATCCTTTTTTGTAATAAAGGCTTCGTATACTTTGGTTCTACGCTCTACCTCTGCTTCAAATGCTTTTTGTTTTTTCTTGATAATTGCTTCCTCCTTCACAAAATAGTCAAATTGCTTTTTAATACTATCATTTGAATAGTAGGCAATTTTTAATCCATCCAAAGATTTTGACTCCACTTTCGGTTGTGTATCTTTTTTAGGTGCCGGCTTCTCACCACACGAAGAAAAGAGGAATAATCCAAAGATTGTCGATAAAAGAATGTTGCGTAAATTCATACTACTGAGTTGATGTTAAAAGTTTTGTCCAATCACTGCGCATTTCAATAAAGCGGTGAATGCATTTTGTTAAAAATTCTCCTTCCATTAATTTTTCCAGTTGATCCACTTGAGGTAAATCACTTTCATTCACTTTGAACGATTGCTCAAATGCGTCAATCGAAATACTAAGAATGAACTTACCATTGTAGGAATGAAGTTGAATAAAAAATCGTTCGTGAGGAATCTGTTTAACTAAACGCATGAACAAAAATAGCAATTTTCAAGCGTTTCAATCGCTTAAGCAATCTGAAATGGCTTCAATACATCAAAAGCAAAAACGATTTGAGTCAATTGCTCCATGTCCTTTCCTAGTTCCAACATGTCCAAATCATTTTCTTCGTAGTTCCAATGAACATGAACAGCATGACCTTCCTTTGAAAGGTCTTTTAACATGTAAAGCACCTCCACCAATGCACTTGACGAACTTGTATCAAGCGTTTCAATAAACAGATTTAAACAGGTTTTAGTCGCTGGTTGTTCCATATACAATTTCACCCAAGAAATCACTGGTTGCCAAAAATCAAAGGAGTTTTGATCGATAGATTTTCCACTGATTTCAAGGATTCCATTCGAAAGAAAAGAAACGAGCGGTGTTTGTTCTGTTTGAGCAATGACTAAATGGTCCATAGTATGATTCGAGGGTCAAATTTAGGGAAACGTTGATAATTGATAAAATTTTTGAAGGCTAAAATCACTTTTTTTTCAGCGCTTATCACTTCAAAAATGGTATCATTCTCATATTCTGCTACTTACATCAATACTAGTTGTTTTTTAATCCGATGAGGATGAAATCATATAGGTTGCATCATCTGTGGTACGACTCTCAGAAAAGCAGTAATTTCCGCTTCAAAATCAGCGATCACGCACATGTTCAAAAAAAGAATCTCTGACTTTAATTGATCTTTTTTATCATTCCATGTTGAGTTTTTAATTTTTTATTCTAATTTCGACGTGTTAAACCTTACTAATAACAAGTAAAATCGTTGCTTTTTAAACATTTATGACCAGTATTTTTGTTGCCAAATTAGATTTTGGAGTGACCAATGAGCAATTAAGACAATTGTTCGAACAACATGGTAGCGTAATCAAAGTGAATGTCGCTACTGACAGAGAAACAGGTAAATCAAGAGGCTTTGCCTTTGTTGAGATGGCCGACCGCGATGAAGCCATGAATGCCATTCAAGCTTTGAACGGGCACATGATCAACGGTCGTGATATCGCCGTTAAAGAAGCAGAGCAACGTGGAGACACACGCCCAAACAACAATCCTCGTTCTTCTGGAGATTTCCAACGTCCTTTCACTCCTCGAAACGATGACAGACGTCCAAGTACTCCCGCTAGTTCGGATGCACCTGTGATTATTCCACCGATTGACTTATTAAAATCGGAGCCAAGAAAAAAAGTTAACAAGGACAAAAAACCTGGTGATTCAGACTCCGACAATCGCTCCAAGAAACCAAAAATGGATGCGTATAAAAAAAGTGGGAAGGCAAATCGCTTTTTTGACGATGACGATGATGATGACTTCGACGATGATTTGTTCTCCTACAAAAAACGTGATGACGAAGAAGCATTCGACGAGGATGATGAAGAGGATTTCGATTAGCATCGAACGCTATTCGATTCCTTCTTCGTACCTTTGCGCCCGATGTCTTCGAATTACGCAGCAAAATTAAAACACCCCGTATTTAAAGTTGTATCTCAATACGCGACTGATCATGACCTACAGGCATTTGTGATCGGGGGTTTTGTGCGCGATTTAATCATGGAACGACCATCAAAGGACATCGATATCCTCGTTCTGGGAGATGGTCCTGCATTGGCTCAAGAAATAGCTAAAATACTCCGCGTAAAAAAAGTGAGTGTTTTCAAAAATTTTGGAACCGCTCATTTTCGTTACAAGGATTTAGACATAGAATTCGTTGGAGCCCGGAAAGAATCATATTCAAGAGACTCCAGGAAACCCATTACCGAACAAGGTACACTGCAAGACGATCAGAATCGAAGAGATTTTACGATCAACACCTTAGCGTTAACCTTACATCAAGATTCCTACGGAGAATTGGTCGATCCATTTGGAGGTGTTTCGGATATTGAAAAAGGCATCATTCGCACCCCACTAGAACCTGAAATCACGTTCAGCGACGATCCACTAAGAATGTTGAGAGCCATTCGTTTTGCCACGCGTTTCGACTTTCAAATCGAGCGAACTTGTTTGGAGGCGATGAAAAAACAAGCTTCTCGTCTAGAGATTATCTCGCAGGAACGCATTACCGATGAATTGAATAAAATCATTCTCACGGAGGTCCCTTCTCGAGGATTTAAATTATTAAACGCAACCGATCTCTTGCATCAATTTTTTCCAGAAATGATCGCCTTGCATGGCATCGAAACAATAAATGGAAAGGCTCACAAGGACAATTTTTACCATACATTAGAAGTCCTCGACAACCTCGCTCAGAACAGCGATTCACTCTGGTTGCGTTGGGCTGCGATTCTTCACGATATTGCCAAGCCTCCAACAAAGCGCTTCGACCCTGTTGCTGGTTGGACCTTCCATGGTCATGAGGAGTTAGGAGCGAAAATGGTTCCACGTATTTTTACTCGTTTGCGCTTGCCGTTGGACTTCAAAATGAAATACGTTCAAAAATTGGTTCGACTACATTTGCGCCCCATTGCCTTGGTAAAAGGTTCTGTGACAGACTCAGCAGTTCGTAGATTATTGCATGAAGCCGGTGACGATATTGAGGACCTCATGTTGTTGTGTAACGCAGACATTACTTCGAAAAATGAATTCAAGGTCAAACGCTACAAAAAGAACTTTGAACTCGTTTCTGAGAAATTAAAACAAGTAGAAGAAAAAGACCGAATTCGGAATTTTCAACCTCCTGTAAGTGGGGAATTGATCATGAAAACATTTGAAATTGGTCCTTGCGCGGAAATTGGAATTATAAAGTCCAGAATAAAAGAAGCAATTCTAGAAGGCATGATATCAAATTCGGTAGAAGAAGCCATTTCTGAAATGCTTAAACTCGGAAAAGAATTAGGATTAACAATGGTCAACCCGCCAATAATAGAGAAATAATCGTACCTTTACCATACGCGTAAAAACACACAAATGCCAGGCTTAAAATTCAGGGTTTTATTGGATACAGATAAAAATGAAGAAGTTTTTAGAGACGTCTTGATAAGTGACGCGAGTGACTTTGAATCGTTTTATCATGCCATTTTAAAATCATTTGACTTTAAGGGTGATCAAATGGCTAGTTTTTATGTTTCCAATGAAGATTGGGACAAAGGCCATGAAATCAGTTTGTTGGACATGTCTTACGATGATGATTCCATTGATTCCCCCGCTACGGTAATGAAAAACGCCATCATCAAAGACTTCTTAGAAGAACCAGATCAACGTTTCATTCTAGTTTATGACTTCATGAAAATGTGGATTTTCCTGATTGAATTAATTGGATATGACCGCAACGAGCCAACTACTCCAGAAATGTTATTAGCAATTGGGAAAGCACCTCACGAAGATTCAAGAGAAGCACTTGAAGAAGAACTTTTCCTTGGAGAGGGCGAACTAGATTCCGAAGAAGAAGAGGATGATTTTGGCTTTAATGAATTTGATGATGATTACTCTGATGACGATTTAAGCGACTACAACGAGTACGAATATTAGTATGAAAACACCTACAAAAGATCCTATTGGCGAAGCCATTTTGGATTATCACCGAACAAAAAAGCCATTTGACATTGTTGTCTCGTCTGATTTATGTGACGATGACATCATTCCAATTGAAGTGCTTTTTCGTTCCTACAAGGAAATGCCTGAATTAGAGCAATTAGCCATTAAGTTATGTAAAGGACAGGTATTGGATGCGGGTGCTGGTGCTGGTGTGCATGCAAAGGAACTCATCAAACGTGGACACGATGTTTTCGCGATTGATACGTCAGCAGGCGCAGTAAGCTATTTGAAAGATCAAGGAATTCCGGCCAAACAAATTGATTTTGAATCCTATAATCCACCAACAAAATTCGACACCATTCTTTTATTAATGAATGGCATCGGTATCGCACAAAAGAAATCGAATTTATTGCATTTCTTGAAAAATGCGGGAGAAAAGCTAAACAAGGGTGGACAAATCATTTGTGACTCCTCAGATGTGAAATACTTGTATGAAGATGAGGACGGATCCTATTGGATGGATTTGAATGCAGAATACTATGGTAATTTCAAATTTCAAATGCATTATAAAAAAATCAGTGGACCTGAATTCAATTGGTTGTATGTGGATTATGACACCTTGCATGAAACTGCTACTTTAGCTGGATTCAAATGTCAACGGGTATTTGACCTCGATGCTCATTTCTTGGCGCAATTAACGAAAATATAATTTTTGACACATGCGTCCATTATTCTTGTTATCCGTATTGTTTGTTTTTCTCTTCACGGCGTGCAGCTATAGCGATCAAGAATTGAAATCCTTCGATCGAAAAATTGAAACATTTATTTCTGGTAAAAAATTCCACCTCGTAAAATCAGAAAGTGGTTTGTATTCGGAGGTCATGAAACCTGGTACGGGAAAAGAAATCCTTTATACGGATAGTGTTGGCATTACTTACGTAGGACAATTACTTTCCGGAAAGAAATTTGATGAACAAAAATCAAGCATCTATTTACCCGTTCGCGGATTAATTGGAGGTTGGAAAGAAGCGTTAATTGGACAAAAACAAGGGGTTCAATTGCGTTTAATTGTTCCTCCACAATTGGGATACGGTGCAAGCGGAAAAGATAAAGTTCCAGCAAATGCCGCCTTATATTTTGAATTGACAGTAGAAGATGTGAAATAAATGATGTTTTACTTGTCATTATCGCCACATTGATTAATTTTGACCACGCAAAAATAGAAGTAGTCTTATGAGTGTTTTAGTAAATAAAAATTCCAGAGTCATCGTTCAAGGATTTACCGGTAGTGAAGGTACTTTCCATGCAAGTCAGATGATTGAGTATGGTACAAATGTCGTTGGTGGGGTTACACCAGGAAAAGGTGGTAGTTCGCACCTTGATCGACCAGTGTTTAACACAGTAGCGGATGCCGTTTCTAGCACGAAAGCGGACACTTCCATCATCTTTGTTCCGCCAGCTTTTGCAGCAGACGCAATTATGGAAGCAGCTGAGGCCGGAATTAAAGTGATTGTGTGTATTACGGAAGGAATTCCAGTGAACGACATGGTCAAAGCAAAAGAATACATTAAAGGATTTGAATGCCGATTAATCGGACCAAATTGCCCAGGTGTGATTACTGCTGGAGAAGCGAAGGTGGGCATCATGCCAGGTTTCGTTTTCAAACAAGGAAAAATCGGTATCGTATCGAAATCAGGAACACTAACATACGAAGCTGCTGATCAAGTAGCGAAAGCGGGAATGGGAATCACCACAGCCATTGGAATTGGTGGAGATCCAATCATCGGCACAACCACAAGAGAAGCCGTTGAACTTTTGATGAATGATCCTGAAACAGAAGGCATTGTCATGATTGGAGAAATTGGTGGAAACTTGGAAGCCATTGCTGCCAAATGGATCAAAGAAAATGGAACGAAACCAGTTGTTGGATTCATTGCTGGTGAAACTGCTCCAAAAGGAAGAACGATGGGTCACGCTGGTGCCATTGTAGGTGGAAGCGATGATACTGCTGAAGCGAAAAAACGCATCATGCGCGAGTGTGGAATTCACGTTGTTGATTCTCCAGCTCAAATCGGCGCCAAAATGGCAGAAGTGATGGCAAACAAATAAGCAGTTTGTATCTCAATATATCAAAAGCGCCTCATGGCGCTTTTTTTTGTGGCTTTTTTTAGGATACTTAATTCCAGAAATCCCAAGTCAAGCCAATCTTTGCTTGCATGCTTGGAAATGGATAGTGTTGTAAGATGGAAGTATTCGGATCAACCCAATAGGCACCAATGTTGTCTAAGCGAATGAAGAAACGAAAGGTTTCGATTTGCAAGCCCGTGGTAAAAGAGGCATTGACATAGCCTTGTTGGATGGTGCCTGGATTATGAATTACATCAAACACTCCCATTTGAGGAATAAATGTCATTTGTTGAAAAGCACTCAAATACTGAATATCTCCAGCAAATAACATTTGTAATTTCTTCGCCTTGAAAACCCCGCCTTTCCATTGGACATGCACATTCACGCGGTGTGCAGCTTGAAAATTTAAGTTGTGATTGACATCCGTCCAGGTATAACTTGGCATTATTTGAAATCCTTTGTAATTCCATGCTAATCCTAATTTTGCCTGTTGCGTAAGTCCATTGCTTGCTATTGCATCATTCACCCACGTGCCAAGTACGTCATCAAATACATAAACATTTCGAAATTGTAAAATTCGATATTGCGCGGCAAATGCAAATGCACCAATGTTTCGCGTAAGTTGAACACCAATTGTTTGGTTCCATTGTTTCGACAAGGATGTAATGGCATATTGCACATTATTGCTATAGTATTTCCGTTGCATTAATTCCGGAAGTTCGTTTCGTAACTCATGTGTACATCCGATTAATGTTCTCCCCCTATTCCATTGCACATGTGTGAAGGAAAGAAAACCTTGCGCAGCGCCACTCATGTTTAGGCCATTTCGGTGCTGAAGCTGAAAACGATTGCCCCGAAATTGAAATTGATTCATAAGCCATAATTCGTTAACATTTTTAGGGCTGTAAGCATCACTCCACATGCGGTTTCGCAGATCCATTAAGGACTGAAAAGAAAGACGTGAACTTTGCAAAAACACACCCATTTGATTGCTGAAGGTCCGCTCTTTCAAACGATCATTGGTGGTATCTGAGTTCCAATACACATGATTGTATAGATTGGCAAGCGAATCGATTTCTGAATAGGTTCTTCTCGACTCATAAAAAGAATGTTTCGCAAGTAAACCAAAACCTCGTGTGGAATCCGCGTTAAAATCCCACTGATGCTGGTAATGCATGGCACTCAGAACATTGTTTGACTGTGCATTTTCCTTCTGAACTGCCTGAAGATTCAAATCAACATTTGGGATGGGATTCGGATTAAATAGTCCGTTCGACCATGATCTCAATTGGGACTGAACATTGGCATTCATATCAAAGGAGTACCGTTGTCCTAATCGGAGTAATTGAAACATGAAATTGTTGACAGAAAATGCGTCATTTCGCAAATAACCGTTGCCTTTGTTTTTATCAAAAGAGACATTCATCAGCAATCCATGTCGATACGCTTGCTGAAAGTCAACATGCATCCGCTGAGCTCCTTGCGCACCAAAAGCATACATGAATCCTAGATGAGGAATCGCAGAGAACTTTGTTTGCTGCTCTTTTACAGAAAGAAACGAAAGTATGGTTCCATGATTCGCATACACAGACAGTGGTGACAATAAATTTTGTTCTGGAGACAAATAAAAAATAGACTGAAACGGCTGAACGGCATTTGACAAGGTATCTAAGGCTCCAAACGTTCGATGCGTGCTTTTGATGGTGTCGATGGCTTGGAAGGACATTGATTGTCCAAAAACTCCAAAAGAGCACATGACTAAGAACAAAGAAAAAGCACTGTTTTTCATAAAAGCAAACATAACAAAAAAAGGGGCTCGAGGCCCCTTAACAATTGGATATTTATGCGATTACATTTTATTCACACGCACTTGCAAACCTGATTTCAAGTTTGCAGCTTTGTTGCTGTGAATGATGTTTCTTTTTGCCAATTTATCTAACATCGCCACAACTTTAGGCAACATTGCTTCCGCTTCTGTGCGAACTTTAGTCTCACGTAATTTGCGAAGTGCGTTACGAGTTGTTTTGTGTTGGTATTTGTTCAATACACGTTTTGCGTCGTTTGAACGAATACGTTTGATAGCTGATTTATGGTTTGCCATAACTTAATTGTTTATTAAAAACGTTCTAAAATTCTTTAAATCCTTCGCAGCCCATAGGAGAATCGAACTCCTGTTTCCAGGATGAAAACCTGGCGTCCTAACCACTAGACGAATGGGCCAAAAACTTGGCAGCCCATAGGAGAATCGAACTCCTGTTTCCAGGATGAAAACCTGGCGTCCTAACCACTAGACGAATGGGCCGTAAACTAGATTATCCTAATTTTTGGGATTGCAAATATAGTCAGAAATTCTTGAAGCGCAAGGACGCAAACAGATTTTTTTAATAATTTTCTGTATCCTCATGTTTCATTTTAAATCCAAGGCGTTTTGCTGTCTGTAATTTTAAGCTTTCACCCATCATTTGTATTTGAGCAACAGAGATTTCGCTAAGGTATTCGAACGGGGGGATAAACAAGTCAAATTCAAGTGCATGTGCAAAGGAAAGCTGAACAATAAGGCGCAAAGCATCATCACTCAAAACCATATTTTGAGGATCTCTAAACATGAATCCCAAGGCTCCTTTTCCTTCGATTAAAAAGTGATTTTCGTGATTTAAAAAAAGTCGTCCAATGAGGTATCCAGCATCCTCCATTCTATTTTGCAAAATTGATTCTGCTAAAAAATTGAAAATGTGGATAGTGGAAAAATATCCATTGTTTTGGTTTTGCTTAAAATAGGCTGTCCCCCAAAGCGGATTGTGATCCGGCAAGCGAAAAACATTTTGATGTAAATTGAACACAAGCACGTCACTTCCAACGTAGGCGTGTATTTCAAACTTTCCTTTGTCTTGGTAACTTAAGCGAACACGAGCGTCCTTGATTGATTTTTTTAGTTCTTCGATTTCCGAAATCACCATGGACTTCAGTTTCTCAAAAACTTTTTCACTATCGTCCGCGATATCCTGCTTTAACGCAGATTTGTGCAATAATAAGTCCACCAGTTGCGCTCGGTTTTGTTCAATTGGATCTTTCGCCATTTTTTCAATTATTTCTTCAAATTTACACTTAATGGCACCATTTTTGAAGATTCCGAAGCGGAAATTTTAGGTTCATTCCAAAAAAATTCCGATATTTGAATTTATTGGTGTCCGAGCGACGCTGCGAATTAATGTAAAAACATGAAAAAGACCATTTGGTTTATTGTGAATCCAATTTCAGGAGTACGTCGCAAAGACGACATTCCCGGACTGATTCATGCCCATTTGGATCATGCTCAATTTACCTATGAAATTCGTTTTACTACACACAAAGGACACGCAATCGAACTGGCTTTACAAGCTATTCAGCAGCAAGTGGATGTCGTTTGTGCTGTAGGTGGTGATGGTTCTGTTCACGAAGTTGGCACCGCATTGATTGGTTCACAAACGCGTTTGGCAGTGTTGCCCATTGGTTCTGGAAATGGACTAGCCCGACACATGTTGATTCCACGTGATGTGCGCAAAGCCATTGAATGCATTAATGAAATGAATGACATTCAAATGGACACTGTCTTAGTGAATGACAAACCATTTTTAGGTGTGGGAGGCTATGGCCTTGATGCTGTTATTGCTAAGAAATTTGACGAAGATAAAAAACGTGGATTTCTGACCTATGTAAAACACGTTTTCAAGGAGTTCTTTAAATACAACCCGATGAATATTTCCATCGACACAAACGGACAAGTAAAAAAGATGCCTGTCGTTCTGTGTACGATTGCCAATACTTCGGAATTCGGAAATGGATTTGTCGTTTCCCCGAAATCTGATGCGACCGACGGGAAAATTGAACTATTCATTTTAAAACCGTTCTCAATTTGGGGAATTCCTCGAATTATTTATCAGTTCTTCATGAAGCGTTCGGATAAATCACAATACGCAGAAGTCATTTCCTTTGAAAAAGCGAAAATATCGTTATCCAAAGGAATCGCCCATTACGACGGAGAGCCCGTTGCAGTGCGCAAAGAACTAAACGTACAAGTCGTACCAAAAAGCCTACACATTCTCGTAGGAAAAAAATAAGATGCAAACATTTGAATTCGATTTAGAGTACCTCCTTTCAACTTTGGAGACACTTGAACCTAGCACCATTCCCGCTTGGGGCGGAATGTCCGCTCAACGAATGGTGGAACATTTGTGCGATGCACTTTATATGTCCTGCGGACACGGTGAATTCAAATTAGAAGTCCCGGAGGATCGACTTGAAAAAATGCAACAATTCTTAGCTTCTGATAAACCAATGGCTCAAAACATTCAAGTTTCCTTTGCTCCAGCCGACGCAATCTTGCGGAATGAAGACCTGGAATTGGCATTGGATGAATTTGCGACGGCATTCGTAAGCTACTGGGAACATTACGATGAGCATCCGAACTTTACAGCACTTCACCCCTATTATGGTGAATTAGATTTCGAAAAATGGAATCAACTGCATAGCAAACACTTCGCTCATCACTTCAAACAATTCGGTTTAATTGACTAACCTATTGCTTTACTCGGCCTTAATTGGTGTTTCCATCGGAACAATAACGTATTTGTACAACCGACAAAACGGACACAAAGCACTGTCGCAATGGTATTTAAGCGTAATGGCTTTCTTCGCGCTCGCTTTTTTGATTCTGAAGTATTTAGTTTGATTTTCTCTTTGTAAAAGGAATGAAGCGAGGAACACTTGCTTGGTATTCTTTGTAGGCAGGATATTTACCTGCAGACAATTCTTCAGAGAAATCTGAACTGCCTTTAAAAAGGATAATGAGCAATGCACAACCACCAATCGACCAGTTGATCCATTGACCTGTAGCATTGACACTAAATAAGTAAAACACAACCCAAATCGTTTGTTCCATGGCATAATTTGGATGACGCACGATGGACCAAAGTCCAGTAGAAACGAATCCCTTGCTGTATTCGCCCAAATCTTCGCCTGCTTTTAAACGACGGTGTTTTTCCGTTTGGAAATCAAATTGTTGTTGATCTGCGATGTACTCAATCACCACGCATGAAACGTAGACAAGTGCTAACAAATAATCCATCCAATTTAAGGAATGATTCACGCCATCTCCCAAGGATGTCAAAATAGGAAGCGTAAATAAGAAAATCAATACACTTTGATAACCACTTATGAAGAACAAGTTAAATATCATCCAAACAAATTTGTTGTTGAATCCAGGTCGACTTCTCAGTGCTTCCCATCTATAATCTTCTTCCCCTGCCCAGAATTTCCATTGGTAAGCACCTCTTCTTGCGAAATTGTATGTCAAACGAACACCCCAAATGGTAACAAGAATGGACATCAGTACCATGCGTGGATCCATTCCTCCCATAATCGTCATGTGCCAGACATAATAAATCGGTATGACGCTCCAAATTTTATCAACTTGAGAATTGTTTCTAGATAGCTCTCCCACAATAAAACAATAAGCAATGACAGCGCCTACGGAATATGTCATCTGATATAGAATAACATCTTGTGCATCATTCGGATTCAGTCCAAAAGATATACAAACATAAGGGACAACAATAACGGTAAAAATCAACAATAAAATAGTAATGAGCATGTCGGTTTGGTTTTAGGTTAATCATTCAAATCGTATCCTGCAACAGCAGCATCCACTGAAACAAAGGTTGCATTCGCATGCGCAACTAATACTTTGTCTTGGTTAAACACCTCTGCTTGCATAAATATAAGTTTATTTCCTTTTTTAAGACACTTTGAATAAGCAATTAAGTGGTCAAATTGTTTAACTCCTGCTAAAAATTGCATGGAAAGCTCCACTGTAGCAACAACTTTTTGAGAATCCGCAACCAGACTTAACGCTCCTACACCCAAGGTTGCATCTAATAAACTTGCCAAACAACCACCATGAGCATGCTTTGGAGTAGCTAAGTGCTTTTCCTGAATTTCCAAGGAATAATGTACGATGCCAGGTTCGATGACATCGAAAGACATGCCGAGTAATTTCCCGAAGTGATTGTGTGCGATATAAGCTTGAATTAAATCCACCTAACTTTTTGCAAAGTGAATATTATTTTTCTCAAATTCTTTCAACACAGCGGCATTCATGTCAAAATACACATTCGAAAAATCCGATGTTTTCACCCATGCACGTACTTTCAGGTGCATGCCCGCTTCATTGATTTGATCCAAGCCGATGATTGGTGTTGGTTTCGTTTGAATTCGGTTGTCCTTGGTAAAGATTTGCTGAATTGATTCTTGCGCCAATTCAAAGGAAGATTCGTGTGTGAGAATGAAGGTCCATTCTACACGTCGGGACTTTTCTCTGGTAAAATTAACGATGTTCCCATTGGCAAGGGGACCATTCGGAAAAATCACTACACGATTATCCGCCATTGTCAAATATGTATTGAAAATTTGAATCTCGGTCACTCTTCCTTGTTCACCTAAAGCTTTGATTTCATCACCCAATTTAAAAGGCTTTAAAACAAGAATCATGATTCCTCCTGCGAAATTAGATAGTGTTCCCGAAATCGCCATACCAACCGCAATTCCCGCCGCGCCAATTAGTGTTAAAAAAGAAGTCATTGGGATACCCAACTGTGTAATTGCACTTATGACCACCATGATTTTCAAGGCCATGGATAAAAAACTTCCAAGAAAGGAAATGAGCCCAGGGTCCGTTTCGCTTTTTCGTAAAACACGTGTAATAAATCGAGTCAAGACACCTGTTAACCAGAATCCTGCCACCGTAATTACAAGAGCAAGCACTACATTAGACAACAAGGAAAACAAAACACCATTCAATTGGTGTGGTTTCATTCCAAATAGATTTTCGATAAAATTCATTTCGTTGATAAAAGTAATTTCAACAAAAATAGAAATACTTCTTACAATTGGCTCATTCATCTGATTGAAAGCATAAAATACCCAACTTTTCAGATGGAATTTGACACAAATTCGATCACACTTTTCCAACAAAACAACAATTGGAATGCTTAACTTCGCATTATGAAGCACGAAGTTTACATGCAGCGTTGTTTGGATCTCGCCCACCTCGGTTCGAGTTGGGTCGCACCAAATCCAATGGTTGGCTGTGTCATCGTAAAAGACGGTCTCATCATTGGCGAAGGTTACCACCAACGTTATGGCGAGGCACATGCTGAGGTAAACGCCATAGCTGCTGTTCAAGACAAAGAGAAACTTGTCGGAGCAACAGTCTATGTCAATTTAGAACCATGTTCTCATCACGGCAAAACACCACCTTGTGCAGATCTTTTAGTACAATCAAACGTCGCAGAAGTCATTATCGGATGTAGGGATTCAAATAAATTGGTCGCTGGAAAAGGGATTGAAAAATTAACACGCGCGGGAATTTCGGTGACAGAAGGTATTTTAGAAGATGCATGTCGAGCCTTAAACAAACGCTTTTTCAATTTCCATGAAAAGGGTCGTCCTTATGTCATTCTAAAATGGGCACAAACCAAAGACGGCTACTTGGATCGTTTGCGAGCGGAGAATGAAAAGGGTGTTCATTGGATTTCCTGCGAGGAGACAAAGGCACTGGTGCACAAGTGGCGTAGTCAGGAACATGGGATTCTTGTGGGTAAACATACGGCTATGAACGATAATCCATCTTTGACCGTTCGTGACTTTTCAGGTCGGAATCCGATTCGGATTCTGATTGACTCTCAATTACAAGTTCAGGAGAACATTAATTTGTATTCTGCGGATGCACCAACCATCATCTTCAACCGGATTAAAGATGAAAAAAAAGACAACATCGAATGGGTAAAAATCAAGGAGACATCGACCAAAGCCATTCTGGAAGAACTTCATAAACGTCAGATCACTTCCATCATGGTAGAAGGAGGAAGTAGAACCCTACAATATTTTATTATTGATAATGTTTGGGATGAAGCATATGTCATCGTAGGTGATGTTCATTTTAACGAAGGCGTCAAAGCTCCCATTCTTAATCGTGTTCCTACACGGTCACATTCCTTTGGATCCGACACCATTTATTACTACAAACGTCGCTAATGGAACTACTTTTCGCCATTCTTTTTTCTAGTTTCATTTTTGTCCTTTTTAAATTATTTCCCCGTTATCGGATTGATACCTTTCAAGCAATCGTTGTCAATTATTTTGTCGCTTTTCTCTGTGGTTACCTTTTTTTTCCTTTTGAAATAAGCAAACTAGTTTCCATTGATTTAAATTGGTTTTTCAACACCTTGACAGCAAGCATCCTATTTATAGGCTTGTTTTTAATCATGGGAATTAGTTCACAACGAAACGGTTTATCGAGCACTTCAGTTGCCGTGAAGATGAGCATGGCATTATCCGTTCTTGGCATGATGATCACTTATTCCGAAGAAATTCAATGGATTAAAATCGCGGGAATATTATTAGCGATTATCGGCGTAATTGGCATGACCATCCAAGAAAACCCCGAAAAGAATAGTGCTTCTTCTGCATGGATGCTCATCGTTCTATTTCTAGGAAGTGGGCTTTTGGATTTTTTATTGAATTACATTCAACATCACGTTTTAAAAGCAAACGAAACAGCTTTCTTTACAGCCTATGCTTTTGGAATGGCTGGAGTCATTGGTCTTTGCCTCGCGCTTTTTTTATGGGCACAAGGAAAACTTAAACCATCTTTGCGGAACATCATTGCCGGAGTTTCATTAGGGATTCCGAATTACTTTTCCATTTACTTTTTAATGAAGGCATACGATGTACTCCCATGGAGCGGAAGTAGCATTTTGGCAGTCATCAATGTCAGTATTGTCGCCATTGCCTCGATTATCGGACTCTTCTTTTTTAAAGAAAAATGGAATCGAATCAAAATAATTGGATTCATTTCAGCGCTCATTTCCATCTTGTTTTTATATCTTGCAGCATGATTACAAAAGCTCTTACCTTCTTCCTTTTTTCGATCATGTTGAGCGCGAACATTTGGACTCAATCGAACTTTCAACTCGCCGTTTTAAAATATAATGGCGGGGGGGACTACTATGCGAATCCAACAGCCCTTCCAAATTTGATTCAATTTTGCAATCAAAATTTAGGCACGAGCATTTCCAAAGATGTCCCTTATGTGGAAGCGGGAAGTAAGGATATTTTTCGTTATCCTTTCATTCACATGACCGGACATGGCAACGTCGTTTTTTCAAAATCGGAGGTAGAAAATTTGCGCAATTATTTACTCGCCGGAGGATTCCTGCACATTGATGACAACTATGGTATGGACGAATTCATTCGGGTAGAATTAAAGAAAATCTTTCCTTCAAGTGAATTGATAGAACTACCTAGTAATCATCCTGTTTACACTCAAAAATTTAAATTAAATGGACTTCCAAAAATTCATGAACATGATGGCAAACGCCCACAGGCCTTTGGTATCATCATTGATGGCAGGCTGGTATGTCTATATACTTATGAAACAGATTTAAGTGATGGATGGGAAGATCCTCAGGTTCATAATGATACACCTGAAAAAAGAAAGCAAGCTTTACAAATGGGAGCCAACATCATTGCGTATGTTTTTCTAAATTAACAAGAATGAAAAAGAGTATCTTTTTAACATGTTTACTCTCCATTTTTTCGAGTCAAGCACAAATCGATCCTTTCTTGGGGATTGTCCAATTGGACCAATGTGATTTCACGACACCTTGTACTTACATCGAAATTCCAAACACAGCGAGCAATCTTTGGCAACGCGCCAACTCTCAAAAATCGATCCTAACCCATACAGGGGAGGTCATGATTACGGATAGCACTCATTTTTACCCAACAGCCAATGCATCTAGTTTTGAAATTCATTGGCCAGCCTGGGATCAATATCCCCTGAGTTTCATCATGAGTTTTCACCATTCCATGAATTCAGATAGTCTAACGGATGGCGGCATGATTGAAGTTTCGCGTGACCATGGCACAACATGGACGAATGTACTAGAAGACCAGACAAACATGCTTTTTTTAAGCCAAGATTTATACGGTTTAACTGACACCTTATTTACGGGCGAAAAAGGATTCTCAGGAACATTTATAGATCGCTACACGCAAATTGAATGGATTTGGATGTTCCCCATTAAGGACATGCCGGAGGACACCATGTATTACCGCTTTCGTTTTATAAGCGACACCATCGATCACGCTAAAGAAGGATGGATGATTTCCGATATCACCTTTTCTTTTGCAGATCTAGGAACTGGAATTCGAGAACTTAACGCATTCGACTTCTCCTTCAGTCCGAATCCGAGTAACGGTATATTACAATTGGAATGCACGACGGAGCCAAAATGGGCTGTTTTAAGCGATTTAAATGGCGTGGTGATATCGAAGGAAACACTCGATCATAAAAAAGTCCTGAATTACTCAGGACTTTCAAAAGGCATTTATTTTTTAAGACTTACAACTGCTGACGGCAATTATAGTCGAACCAAACGTGTTATCATCGATTAATGCTGATGACCATCGTGTCCATCGTGTTGATGGTCCTCAGCTGCTGGAGCTTGGATATTCACCATTTCAATATCAAATACTAAATCTGAATACGGAGGAATAGCGCCCGGACGTCCATTTTTTCCATAGGCCTGAAAATAAGGGATGTAAATTGTTATTTTACCACCTACTCCGACCATGGCAATTCCCTCTTCAAATCCAGGAATCATTTTTTGATCAATATAACTAAAATCCAAGGTCTGGTTTCTATCTCGGGAAGAATCGAACTGCTTACCATCCGCGCGGAAGGTACCCACGTAGTGTAAGGAAACTTTAGAACCTTTAACCACGCGGTCTTTGGAACCTTTTTTCTGAATCACATACACCAATCCAGACGAAGTCATTTTTGCTTTTTTATTCGTTTTCTTCACCTCATCGAACATGAATTTTTTATATTCATCCTCTGACATGGCTTCAATTTTCGCAAATGCTTCTTTCTGCTTGTTTAGCTCCAGTTGTTTTCCAAGATAGACTTTATCGAACGCTTCTTGCGCATTCCAATTCTCTGCTTCTTTTCCAACTCGGATGATTTTTACACTTAACATAATGTCCCCCATTGCAATAGAATCTACCACAGATTGACCTGTTACAACGTGACCAAAAACCGTATGCTTTCCATCTAACCAAGGTGTTGCCTTGTGTGTAATAAAGAACTGACTTCCATTTGTGCCCGGACCAGAATTTGCCATCGAAAGTATCCCAGGACCAACATGCTTCAACGCAGGAACGAATTCATCTGGAAATTTATAACCTGGATCACCTGTTCCATTTCCAAGTGGACAACCACCTTGAATCATGAAATCTTTGATCACACGATGAAACGTTAATCCATCAAAATAAGGCTTACTAATCACCACTTGATCCACTTTGAAATTTTTCCCTTCTGCTAATCCAACAAAATTTGCGACCGTCATGGGAGTTTGCTTGTATTCTAACTCACATAAAATAGTTCCTTTTGTGGTTTTGAACGAAGCGTAAATACCATCAGATATCTCCATGTCATTTTGAGCGAAAATCGACGCAACAAAACCAACGATTAAACCAACACTTAAAATTACTTTTCTCATCTTATTTTTCAATTGCAATTAATTCTACTTCGAATATCAACGGCATGTATGCTTTGATTGTTGGTGAGGGCGAACTTGGTCCATAAGCCAATTCTTGAGGAATATAGAAACGGTATTTGGATCCAACTTTCATTAATTGAACTCCTTCTGTCCAACCTTTAATCACTTGATCCAATCCAAATGTAATCGGCTCGCCACGATCTACAGAACTATCAAAAACCACCCCTTCCGGCGTTGTTCCGTGGTAATGAACTTTTACTTTAGACGTTGCCGTTGGATGCTCCCCTTTTCCTTCAGTCAATACTTCGTATTGCAATCCGCTTGCCGTTACTTTTACTCCTTTTTTCGTGGCATTTTTCGCCATGAATTCTTCACCGATTTTTTTATAGGCCTGATTATTCACCTCTTCAGCCGCTTGAGCTAATTGTTGTTTTTGTTGAAAGTAGCTACTCAAGATAGCATTCCCAGGATCAGCGCACATTGGAGTGCTTTTAGCCATGGCATCCTGTAGCCCTTTGATCAACATGTTTACATTGGCCTCACTAAAATCTTTCACAATACTTGAGCCAATATTCATTCCAACCAAATAGCTGACAGAATCTAATTTAGTTAATTGAGCCTGCGCGTTTAAGCCCATCAAAAGTGCGGTAAATACAAGTGTTTTTTTCATCATTTTTTTATCCTTTTTTCATTAATTACGGGTATCAATCCCCCAAAGCATTTTATTTCGAATGGTATCTAAGAAATTATTGTCCTCAAATTTAACAACATTAATCATAAATTCCGCCTTTGTCACCAAGACTTCTTCTCCTTGTTTGATTTGCTTCGAAACACCATCCAAGCTTAATAAATAACTTCGACCGCGTCCTTCTACACTCAAGGAAATAGGCATGTGATCAGGCACAACAACAGGACGCACATTTAAATTATGTGGTGCAATTGGGGTAATTATATGAACCTGACAGCCAGGGGTAATGATTGGCCCACCTGAACTTAGGCTATAAGCCGTTGAACCTGTCGGCGTGGCTACAATCAGTCCATCCGCCCAATAAGAATTCAAGAACTTCTTATCTAAATACGCATGAACAGTCACCATAGAGGAGGTGTCCTTTTTCTGCAAGGTCAATTCATTTAAAGCAAAATTCTCTTCTCCAAAGAGGTCCTCCGCCGTAGATACGCGCAAAAGGGAACGACGCTGGAATTCGAATTGTTTATCGCGTACTTGTGCCAATTTATCGTAAATGTGATCTTTGGAGATATTGGAAAGAAATCCCAGTCTACCTGTGTTGATTCCCATGATTGGAACGCCGGAATCACGAATATAGGAAACTGCCCTTAAGAAAGTTCCGTCCCCACCCAGACTGATCAATAAATCAACGCCTGAACGAAAGTCTTTGTAATCCTTAAACGTATCATAGTTTGAAGAGACACCTGCTTTTGAAACCAACTGTTCCTTTAAATCAGATTCCAAGATGGGTTTCCAACCAAAATCCTCAATATGTTTGATGACTTCTGTAAAGAAGGTACTCGTTTGCTTGTTAATCTTTCTACCGTAGATTGCTACTCTCATGTTACAACTTTAAGTATTGCATTAATGTGTCATACCTCCACTGCATATCCTCATCCCCATGTCCATTCTGGAAGGACGCTTTCACATGATAGTCATAGCGCTCAAATGTTCGAATAATACTCGTCAAATCAACTTTATTGATTTTAACGGTAACATCCATTTTAGTGGAATCTTGGTTTGTTGTCATGAAGACACTTAAAATGCGTGCATTGTTACTTTCAACGATTTGTGCAATTTGGGATAATGAGTAATCACTCGCATTCATTTCGAGTACCAGAATTCCACCATTTTCCTTGATACTCCCTGTGTTTGCCAACACGGTCATCACGTGGTATACACTGCAACACCCCAAATAGTTTTCTTGTTGATCAAGAATAGGCACGACACTTAATTTGAATTCTGCCATTTTGGCTATGACATCATACACGTGCGCTTGTCCGAGAACGTATGGACGCGGCAAATGTTGAAAAAGTTGATCGAGGTTTTCTTCTAAATTGAGGTGGTCAAGGATATCCGATTCGGAAACGAGCCCAACGAAATTCCCGTTTTTTAAAACGGGCAGATGAGATACTTTAAATTCTTCCATCCAATTCAAGGCCTTATCGCCTGAATCAGTATGAATTAGAGGAGGTATTTCATCTGTTATTAAATCAATTGCTCTCATACACGTCGCCAAAGTAGTAAAATCCTTTCAGAGTTCTTACTTTTGTGTGTCAAAATTTGTGCCATGACAAGACTGAGTGTGAATATTAATAAAATCGCTACCATTCGAAATGCTCGAGGTGGACAAATTCCAAATGTGGTTCAATTCGCCATTGATTGCGAACGTTTTGGCGCACAAGGGATCACGGTACACCCACGTCCAGATGAACGACACATCACCACCGAAGACACCTATGCGATTGCGAAAGTTGTCACCACAGAATATAACATTGAAGGATATCCAGATGCGCGTTATTTAAGCATGATTAGCGACATCAAACCGCACCAAGCGACACTTGTTCCCGATGGCCCAGACGTGCTTACGTCAAATGCAGGTTGGGACACAGATAAACACCAATCTTTTTTGACCGAGACACTTCAAGGAATTGCGGCATTAGGTGTTCGAACCTCATTGTTCGTTGAACCAAATAAAAAGTGGATCGAATGCGCGAAAAAAGCAGGTGCCGATCGCATTGAATTGTACACAGGTCCATACGCCGAAGCATTTCAAAACAATCCGAGAGCTGCGGTTGAGTCTTATGTAGACGCCATAGATTTTGCCGTTTCGATTGGATTAGAAATCAATGCCGGACACGATTTAAATCAAGAAAACTTGCGCTATTTCAAGCAAGCCGTTGTTCAGTTGGACGAAGTATCCATCGGACACGCATTGATTTCCGATGCACTTTATTTGGGCATCGAAAATACCATTCAGCGTTACCTTTATTTGCTGAGGGATTAGCTAGGCTTGGACAATGGTTCGGTGTGGGTAAGGAATGGTGATTTTATATTCCCTAAATAGACGATCAATTTCAAATCGAATTTCTGATTTGTATATGTCGATATCCCAACTATGATCAGCCCAGAAAATCAATTCTAAACCAAGGCCATTTTCTCCAAATTCCGACAAACTTACGAACACGGGATGACTTTTCTTCACCTTGGGATGTGCCATCGCGGCTTGAATTAAGAGCTTTTTTATCAACTCGGTATCCGAACCAAAATCAACAGTTACATTAATTTTAAATCGAGTTAATTCTGAACCGTGACTCCAGTTTTCAATTTGTTCTTGTGTTAGGCGGGTATTTGGAATAATGAGCACATTTCCTTCACGAGTCTGAATTTGTGTGGTTCGCACACTTATTTTCAGAATTTTAGCAACAATCGCATCCGAAGATTTCTGTGAACTTTTTGAAGTTCCATGAATCTCAACAATGTCACCCACCCTCAGATTACCTTCCACCAATAACACAACGCCTGCAATCATGTCTTTGAAAACATCTTGAAGACCTAATCCTATACCCACTAAAAGCCCAACGGAACTGGTTAAAATAATGACGAGATCAATGTTTAATAATTGAAAGCAGAAAAGAATGGAAAATACGTAAATGACATACTTGGCGATTTGCAAGTAGACATATTCAGAGGCTGGATCGTATTCTGAATTACGTTTGAATTTCCGGCCGATGTATAACCTACTGAAGTTGACCAACATGCGCGCTCCAAAAAAGACAGAAACGATAATTAACACATCGGCAAAGTCAATTTTGATGGAGCCTAAATCAATGAATTTATAGGTTAAAAATTTCTTGAAAGTCACATTGTAATTATTGAATTTAAAACTCAACACAGCGACATAAATAGCCAATAAGTATACGCTCTGACTCAACAATTTCAACCATGCTAGTTGACGTCCTTCCAAATTGATATGCGTCGTTTTGACGTAGCGTTTTAGCAAGCGATGGACAATACGTCGAAGAATGGCAGCCACCAAAAAGATAAGCGATAGAAAGACGAGGTTCCAAAAACAAATTTTGAATGGTCCAATGTGAAAGAGTGTCGTGCTTAACATACCTTATCTCGTGATGATTCTCCCTAGTTTTTCCGAAAATTCTTTGCGAACCTTGGCATAGACCATTTGTTCTGACAACAACAAAATAAGGTCCTCCCCTTGCGGATTCTTTTCTTTTAGTTCTGTTTGCAATGACTGAATGTGTTCCTCCACCTTCGTCAACTTAAAGTGATAGATGGCATTCATTACAGATTCATATAGATTGTCTGCTTCTGTTTTCGTGTAAATATTGTATTTAGTCGCCCAATTATGACTTAACTCTTGTTCGTCGCTCTCAATATCGCTAACGAATGCCACAATTTCTTGATTTTCCAATCGTTTTAAATAAGATGTAGCAAGCAAGGTGTTATCCGCTATTCCATCCATAAAAATACCATAAAGTTCCTTTAATTTAGGATCTTCAAAGCGCAATTCATCGCCTTCAATTTCTTGAATGATCAATTCGATGACACTGGTGGTTTTATCCTCGCTTCCAACTTCTTTGATGTGTACTTCACGCGTTCCGTATTTGACCATTAGGCGGATAAGTTCTTCTTCATGTAGAATGGAAGATTTCTTCGTTTCTTGACCACCAATTCCTGCAGGCTGTTCTTCCAATAAATTCGGACTTTCCATCGGAATTTGAATCTCATGAAGCATTGGCTCTTGCAATTGTTTCGCCATACTCGACTTTCGCAAACGCAGGAGTTCATTGTTAACGATGGATTCAGAGATCTCAAATTGTCGTGCAATTTCTTGAACGTAAACACTGCGTGTGATCTGATCGGGAATCAAGGAGACCGAATGGACAATTTCTTTGATCAGTTCTGACTTACGTATGGGGTCATTGATGCCATCCGCCAATAATATGGAGGCTTTAAACGTAATGAAATCCTGTTTGTGCTCTTTAATGTATTCCTCAAGTTCAGTCGTGCTCTTGGATTTAGAAAATGAGTCCGGATCTTCTCCATCAGGAAAAAGTACCACTTTAACATTCATTCCTTCTTCCAAAATTAAATCAATACCTCTGAAACTTGCTTTGATTCCGGCTGCATCTCCATCGTACAGAATCGTTAAGTTCTTGGTGTATCGTTTCACTAATTTCACTTGTTCTTTCGTCAAGGAAGTTCCGGAAGACGAAACAGTATGCTGCATTCCTGCTTGATGCATGCTGATAACATCGGTATAACCTTCACACAACAAACACTCATCGTATTTCACGATATCTCCTTTCGCAAAGTACAATCCATACAAGATTTCGCTTTTGTTGTAAATGATGCTCTCAGGGGAATTGAAATACTTGGCGATTTTTTTATCTGCCATCAAGGTTCTTCCACCAAATCCTAAAACACGACCAGAGACACTATGTATGGGAAAAATAACGCGTCCTCTAAAAAAATCAAAAGAACGTTCTTCCTTTGTTTTTGACAGTCCGACTTTTTCTAAATAATCTAATTTATAACCTTTTTCTAGGGCTTTTTTCGTAAAATCATCACCTTTGTTCAAGCAATAACCTAACTGAAAACGCTCAATGATATCGGGGCGAAATCCACGTTCTTCGAAGTAAGAAAGTCCAATCGCTTTTCCCTCCTCAGTTTCCTGCATGTTTTGCACGAAGGTGTTTTTTGCAAACTCATTGATGATGTAGAAGCTTTCGCGTTCGTTTAATTCGGCTAATTCTTCCGCTGTTGGCTGAGCCGCTTCAGGAATTTGAACACCATAACGATCTGCCAACCAGCGCAATGCTTCCGGATAGGAGAAATGTTCTTTTTCCATCAAGAAAGAAACGACTGTCCCTCCCTTACCAGTAGAAAAACATTTGAAAATTTGTTTGGCCGGAGAAACGACAAACGACGGAGTTTTTTCATCCGTAAATGGACTCAATCCCTTTAAATTAGATCCAGCACGTTTCAATTGCACATAATCGCCAATTACTTCCTCGATGCGAGAAACTTGCATGATTTCATCGATGATATGTGGGGGAATTTTACTCACCTTCTGGGTAACCGTAGTCTTTTTCTTGTTTGTTCTTTCCGTTTTCGTCGTAGGTGGTCCAAATGCCAACCATTTGATCGTTCTTGTATTCACCATGGTAGTGAATGCGTCCGTTCGGATGTTTTACTACCGAATATCCTTCCCGTTTTCCATGGTCATAAAACAAAAAGGAAAGAACGCTGCCTTTTTCAGAATAAAAGGTCCACTTTCCATCTCGATTTCCTTTCACATCGAGGTTGCCCTCAAATTTCACTTGTTTTTTACCTGGATACCATTCAGTAAACTTCCCATCCTTGATTTGGTAGAGAACCTCTTCTTTTTTAGGTTGATTCGTCGTGGACGGCACTTCATTGGAACACGCATTTAAGGTCAAGATGACAATGCTCATTAAAAATAAAAATCTACTCATTATTTCTCTCTATTCATTGTATAATGTACTAACCCTATCAACGCATTTTTTGCCTCGTTGTCGGGGAAGTCGGATAATAAAGTGAGGGCTTCGTTTGCGATTTCTTCCATTTTGGTTGTCGCGTATTGGATTCCACCGTATTCAATGACCACCTGAATCACGCGTTTGATTTTAGCCGATACATCGAATTCATTTTTCATGATGTACATCAATTCTTTACGAATTTCCTGTGTCGAATGATTCATCACGTAAATTAAGGGCAAGGTCATTTTTTGTTCACGTATATCAATGCCGGTTGGTTTTCCAATGTGCTCCCCTGATCCGTAATCAAAAATATCATCTTTAATCTGAAACGCCAAGCCAATTAACTCACCGAATTTTCGCATTTTTTCGCGATGTTCCATGGCTTGAACACTAATTGCACCCGCTTCACAGCAGGTAGAAATGAGTGACGCAGTCTTTTTTCGAATCACTTCAAAATACGTTTCTTCATCGATGTTTAAATCACGTGCTTTTTCAATTTGCAATAATTCTCCCTCGCTCATTTCACGAACAGCACGCGCCACCACTTCCAATAATGCTAAATTGTCTTTTTCGATGGAAAGTAAAAGAATTCTCGAAAGCATGTAATCACCAACGAGAACTGCTATTTTATTTTTCCAAAGTGCATTAACGGAGAAAAATCCTCGTCGTTCATTGGCATCATCCACCACATCGTCATGAACAAGTGTTGCGGTATGAAGCAATTCAACAAGTGTTGTCGCATCGAAAGTTACTTGATTGATTTCTCCAAGCATTTTTGCTGTGAGAAAAACGAACATAGGACGCATTTGCTTTCCCTTTCGCTTCACAATGTATTGCGTTACCTTGTCCAGTAAAGCCACATCGGACTTCATCGAATCTTTAAAATAGGATTCGAACGCAGTCAATTCTGACTGGATTGGTGCCATGATGTCCTCTACCTTCTGCATAGGACAAATATACAGAATCCCTTAAGGTATTTGTGTTCGAATGTCAGGAAATTAACGTGAAAGGTGCATATTTCTTTCCGAATAGATTTTCGTAAAGAATGGATCTTTTAAGTCTTTAATGAAACGAATGGCCTCTCCAGTTGACTTCATCTCAGGTCCAAGTTCTTTTTTCACATCTGGGAATTTCTCGTAGGAGAATACCGGGATTTTAATGGCATATCCTTCTTTTCTCGGTTGGAAATTGAAATCAGTGACTTTTTTCTCACCCAACATAACTTTTGTCGCATAGTTCACATAAGGCTCGTCGTAGGCTTTCGCGATGAATGGTACCGTACGAGATGCACGTGGATTTGCCTCAATGACGTATACCTTGTCATCTTTGATTGCAAACTGAATATTCAGTAATCCGACTGTTTTCAATTCAATCGCAATTTTCTTGGTAATGTCTTCGATTTGCGTCATGACAAAATCTCCCAAATTATATGGAGGTAAGACTGCGTAAGAATCTCCAGAGTGGATTCCTGCTGGTTCTATGTGTTGCATGATTCCAATGATGTATACATTTTCACCATCGCAAATGGCGTCAGCTTCTGCCTCAATAGCACCACCTAAGAAGTGATCCAACAAGATTTGGTTGTTGCCCATTTCATTGATAATATCCACGACATGGTGCTCCAATTCTTCCTTATTGATGACAATTTTCATTTTTTGTCCACCCAATACATAGGAAGGACGAACCAATAATGGGAACCCTAACTCGTCGGACAACTCCAACGCTTGTTCCGCGCTTTCCACCACACCATATTGCGGGAAAGGAACATTGTTCGCCTCCAATAATTTCGAGAATCGTCCACGATCTTCCGCCAAATCTAAGGCCTCGTAACTCGTTCCCAAAATTCGGATTCCATAACGTTGTAATTTCTCGGCCAGTTTCAAGGCAGTTTGTCCTCCAAGCTGAACGATCACCCCTACTGGATTTTCGTGCATGATGATGTCGTAAATATGCTCCCAGAAAACAGGTTCAAAATACAATTTATCAGCTGTATCGAAATCAGTCGAAACCGTTTCCGGATTACAGTTGATCATAATGGTTTCGTAACCACATTCTTTCGCCGCCAAAACCCCATGAACACACGAATAATCGAATTCAATTCCTTGTCCAATTCTATTTGGACCGGAACCAAGTACCACTACCTTTTTGCGATCTGTAACGATGCTTTCGTTTTCGTATTCGAAGGTCGAGTAGTAATATGGCGTTTTCGCTTCAAATTCCGCAGCGCAGGTGTCAACCAACTTATACACACGTTTGATTCCAAATTCCGTGCGTTTTTGGTACACTTCGGATTCTAAACAACGTAATAAATGAGCAATTTGACGATCGGCATAACCCTTTTGTTTCGCTTCGAAAAGCAAGTCTTTTGGAATGCTACCTAAATGGTATTTTTCAATCTTGCGCTCTAACTTAATCAGGTCTTCGATTTGCTTCAAGAACCAAATGTCGATTCTCGTTTTTTCCACGATTTTTTTAAACGGAATCCCCAATTTAATGGCATCGTAAATATGGAATAATCGATTCCAACTCGCAAATTCTAAGGAATGTAATATTTCATCTTGATTGGTCAATTCTCTTCCATCCGCACCTAATCCATTGCGGTTAATTTCCAAGGATTGACAAGCTTTTTGAAGTGCTTCTTGGAAGGAGCGACCAATTCCCATTACCTCCCCAACGGATTTCATTTGAAGTCCTAGTTGGCGATTTGTTCCTGGAAATTTATTAAAGTTCCAACGCGGAATTTTAACAATTACGTAATCCAAGGTTGGTTCAAATAAAGCAGAGGTTGTTTTTGTAATTTGGTTTTGCAATTCATCCAAATGGTAACCAATCGCCAGTTTCGAAGCGATTTTAGCAATCGGATATCCAGTCGCTTTTGATGCAAGGGCAGATGAACGAGATACACGTGGATTGATTTCAATGGCGATGATGTCTTCTGCATCGTCAGGAGATACTGCAAATTGAACGTTACATCCACCAGCAAAATTCCCGATAGAACGCATCATTTTGATGGCCATATCGCGCATTTTCTGAAAGGTTGTATCGGATAAGGTCATTGCTGGAGCAACGGTAATCGAATCTCCCGTGTGAATGCCCATCGGATCGAAATTTTCAATCGAACAGATGATCACCACGTTATCGTTGGCATCACGCAACAACTCCAACTCATATTCTTTCCATCCCAACAAAGCTTTATCAATCATCACCTCGTGAATCGGGGATAATTGCAAGCCGCGTTCCAGTAGGTTGTCAAATTCTTTTGGTTCGTGTAAAATGGAAGCTCCCGATCCACCAAGCGTATAGGAAGGACGAATACAAAGAGGGAAGCCGAATTCTTGAGCGATTTCCTTTCCTTCCAAGAATGATTTTGCTGTCTTTTGCGGTGCCATCGGCACATCTATCTCCAACATTAATTCACGGAAAGCCTCTCGGTTCTCCGTAATCTCAATGGCTTCAATATCGACCCCAATTAATCGCACGCCATGTTTTTCCCAAATGCCTAATTCATCACATTTGATACATAAATTCAAGGCTGTTTGACCACCCATCGTAGGAAGAACAGCATCAATTTTGTGATTTTTCAAAATCTCCAAAATACTTTCCGGTTCTAGTGGTTGCAGGTAAATGTTATCAGCAACAACTTTATCGGTCATGATGGTCGCCGGATTCGAATTGATTAAGGTGACTTCAATTCCTTCTTCTCTCAATGAACGTGCTGCTTGTGATCCGGCGTAGTCAAACTCACATGCTTGACCGATAACAATAGGGCCGCTTCCGATGATCAGAACCGATTTGATGGATAAATCTTTTGGCATAGGGATTTCAATTTACTTTTCTTCGAAGCGGATGTTCGCTGCAAATTGAGCACAAATTTAATCCAAATCTGTGAAGGTGGGTGTTTTTTGATCAAGTGTTTTTTAACAAATTGAATTCAAATTGTTAATAGGTGTCTTTCAAGCGGAAACTTGATCAATAAATTTTAAACTGAGGTCGTTAAAGGTATCTGCCTGTTCAAAGTTGACGACGTGTCCACAATTGGGAACGATGCTCAGATTCAAGCTTGGATTTTGCTCCACAAGACGTTTAACGGGTGCTAGAAAAAGATGATCCTCTGCCCCCATGATAAATAAGGTGGGCGTTTTGTCGGTTTGTTTTTCCAATTCAATGAGATACAAAGCCAAACGGGAAGTTAATTTAAACCAGCGATTGAATTCTTTGTGCACGATTTTACGCGCTTCAGTAATAAATAATTCCCGAGAAGAGGCATGATTTTTCTTGGGCATCATAATCCGTGCAAACAATTGATACAACCCCATTTGTGGAATGATGCGATTCAAGGCTCGTCCGATTTTTAATAACAAACGCGATTTAAAATTCAGTCTGGTGATGGCTCCAGCGAAAATCATGGATTTCACTAATGAAGGCTCGAGTAATTCGATTTGTTTAATCACAATGGATCCCATGGAAACCCCGACAAAATGTGCTTTTTCAATGTGATGCGCATGGAGAACATCCATTACATCCTGTGCAATCAATTTAAAAGAATAGCGTTTCTTTTTGGATTCAATCTGACTTTTCCCGTGTCCGCGCAAGTCGATTAACAAGAGGTTATACTTTTCTGAAAAAGTTTTAATTTGCTTATGCCAAATACTCGAACTACCTCCAGCACCATGGATGAAGACCACCCATTCTTTACTATTGGCATTTTCTAGTTTTTTGGAGTAGAGCATGGATCAAAAATAAAAACACTCGCTGAATAAACAACGAGTGTTTTGAAATTGTTTTTAATCAATTAGATTATTTATCTTTTACTTCTTCGAAATCAACATCCGTTACTTCGTCGTTTGGATTTCCTGCTGATTGATCTGCTCCTGCATCTCCAGCGTTTCCACCGTCAGCATTTGCAGCATTGTACATGTCTTGAGAAGCCGCTTGGAATACATTGTTTAATTTTTCCATTGCTGGCTCAAGGTTCTGAACGTTACGCGCTTCGAATTCTGTTTTCAACTCATTCAATGCATCTTCAATTCCTTGTTTTTTATCCGCTGGAATTTTATCGCCATATTCTTTCATTTGACGCTCCGTTTGGAAAATTAAGGAATCAGCTTTGTTGATGGTTTCAACCTCTTCACGTTTTTTCTTATCTGACTCAGCATTAGCTTCCGCTTCCGCTTTCATGCGTTGGATTTCCTCATCGGACAAACCAGAAGACGCTTCGATTTTAATCGATTGTTGTTTTCCTGTTCCTTTGTCCTTCGCAGAAATATTCATGATTCCATTCGCATCGATGTCGAAGGTCACCTCAATTTGAGGCACACCTCTTTGCGCTGGTGGAATATCTGTCAATTGGAATCGACCCAATGTTTTGTTATCGTTTGCCATTGGACGCTCACCTTGAAGCACGTGAATATCTACTGATGGTTGGTTGTCGGATGCCGTTGAGAACACTTCTGATTTTTTCGTTGGAATCGTTGTGTTCGCATCGATTAATTTCGTCATTACACCACCCATTGTTTCAATACCTAGGGATAAAGGAATCACGTCTAATAACAAGACATCTTTCACTTCACCTGTTAGCACTCCACCTTGAATCGCTGCACCTACTGCCACCACTTCATCTGGATTCACACCTTTTGACGGTGCTTTACCGAAGAAACGCTCAACGGCATCTTGGATGATTGGAATACGTGTGGATCCACCTACTAAAATCACTTCATTGATGTCACTTGGAGAAAGTCCTGCGTTTTTCAAGGCCGAACGACAAGGAGCAATGGTACGCTCAACGATTTCAGAAATCAATTGTTCGAATTTTGCACGTTGTAAGGTTCTAACCAAGTGTTTTGGAACCCCATCTACTGGCATAATGTACGGTAGGTTAATTTCCGATGAGTTGGTAGACGATAACTCGATTTTTGCTTTCTCTGCTGCTTCTTTCAAACGTTGAAGTGCCATCGGATCTTTGCGTAAATCTACACCTTCATCATTTTTAAACTCTTCCGCCAACCATGTGATGATTGCCTCATCCACATCGTCACCACCTAAGTGTGTATCACCATCTGTGGACAATACTTCAAAAACGCCATCACCTAACTCAAGAACTGAAACGTCATGTGTTCCACCACCGAAGTCAAATACAACGATTTTTTGGTCAATTCCTTTTTTATCTAATCCGTAAGCCAATGCTGCTGCCGTTGGCTCGTTGATGATTCTTTTGATGGTTAATCCTGCGATTTCACCTGCTTCTTTTGTTGCTTGACGTTGTGCATCGTTAAAATACGCCGGAACAGTTACCACCGCTTCAGTTACTTCTTGTCCAAGGTAATCCTCGGCAGTTTTCTTCATTTTTTGAAGAATAATCGCTGAAATTTCTTGTGGTGAATACAAACGGTCATCAATTTTAACTCGTGGTGTATTGTTGTCACCTTTTACTACTTGATAAGGCACACGAGAAACTTCCTTGCTCGATTCATCAAAGCTTGATCCCATGAATCGTTTAATGGAGTATATCGTTTTTGTCGGATTTGTGATGGCCTGACGTTTTGCTGGATCTCCAACTTTACGCTCTCCTCCTTCAACAAATGCCACAACAGACGGTGTCGTTCTTTTTCCTTCTGCATTTGAAATCACCACCGGCTCATTTCCTTCCATGACAGAAACACACGAGTTTGTTGTTCCTAAGTCAATTCCAATTATTTTTCCCATTCTTAAAAAATTTACTTTTTGATGTCTCTGCATTCTCAATTTGTATGCCATGCGAAGATTCTGTTCAATAAATGACAAAATGAAAGAAATTGGATGGAAACAATGTCTTTTTGTCACAATTCATGTCAAATCCCGATAAATAGCGCATCAAAACATGATTTTAGTCACCTTCTTGATTTTAGTAACAACAGTTACAATTGGAAGTCAGTAAATCACGTACTTTTGTGCTAACAATGAACAAAACGAATGAAAAAGGGATCCAAACTGTATAGCATCGCCAAAATTACTTGCCCTCAATGTCACGAAGGTAAATTTCTAGTTTCCAATGTTTACGACCTGAAACACGCAGGAGATGTTCGACAAGAATGTGAGGTTTGTCACCTCAAGTATGAACGCGAACCAGGATTTTACTACGGCGCGATGTACGTTTCCTATGCTTTAGGGGTGGCCTTGTTTGTCACCATTTGGGCATCTTGTAACTTGTGGTTTCCCAGCTTTGGCGTTTGGACACAAATTGGTTTGGTGACCTTCTTTACGATTGTATTATCTCCATACCTTTTTGCTCTTTCCAAAATCATGTATGCGAACATCTTTATCCATTACAAAGCAGATGCTAAGTCAAGTCGATAAAGAAGCTATGCTTCAAGCACAACTGGGATATGTGCTGGAGCCTGAACTAATTACGGAGATGGCTCAATTGGCCAAAATACGTGAAACAACTACAGATGAAATCATTGTCCATGTTGGCGATCGCCTGCAATTAATTCCGATTGTCATTGAGGGATCCATTAAAGTGTCTCGCGAGAATGAAAATGGAGAAGAATTATTACTATACTATATCGAGGGCGGTGACACTTGTGCGATGTCCTTGCAATGTTGCACCAAGAAAATGGATAGTCAAATCAAGGCTACAGCGATGGAGCCATCATTGCTACTCATGATTCCGGCGGAATACATGGAAACTTGGATGAATCAATATAAAAGTTGGCGGACCTATATCATTAGTAATTACCATTCACGTATGATGGAGTTAATGGAGTCAATTGACGCCATTGCCTTTATGAATCTAGACCAGCGCTTACTAAAGTACCTTCGTGATCAGGCAAAACTATTGGGGTCTTTAGAGATTCTTCATACGCATCAACAAGTTGCGGACGACTTACATTCCTCTCGGGTCGTCATTTCACGCTTGCTCAAGCAATTGGAAATCAAGGGTGAAATCACCTTGCACAGAAATAAGATTATTCTAAAAACGATTTAGTCCAACACATTCAAAAGTTGGCAAGCTGATTATTGTTATTTTTGATCAACCTTATCAAAAATACCGTGATTACAATTGTTACTGGCATTCCACGTTCTGGAACCTCTCTTATGATGCAACTTTTCGAGGCTGCAGAAGTCTCCATTTGTTCGGATGCCATTCGTCAGCATGACGAAAACAATCCAAAAGGATATTATGAATTAGAAGCTGTAAAAGGAATTGTAAAGAGCAATTCCTTTTTAAAAGACGTAGATGGAAAAGTAATAAAAATTGTCGCTCCATTGGTTCAATTCATTGATTTATCCTTGGATTACAGGGTTGTTTTTATGCTGCGAGACTTGGACGAAGTGGTTCAATCACAAGAGAAAATGGTTCAAAAAGACCAACAAGATCAAAAAGAGAAATTCAAAACAATGTACGCTTTACACATCGAAAAAAGTCGTCAATTTCTCAAAAGTCACCAGATTCCTTTTATCGAAATACAACACCGCGAACTGGTATCCAATCCAAAAGCCGTTTTACCAAAACTAATGGAATTTTGTGGATGGTCGGTATCGATCGAAACACTTTTAGCAGTAGTTGACCCTTCCCTTTACCGAAATCGAAGCGACAAATAAACGAAACATGTCAAAAAAGAAAGTACTAGTTATTGGATGGGATGCCGCAGAATGGAAAGTCATCATGCCGTTGATTCAACAAGGAAAAATGCCTGCATTTGCCCGTTTGATGTCGCGAGGCGTTCACGGCAAATTGCAAACGCTTGATCCTCCTCTTTCTCCGATGTTATGGACCAGTATTGCCACTGGATTTCGGGCCGACAAACACGGAATTGGTGGTTTCATTGAACCAACACCAGATGGTGAGAATTTAAGACCTGTGACTTCCACTTCCCGAAAAGTAAAGGCGATTTGGAACATCCTAAATCAAGAAGGATATAAAAGTAATGTTATCGCCTGGTGGCCAAGTAATCCTGCCGAGCCCATCAATGGTGTCATGGTTTCTAACCTATACCAAATAGCGACTAAACCACTGGAAGAAGAATGGGAAATGCCGAACGGCACGGTTCATCCAAAGGATATGGAAGAAATTATGAAGGACTTCCGCATTCATCCGCATCAGATTACGTTACATCAAACCTTGCCATTTATCCCCAATTTAAAGGAGAATATTCCACTTCGTTCCGATCGACGCACGACCAGTGTCATTAAAAACATGGCGAATGCGGGCACCATCCATAACGCAAGTTGCTATTTGTTAGAGAAAAGTGAATGGGACTTTATGGCAGTTTACCACGATGCCATAGATCACTTTTCGCATGTAGCCATGCGCTATTTCCCGCCGAGAAGACCAGAAATTCCGGAACAAGACTTCGATGATTTCAAACATGTCGTTGAGGCCGCATATGTGTTTCACGACCGGATGTTGGAGCGAATGATGAGCTTAATTGATGAAGAAAACACCACCGTGTTATTGATTTCAGACCATGGCTTTCACTGTGACCATCAACGTCCATTGTACATTCCAAAAGAACCATCGGGTCCAGCCGTTGAACATAGTCCTTATGGGATTTTTGTTATGGCAGGTCCTGGCGTAAAAAATAACGGTTCGAGCATTTCAGGCGCAAGTGTGTTGGATGTCACACCAACTTTGTTACATCACATGGGCTTAGCAGTCGGAAAAGACATGGAAGGGAAAGTACTTCATGCATGTTTCGAAGAACCGAAAGCGGTTGAATTCGTCGATTCATGGGAAACGATACCTGGTGAAAGCGGAATGCATGATGCTATTTTACGAGAAGATCCGTGGGCAGCACAGGAGGCTTTGCAACAATTGGTAGATCTAGGTTACATCGACGCCTTGGACGATGATAAAATCCTTCAGGTTGAAAAATCCAAGCGTGAAAACGAATACTACATTGCTAGAAACTTACTAAATGCCGGTAAATACCAAGAAGCGCTGGTCATTCTGGAGCGAATTTATCAAGAGAGTAAAATCCAACGTTATGGACAACGTTTGGCATTTGTGTATTTGTCCACAAGGCAATACCGAAAAGCCATGGAAATTCTAAACGACTTAAAGGAAACGCACAAAAAAACGGAGCAGCAGGAGGACGCCTACGACAAACTCGGAATGGAAGAACCCATGTTTTTGGAATACTTAGAAGGATTGATACTATTAGCGATGAACAAGCCTCATCTCGCATTGTCAAAGCTTTTAACTATTCAAGGACGGAATCCAAATAACTATCAAGTTGCCTTGAACATTGCTCAAATTTTTCTTCAGCGAAAAAAGTACGAACAAGCGGAAGCACAATTCATTCGCGCTTTGAACATTGATGATTCACCAGCTCGAGCGCACCATGGATTGGGTTTGAGTATGCTGAGACGTGGCGAATTGAATGCAGCCATTGAAGAATTTCTCATTGCCATTGAATGTGATTTTTTCTTTCACCGAGCACATTATCATTTGGGAGAGGCTCTGGTTCGACAAGGATTGATTGAAGATGCCATCAAGGCATTCGAAGTAAATTTGCGCCTAGTTCCCGGAAATGTGAAAGCACATAAGTGGCTAAAAGAACTTTATTCGGATGCCATGATTGATGAAAAAAAGGCCGCCTTTCACTCAAATTTTCTCCAAGAGAGTCTAAAGGGTGAACGCATTATTTTAACGGAAGTAATTGAAAAAGACCAAGAAAATGTGCTTGCCTTTTTAAAGGAAATGGGTATACCTGTTTACTCAGCAGAGAAATACCGCGATCTTGCCAAAAACCTTCATTTATCAGCTCAATGGTTAGAGGAACTAACGAATGAAGTCATTTTTATACCGAGTCATGCCTTGTCCTTTCTACCCGATGTATTTCAATACAAACTGATTTATTTGCAATCTGACGCGGAATTTTCGGCGCAATTAAAATCAGGAAATACACTAGGTAATGTTTTATCGACTAAGAGTTTATCCCATTTTCAACTGGAACAGCGCAAGATTGAAGCGTGGATTGATAGTCAAGCCAGGCTTCCAGTTCTATTCTTATCACGCGATTTATTGGAAGAGCACAAAGAAGAGCAAACGTTCATTCTGCAGAACTTTCTTGGGAATTGAGCAAAATTTCCATTTCATTTAAAAAATGATTATTTTTATCGCAAATTGCTAAACATGAAAACACTTTCCTCTTCAAACAAAACGAGATTAAAACAATATTCCGCAGTTGCTGGAGCATTGGTTGCTCAGAGTAACGTAAACGCACAAGTTGTTGCAACCGATTTAAATCCAGATGTAGTTGTCGATTCTTTACATGCACCTTATGCATTAGATTTCAATAACGATGCGAATCCTGAATTGACGTTTTTTGTGCAACATTTAAATGGTTCATCCTCTACACAAGGCGTACAATTCACGTATGACGGAGGTGTAGCCGGAGTTCAAATGTCAGCGGGAGTTTCATTGCTTGGAGCAACAGGAACCGGCAGTTCTTCTTCCTCTTTTCAAATTTCTGCATTAAATAGTGGCGACCCCATTTCTGCCGCAGGAAATTTTGGGTCATCGTCTAATGCAGCCTTGGGACTAGATGCTTTAGTAGATGCAGGTGCCTTGGGACAATTTCCAGTTCAACAAGGTAACTTCTTAAATCAATCACATAAATTTTTAGGTGGTAAAATCGTTGGTGGAACGAATACCTATTACGGATGGGTTGAGTTGTCTGTCAACGCAAATGCATCTCAAATCACCATTCATGGCTATGGTTATCAATCAACTCCAGATACGCAAATCCTTGCTGGTGAAGGTGCAAACTCTGGATTAGAAAACATCGCTTTAGCTGATAAAGTAACTATTATTGGAACACCTGAACATGTATCCATCAATGTGACACCGGATGTCATTGGTTCGAAAGTCTTTTTTGTTTCCATGTCCGGACAAGAAGTGTCATCTTCCATTTTAACAGATGTAAACAATACCATTTCGTTTGACAACTTGAGCACCGGTATTTACCAGGTAGTTGTTCAATCGAAAACAGAAAAAACGACACAACGTGTTTATGTGAAGTAATAAAATTGAATGTATCGAAAGGCTGGTTTTCCAGCCTTTTTTTTTGCTAAAAAATGGTCCCATGAAATTCTTTACACTTTTATTCTTCATATCAATTGGATTCATTGACTATTCTCAAATCATCATCAACGAAGGATGTAATAAAAACTATTCCTCTTCCAGTGATGAAAACGGTGATGCGAGCGATTGGATTGAACTCTACAATGCAGGAACATCGAGTGTCAATTTAAATGGATATGCCCTTTCGGATAAAATGACGAATCCAAATATGTGGATTTTTCCCAATTTAACCATTCCGGCTGGTGGATTCCAACAGGTGTTTTGTAGCCAAAAAAACCGATTTGGTTCGGCACCATTTCAATTTGGAGTTTCAGCTCAAAATTTCACCCCGCAAGTGGGATGGAGTCAGCATCAACTAGTGACACCATTCTATTGGGACGGCGTATCAAATGTGGTCATTAATGTTTGTTCGTACAACAACTCGCAATACACTGAAAATTCCATTTTTAAACAAACGGCAACATCCTATATCTCAACCATCGGTAGTTTTATTGATGGAAGTCCGGCTGCATGTTCAGCCAATATCGCCTCCACCTATTACCAGCGTCCAAACATCAAATTAAACAATGCCATTATTGGTACAGGAACCATTCAAAATGCCAATACAGACTATCCGGCACCTTATGGCAATTGGTATTGGGGAGCTCGGCACCAAATGTTGATTAGAGCGAGTGAGTTAAGTGCTGCAGGATTAACAGCAGGAATGATCAACTCAATTGGATTCGAGGTTGCAGCCACAAATGGCGAACTTTATACCTACGTGGATGTTCATTTGAACTCAACGCCAGTAAATGAATTGACAGCTGAATTTCTTCCGCTTCAAGGAAATTTATACCACACTAATTTTAAATTAGGTGGTGGCGGTGAAACGGTTTACTTGTTCGATCCAGCACAACAAATGGTCTCAAGTTTACATGTGGAATCTCCATCTGTCGATATTTCCGTTGGACTTAATCCAGATGCATCTGCGAATGTCAAGTGGTTAAATCCATCGCCAGCTGCGTCCAACAATTCAAGTGTTGTATACAACGATAGTTTATCGCGTCCCATTATGTCAAAGATTTCAGGCATTAACAATGCTGCGTTCTACTTAAAAATAGCTCACAATAACCTAATTCCTTGCAAACTCGTTTACACTACGGATGGATCCGAGCCAACATTCAGTTCCCAAGTCTACTCAGATTCAATCTTTGTCTATCAAAAAAGTGTTTTTCGCGCGAAGGTATTTCCATTGAGTGCGACAACTGGTTATTTGCCTAGTCAGCAAACCATAGCAACGTACATTTTTAATGTGAGTCACAATACGCCTATTTTATTAGTGACAACGGATCAAAGCAATTTATATGGCCCAACGGGGATTTTCGACAATTGGTCAAGTGATTGGGTGAAGCCAGCGCATGCTATTTATTTGAACGAAGGCGTTGGCCATCCATTTGTATTTGAACGTTTGACAGCAATTCGCATGGACGGTGGAGCTGGAGGGAGTCGATCCCAACCACAACATTCCTTCCGTTTGTCATTTGATCACGGCACATTGGGTCAAGCACCGGTTCATTTTCCTTTGATACCGGATCGATCGGACCGAACAAAATACAGTGAAATCTACCTGCGAAATGGCAGCAACCAATACCTGAATTTGCCATACAAAGACGCAAGTCAAGTCCGCATGATGAGTGAAGGCGCTTCGAATTACTATTCTGCCTATCGACCGGTTAGTGTCTACATCAATGGTTCTTATTTCGGGTTGTATGAACTTCGAGAAAAATTCAATGCGGAGTACTTTGAAATCCATGATGGTGCCAACAAGGATTCAATGGATCTATTGTCGCTGAGTTATTGGTACAATTTAGTTTTGCGCACAGTGGAAGGTGATGTTGCTCATTTCTGGACTTCATACGCTGATTTTCTGACCTTAAATCCGCTTTCTACGAGTTACATGAGCGACGCCGATCAAATCATCGATATGAAACAATATTCCGATTACATCATCGCGGAATCATGGATGGGAAATGTGGATTGGCCGGGAAATAACATAAAAATTTATCGTTCTGACAAATCAAATTGGCGCTGGCGTTTTGGATTAATTGACTTGGAATTATCCATGCAACCGAATGGTTGGACGAGCTGCACCGACAATCACATTAACTACATGCTTGGACAAAGTACCGGAAATCCGTATATCAATATTTGGTTGAAAAGCATACAAAATCCAGAATACAAAAACTACTTTATCAATCGATTTGCAGATTTGATGAATACGAGTTATCGAACGGATGTCTTATTAGCACGTGAGCAAACCTTTTTCGAATCAATGGTTACTGAAATGCCAAACGAATATGCACGTTGGGGCGATCCGAACAACATTGCCGGGCAAATGCAAACATTTGTGACCAATCACGAAATATTCCAAGAGCAATTGAGCTGTCGAGATTCTGTGGTATTTGAGCACTTGCAATCAGCCTTTAACCTCGTGAAAAAAGTAGGAATCGAATTGGATGTCATACCAGCAAATGGCGGAGAAATTGCCTTGAACAGCATTCAACCCAATCAGTATCCCTGGAATGGATATTATTTTGACGGCGTTCCGATTTCCATGATGCCCATTGCAAAACCAGGTTACGAATTTTCACATTGGATTCCAACTGCTTTTGTTTTAGATAGTTTACAAGATACCTTAACGTCAAATGTCACTGCAAATACCGCTTATTTTACGGCCGTATTTAAACTCATTCCACTGCCACCAGATGGACCAGACATTCATTTTTCCGTAGCACCGAATCCATCGAATGGAACCTTTGTTTTGAGTCACGACAACAAAACACAAGCGCAAGGATGTACGTTTGAAATCTATGATTTGAGTGGAAGAAAGGTCAGTTCAGGAACGGTGAACAATACCGCGTTGGAAACACCGATTTCAATTCCAGATGTTCGTTCTGCTATGTATATTTTACGCATCAGTAAAAACAACGAGGCATTGACGAACTTCAAGCTGCTTAAATATTAGCAAACAATCATTTTATATGTCAATTGTCAACAAGATGCATCATCCACACTTTTAATTTTCTTCCAGTAGTTGAATTATCCATCGCAAATGAAAGCAAAAAATTCTTTATCAAACTTCACTTATTTTTTAGTCATAGGTTCATTTTTCATGCTGTTTTCTTGCGGAGAAAAAAACACAAAACAAAGTCAATCCTTTCATTTGAATGATGTCAAGCTAACCTTATTGGATTCGAGTCAGACTTCTGTCTCCTTTTCGGGAAAGACGCACATTGAAAGCATTCCATATCAAATCATAAAAACCGTCAACTATGAGGAGGTCGGTGAACATGTTGCGCTGATTCACGGAAAGGACACTTTGAAAATATACCTTGACGATTCATTCTTCAAGGATTCATTATTTGATATTAACAAGGATCAAAAAGCAGATTTAAACTTTATCTTTGAAGCAACATCAGGTTTTGTCATCTATTCGTTTCCTTATCTAAAATCGAAGAACAGTTTCCAAATCGTTCCAGATACAATTTTCCGAATGAGTTTATAATTTTTTGAAGAGGGAATCAAATGAAGGAAAAGTTTAAAGATGAACTCAATTTGAATCTTTACAAAATGTGAACTTGCGTAATTTACCTTCTTTCAAATCTAAATTGGCAGATTTAAACACACGTTTTATCTCTTCCTTCGAATAATTTTGAATCATTTTTTTACTGTACATGGATGCAATGATGATGGTATCGCATTGCTCTGAAACGATAAAATACAATCGGAATCCACCGTTTTTTTCATTGTTAATGGAATTTTTTACCCTGGATTTCTTGCAACTAGAATTTCTTCCCTTTGGACCTAATGTTTCATCCACATTTCGAATGTTTTCAATTGTTCCCAGTGAAAGGAAAAAAGCGCAAAGATCCTTTTTGATGTTTTTAGTGGCAGCCTTCTTTGTCAAACGAGCGATTTCCTCCCCTGCTCTTTGGGTTAAATACATTTTCATGAAAAAAGGGAAGAATCCTATTTTAGTTTCGAGAAGTTCACATCGATATCAGTGGTGATATCCGCCCATTCTGTGTCGTTCTTTAACTCAAGGTTGGATAAAATATCCTCTGCCGCTTCTTGCATTTCTGAAATGACCAGTTCAAATTTTTCCAAGCTGGATTTTAACGAGGATTTGAAAAAATCATGATTTGCAAAAACGTGATGAAATTCTCGAGATTTAGCAACCAAAACAAGCATTAGTCCAGCAATAACCTTAAAGTTTTTTTCGTTTTCAAAGGTGCAACTATGTAAATCGGTGATTTGTTTGAATGCTGCCTCGTTGATGGAATTACCTAATTTAATCAAGGTTTCAATGCTCCTTTTTACTTTGTTGGACGAATCCAAAAGCTCATTGATATCCTGAAAAATAACGACAGATTTCTCTTCGTATTTCTGAATTTTCTTACTGATATTGATGGTTGCTGTTTCCATGATGTCCCTATTACAAAATTATCAAATTATCTTCAGTTCCAAACGAAGATCAACTCAATTTATTCTGTTTTGTGGGAAAAATTAATTCAGTACGCACATCAAGATTTGCTATCCCGATTCCTTCCGTCATCCTTCGAATACCTTACGCACAGCCCTTCTTCATACGTGCAATTTGTTCCTTATTGTTCCTTTTTATCTTCGAAGGTGTCACGCGTAGGTATCGTTCTAGGTAATCGGCAACTTTGTCACATTCATTCATTCGGTAATAGATGAAAGCGATATTCCAAAGATCGTTCGAACTTAATTCCTTTTGTTTGAGGTAAGCTGAAATGGACTTCTGTAATAAAATGGAATCTTTATAAAGCGGGAACGAACGATAAAATGCCCAACCTAGATCTTGGTAATAAGTATCCATGTTTTTCGTGAATTGAGTTGTATCCAATAACTGCAATTGCATCAATTTGGTGATGATAGCCGATGAATCTTGAGGTGTGCAACTCAATTTCAGCTGTGACTCCCTGTAGACTTTGTAATCATCGGTTCCTGCTTGTTTACATTCATTTATTAACATCCAAATATCCATTGGAGGCATTAACTGGTTTGCTGAAGTTTCCTTCAAGTAACGATCGAGATACACCATACCTTGTTCACAGTCTTTTAGTCTAACGAAATGACTTGCTAAATTCCAATAATCAGAACTTATTGGATTTTTGATGCGAAGACCGTGATACGCTGCTTGAAGCAAATCGTTCTCATTTTTTGAATATAGCCAATTGGAAGAAAAAGCCTGAACTAAGTCCCGGTGGTATACATCTAAATTTTGGGTAAATTGAGTAGTATCAATAGCCAACAATTGATGAAGTACCGTTTGAAAAAACACGGAATCAATCACTTGACAACTTAATTGCTGATGTTGCTTCTGGTAAACTTTGTAATCATACATATTCGTTTCATTTTGCGCGTTTGCGGTACGCATGATGAATAGAAAACTGAGGTGAAAACAAAAATGGCATTGCACAATTAATCTCATGAAAATTTAGATTGAAATTGTACGTCGTCAAACTAAAGTGAACTTTTCACTAGTTGGAGTTTCGTGTTGATTCAAAACTATTAATTTTTATTTGATTTTCAAAACTTTGGCACAAAATTGACCTCTGATACGCTTTTC